>CAYWXY010000030.1:7090-20459 GCA_964462555.1 uncultured Pseudomonadota bacterium | reverse complement strand
CGTGCGCCACTGTAATCATTTCCCGAAGGAAATTTTCCCGTTCGACTTGCATGTGTTAAGCACGCCGCCAGCGTTCGTTCTGAGCCAGAATCAAACTCTCCAATTAAAATATAACTGAGCTCGCACTTGCTTCTAACCTATTTAGCTTTCAAAGAGCAGCACAATTTTACCTAGCGACTCTTCCCTCGCCGAAGAGCCTGGCGTCATCAAGGTTGATGAAAATATTAAATTTTTTGAGCTAGGGATAACCACCTGAGGCATGTGCCCAAGCGGAGGGCGTTTTTAACAATGCCCCCTTCAATTGTCAATAAAAAAGGTGTTGTTTTTATTCTTTTTTTCTCTTTTTTTGCGGTTTGGTGGAGGACTATCTCTAAACGCTTGTAAAATAAAAGGATTTATCGGCGAAGGATCCCCTTCTCCTTGAAAACATTAGTGATTATTTGGAGTGCACTTTCGACCGATGTTGCGATTCGCGCAACATCAATGGCGGAATCCCCCGATTCTTCTGCACTTCCGCGTTGATTAAAGAGTGCGCGGCCCATGTCGTCAAGTCCTTTACCGGCGGGCCAATACCAGAAGTCCTGATTTTTTCTTCGCCGAAAACCAAGTTGGCGCGCCGTATTGCGATAAAGATTTATGGTGTGAAGGCCACGATCCCATTCTCTCTCGAAACTATTATGTCGCATCGTTGTTTTTTGATCCTGTGGTTCGTCGTGAAAGAGATTCACCGCCACGGCCGGATGCCTACCACGCGGCTGGTCGAGATAACGTTGCGCATCCTTTTGACTCACAACAATATCGTGTAAAACGTGCGGGTACGCCATTTTCAAAAGACTTCCGTCGATGAACCTTAACTGTAAATTATTCTCTGTTGCATATTGTAATAATAGTTTTCCAACGAAGGCTGCAATCCACGGAATAGGATCAAGACCTCCCGAGAATAAATGGAATTTTTCCCTATCAACATCTCGTACCCTCTTCCCTCCTTGCAGATGTGTAATATTAATTGTTTCACCCGTCATTGTTGCGCCCATTACAATGAGATGTGTTGGATATTTTTCACCCTCCCTATCGATTGCAAGCGAAAATCCGATCCCATGTTTCGCCTCATGTCGCCCCTGACCAATGCTTAAGGTAACACCTTGCCCCAGATCGAACTGTTCACGCCCCTCTGGATTCAGACGACTCAGAAATCGTGTACGCCTCACAAACGACTCTATAATTCCCCCCCACGAAACGCCTCCAAAAAAGAGGGCTTCGGGTCCGAAAAAGGTGCGTGAGTTAACGTAAGCCTTGTTGAAATCAAGGATCGAGAGCCCCAGTTTTCGTACCATCTGAAGAGTACGATAAAAACGGTGGGCATCGATGTCGACCGCCGACGCATCCACCACTTCTTCATTAAGACCATCTTTATATATCATGATCTCTCTAAGATAATCGGTGATCGCCTCTCCCGTTCCAGTAAACGCATCTAACGCTTCCTGAGTTAGAACATGCCAAATCGCATCGGTCGGCAACAACCGAAGTGTCGCCAATCGATCCCACTGCCTAGAAGCAAGAAGAAAGAAGAGTTGGTCGATACCATCTCTTTCTAATAGATCGGGGACCGCCTCGTGCCAAAACTGAATGAGATCCTGAAAGGGTCCAAGGTCAGTCCCATTCACCTTTTTCATATGTTGTCCAATGGAGGAGTAGAGTTCTCGTTTACCATCACGGTATGTATATAATAGCCTTAGCATTTCAACGGGACGGGGAAAGAAGGAGGCCAAATCGATCAAACCATCCCGAAACTGTCGATCCATTGAACGAACAAAATCGATATCAGACGCACTTATTTCAAAATTTCTCCCTTTATATCTGTGAAAGAGCCGATAAAGATCGACCGCGAGAAGCGGTTCTTCAAACCAGTCAATACCGACATCACCGATAAAATTCCGGAGGCGAGCGGCATTACGACTTACCGCCCGTTGATAACGTCTGTCGATACCGTCGAGTTTTTCATCGCCCACTAACCTGGAATATTGGGCCAAGTGCCAGGCCATCGTTTCATATTCATTTACAATAGAACGTTCTTTAAACATTCCGATTGGAGCATCATATTGTTCTGCAAGAATCACCCTCACCTTGGCGTCATACTCACGAAGCAAGGATATCAATTTATCTCGGAAGAGTTTAGGGATGCGGTGATAATCCCAGATTTCAAAACGAAAGCGGACCTTATGGAACATAGCCAAGATAAGCCTTGCCGCCTCATTTCGAACCATCACCTTCCCACCATCGAAAACATCTGTGTCGAAGCGACCAATGGCCCTTGCCAATTCGGAAAAGGTTTGTGCCGCTTCCATCTCTATTATTTGAGCTTCTCTGCTCGGTGATCCCCCTCTCTTAAGTTTCAATTCAATGAGGGCATATGGATTGTCTGGATTAATCTTCTCTCCCCGCCAACTGACAGTTCCAGGTATTTGCAATGTGGCGTGAATCACTGAACGCCCTGTATCATTCTCGACGATTGATGTCAGCACCGGCATCGTCAACGGATATGTTTGCTTGATACTGCGTCTGGCTTCTTCCCGAGTCAACTCATCGGCAACAACTTGAAAGTGAGGATGCTTCCCATCGATCAGCAATCTCAGATAATCCTTCTCCGCCGGCATCCTTCCAAGCGCTATTTGAAATGCGGTCTCAGCCATTGCTGAACTGGACGCCTCAATGGCGTTGATCGTGTAGCGGCTCTCACCCTCAGCAATGTCTAATGTTGCACTCTCGTTGCCAACATAGAGATGGAGTTGGTAGGCACCCTCTTCGCCTGGCACTATTTCCTCTCTGTAGGGCAACTCCGGTCTAAAGATGTCGACAAAGACCCGGCGTCCAGCATTGATGAGATCGCTAACAAGACCGGGAATCGCGATGGCTCGAGATATAAGCAGGGCCACACCCTGAATTTGTTGAATGACATCGGTTAGATCATAATCGGGTTTCCAGAAGCCGCTCCCTGGATCTTCGACCCAAGCTATCTCTTGATGAAGTGTGTGATTAGGTATGACGCCAACGTAATCGGTGACAGCACTGTCACTAAATAGCAATGAGACCGGAGTTGGAGCAACAGTAAGACCTGCTGGAATTTGTCCTATGAGACCGGTTGGCAGTCCGCTAAGAGGACCGACAATCTCGGATATTCTGTTATCACCAAGACGCACCAACTCGACCGGCTGTTTGATCAACACATCCGGTATCACGGGCCCTTGATAGAGCTTTATTCGGGTAGACCTCGACATATGATTCGTATCGGCACTTGCTTTAATTTGTTGCTAGGAAAAAGTGGGGCTATCCTATTGATATTATTTGACTATTATCTTCCTGAACTTGCGCTTCCCCACCTTCAGGAGATATTCGCCGCAATTTCTGATTTTATCATTAATATCGGAAACCTTTTTATCGTTGAGGGAGACACCCCCCTGCTGGATCAAGCGCCGCGCTTCAGACTTTGATGCAGCCATTTTTTCACTGACCATCAGATCAATAATCGAGAATTCGTCGCCGGCCTTAAGAACCGACTCTGGGATATCGGTCGGCTTCCCTTTTTGCGCAAAGACGGCATCAAATTCGGCCGCGGCAGAATCAGCATCCTTCTTCGAATGAAAACGAGCCACGATTTCTTTGGCCAATGCAACCTTGGCATCCTTGGGATGAATTCTTGTCACCTCCACATCCTTTTTCATCTTTGCAATATCGTCTAAAGATTTTGAACTCAGTAATTGATAGTAGTCCCACATCAGGTCATCACTGATCGACATCATTTTACCAAAAATATCTCCCGGCGCATCGGTGATACCAATGTAATTATCATATGTCTTACTCATCTTTTGAATGCCATCGGTTCCGACAAGGAGTGGCATCGTCAAGACGACTTGCGCCTCTTGTCCGCGCTCTTTCTGAAGATCGCGGCCTACCAAAAGATTAAAAATCTGATCTGTCCCGCCCAACTCAACATCAGCTTCAAGAGCGACCGAATCTTGTCCTTGAAGAAGAGGATAAATGAATTCATGAATCCGTATCGAATGGCCCTCCTTGTATCGCTTTTTAAAATCATCTCTCTCCAACATTCTGGCAACGGAATATTTCGAACTAAGCGTGAGGAAATCAACACCGGTCATTTGCCCCAGCCACTCTGAATTGTATCGTATTTCAGTCTTACTCATATCAAGAATCTTAGAGGCCTGTTCGACATATGTCTTCGCATTTTTTTCGATCTCGTCATCCAACATTGTCGGTCTTGTCTCATCCCGCCCTGACGGATCACCGATCTGTGCAGTATAATCCCCAATTAAAAAGATAACAGTGTGACCTAAGTCCTGAAACTGTCGCATCTTCTGCATGACCACGGTGTGACCCAGATGGAGATCGGCGCGTGTCGGGTCAAAACCGGCCTTAATACGAAGCGGTCGCCCCTCTTTGAGTTTTTTTAGCAAATCCTCTTCACTGATCAGATCGACCGAACCACGCTTAATCTGCTCTAACTGTTTTTTAGTATCCATCATACATCCAACCTCTCTCTAATTCTCTTAATCGATTTCACACCATTCGTCTCATTATTGAACTTTAATAAAACACCTTCGAGACGAACATCCTGAACGGCGACCTTGAACCCCTTTTTTTCGCCTGCGAGAAAACGATGAATCGCTACCTCTTTTTTTAAACCGATGACTGAGTGATGAGGACCGGTCATCCCAAGATCCGTAATATAAGCCGTCCCCTTAGGCAGGATCTCTTCGTCCGCAGTTTGAATATGGGTATGCGTGCCTAGGAGTGCACTGATACGTCCATCCAAATACCAACCCAGCGCTCGTTTTTCGGAAGTGGCCTCGGCATGGAAATCGACAATGACAATATCGGCAAGAAGCGTGGGCAAAAGGGCATCCATTGCATGAAAGGGATTGGTGGCCTGCGCTCCCTTGTCGTCCATGAAGATCTCACCCTGAAGACTCACAACAGCAATCTTCTTCCCCTGGCACTCAAGGATAGCTGACCCCTTTCCAGGGAGCGTCTTTTTGACATTCATCGGTCTCAATATTGGATGTGAATCGAGCATCGGGTGGATTGTGTCGAATTCCCAGATGTGATTTCCAGCCGTATAGATATTAATCGGAGTTTTGAGAAGTTCTTTGGCCGTCTTGGGTGTCACTCCCCGTCCGCCAGCCGCATTTTCTATATTAGCGATAACGAAGTCGACCTTTTCTCTTTTAATGAGTCCTGGCAAAAGCTCCTTGATCGCTTGACGACCCGGTTTGCCGAATATGTCGCTTATTACAAGTATATTCATCTGGGTTATCTCAGTTCCTCAGTTCCTCAGTAATTACTGATATCACATCTATACCGAGGTACTACTTTGCATAATCGACAGACCGGGTTTCTCGTATCACCGTAACCTTGATCTGTCCCGGGTAGGTCATCTCGGCCTCTATCTTCTTGGCGATATCACGTGACAATACATTCGCCTGAGAATCGTCCAACTTATCATTGTCGACCATGACGCGAATTTCACGACCCGCCTGAATGGCGTATGCCTTTTCCACGCCCTTGAAGGAACGGGATATATTTTCGAGATCATCCAGACGCTTCACGTATGTTTCCAAAACTTCACGGCGGGCTCCTGGACGTGCTCCCGATAGTGCATCGGCCGCATCGATCAGGCAATCAAATGCGCTGTCCTGCTGGAGATCTTCGTGATGGGCACCAATCGCGTGAACCACTGGCTCCGATTCACGATACTTTTTGGCATACTCCATACCGATGAGGGCATGAGATCCCTCGACCTCGTGACTCACTGCCTTTCCAATATCATGCAGAAGACCAGCACGCTTTGCCATTTTTTCATCGATACCCAACTGTGCCGCCATCATACCGGCGAGATATGCCACCTCTTTTGAATGTTGCAAAACATTCTGACCATAACTGAAACGAAATTTAAGACTACCAACCAACTTCAAGAGTTCGGGATGAACATTATGGAGACCCAACTCATAGCCGGCCTGATCACCGGCTTCCTTGATCTCGGCGTTGATCTCCTTCTCCATCTTCGAGACCATGTCTTCGATGCGGGCTGGATGAATTCGCCCATCCTGGATCAAACTTTCGAGTGTCCGCCGAGCCACTTCTCTTCGTATCGGATTAAAACCGGAAAGAACCACGGCCTCTGGTGTATCATCAATCACGATATCGATACCCGTAGCTGCCTCGAGGGCGCGAATATTTCGCCCTTCACGTCCGATGATTCTACCCTTCATCTCATCACTGGGAAGGTGAACAACCGAGATCGAATGCTCACTTACAAAATCGCTGGCCATCCTCTCCATGGCGCTACTCATAATGTATTGGGACTCTTTCTCCCCTTTTTCGCGGGCCTCGTCTTCAATATCCTTGATCATTTTGGCTGCGTCAGCCTTCACTTCTTCGACCAAGCTTTCCTTGAGCTGTCGTTTTGCGTCATCCATTGAAAGGCCAGCCACCTTCTCGAGCTTCTTTTTTGTTTCATCCACAAGTTGGTGATACTGTTTCTCGAGCGCCTCGGCGTGCTTCTTCCGATCAAGAAGGCTTTGTTCCTGTTTTTTGAGATCGTCTTCTTTGGATTCTAGAAGATCAAATTTCTTTTCCAGGTTTTCTTCGCGGGAAATTAATCTCTTTTCAAGTGTCTGAAGCTCTTTTTGTTTTTCCTGTGTTTCCCTTTCGAACTGAGTCTTTGACTTAAGGAGAATATCCTTTCCTTCGAGCTCCGCCTCCTTCTTAATCGTCTTTGCCTGTTTCTCTGCATCTTCAATGATCTGATCGGACTTTGACTTAGAACCTGCA
This sequence comes from uncultured Pseudomonadota bacterium, assembly GCA_964462555.1. GTDB lineage: Bacteria > UBA10199 > UBA10199 > CAYWXY01 > CAYWXY01. Next base: position 13,613 of record CAYWXY010000030.1, on the reverse strand, counting down.
ATCTTCTGCGCCTCTGATCGTTTCTTAAAGAATGATCCTAAAACACCTCCAACGGCCAACGACACAACAGCAACGCCGATCGCAACAACAAGTATATTCATTTCCATGAGGGTCCTCCTGCAACCATAAATATGAAAAGAACGACTGATGAGGAGATTGAAATGAAGGGAAATTAAATGAAAAGGGTGTCTCTGCTTGTCTATCCTTTCAGCAGAGAACGCAAACCTTTACCTAAAACAAAACGCCATCGATTATGGATCAGGTTTAAACGTAACATATGAAATCTATCACCCTTAAAAGGTCCCAGAAGACCTTTGACTCGTTATTTCCTTCCCAATATCTCTAACTACTCTCTCATCAAAATCGGCCTTATGCCGAAAATAATCGAATAAAATAAAATCCCCCGCAGTCGCCGTCAGATTGTCTATTTTTGAAAACCCTGTTCTCAACAGGTGGGCACCCCGTTACTGCTTTAGGCTTCCTCCGCGCAAGGCGGAAGCATGCTCACCACAGCAAGTGAGAGTCCCCAGTATAAATGAGTCGGTTCCAAAAATGAGAGAATCAAAGTCGAACGCCGCAGGGGAAACCGAAATTCAATCTGTTAAAGAACTAAAATCATTATACATCGACTATAGACGCAAATCAATATGTTCTATCATCGACTCGATCTTTTTGGCGATTGTCTCTTCACGCTCCGATTTGTTCATCTTATACTTTAAGAATTCGTCCGCAATATTCATCGCTGCCAAAATGACCACCTGGGCAGAAGCCACGGATTTCGTGCGTTTGAGGACATCATCAATCTTCCCGTCCACAAATTGGGCGACTTTCTCGATGTAGCCCTCGTCAGAATCGCTCCGAATCTGCAATTTCTGACCCATGATGCTAACTTCAACCGACTTTTTCACGTGAGTGACTCCTTTTGAAAAACTATAAAGATCTACTTTAAGAAAGTCAAGGTAATCAAGCAGGAAACTTCAGCCTTAATGGCTGGAGGCCAACCCAGCAACGAGATAAATAGGGAAAATCCCTTTTAAATCCTTATATTTTGGGCTGTTATCCAATTATACGAAAGAAATTATGGGGGGCTATCCCTATCAGACGGGAAGAATAATAGTGACCTTGGTTCCTTTACGAGCCTGACTCTCTATTTTTATCCTTCCGTGGTGAAGCTGGATGATCTGCCTGCAAACGGTCAAACCTAGGCCAATTCCTCGCGCACGGGTCGTGAAAAATGGGTCAAAAATTAGGTCCATTTCCTTTTCCGGTATTCCGACGCCATTATCCGATACTGTAAGAGTAAAACTCCCTTCACCGATATTGTACTCTCCCTCAACGAAGACCTTCCCACCCTCGTCATCAATAGCCTGATAAGCGTTGTCGAGAATGTTTTCGATAACCTCCATAATTTGAACACGATCTCCCCTGATGGTGTCTTCTTTTCGACAATTACACTTCAAATCTAATTCGACTTTTTTCTCACGGTGTTTCGCGGAAAGATGCTCTACACATTCGTGGACAAGAGCATGAACATTGACATCCTCCATCGTTGGCATTTTCAAACGGGCATAACTCAATAAGTTCTCAATGATCTGATTGCTCTCGTTGATCTTCTTTTCAATATTGGCCAAATGACGGTCGATATCCTTATTCTGACGCTTGCGCTTCACATTATAGATGGCCGTATTGATCACACCCAACGGATTTCGAAGTTCGTGCGCCACTGTAGCGGCCAATATACCGATATCCGAGAGACGGCGAGCATCCTCCAGTTCACGCATTGTTCTCTTGAGCTCAAGTGTTTTCTTGCTCATTCCCCTCAGGAGACCATCTTTTTCGTGTCGGAGCTCCATCTCGATCCGTTTAAATTCACTAATATCCCGAAAGATACTCATCAATAATCGCCGGCCCCTTAGGTGAACAACACTTGAACTAATCTGAACCGGAATTCGCTCACCCTGACCGTTAACAATTTCTGATATAATGGTATGGCCCTCTTCTCCATGCCTGATCTTCTCCTGAAACAAAAATTCACACCGTTTCCGCTCGTCATCGGGATGAAGATCCTCATGACTCATTTCGGTCAACGTGCCGAGGGGGCAATCAAAGAGTTCTTCGGACTTTTTGTTCCCATCAATAATCTTACGTGTATCTACATCTATAACCAATATTGCATCTCGAGCGGAATTGAGGAGACGATAATATCGCTCTTCCGATTCTAAAACATTCTCTTCGGAACGTTTATGTTCCAATGACTCGATAAAAACAGTTGAGAGGGACTGGAGAAAAGACAGATCGGCGTCAACAAAACCACCTTCTTTATTGGCCACACTGATCATACCGACGACCTTTTCACGCCGCCAAAGGGGAACGCTCAAGTACGATGTAATCGGGGGGTGCCCCTCGGGTGGATTCGTAGATCCCTCCAAGTTGTTCATATAAAAACCCTTTTCTTTTTTGATAGCCCTGAAGAGAAAAGGATTTTTCATCTCTATATTTTCAATCATCCGTGCCGCATCCCCCCTGGGAATCCGACAGGCCGCCCATCCCGGATCACTGAGTGCAATGGTGTCAAAGTTACCTTTCTTATTGATCTCGCCAATCAAACCAAAGGCAGCCTGAGTATATCCCTCCGCAACCTCCAGGCATCTCTTCGCCACTTCTTGGTGTGAATCTGACGTTATAGCCGACTGAAGGACTTCATTGATCGCTTCCAGCACATTTCCATGACGCACCAAGAGTCCATGATCCCGAACCCGATCTGAAATATTCCGAACATAGGCAAAGTTATATTCCTGGTCGCCAAAACGAATATAATTTATTTCAACTTCCACAGGAAAGATCTCGCCACTCTTTTTTTTGTGACGACTCTGAAAATGCATGAATTTTTTCTCTTTCAGTTCCTCCCAGTGTTTTGGCCAGATTTCACTCGGAAAATCGGGATCAATATCAGAGACTGTAAGACTCTCAAACTCCTTGCGTGAATACCCCAGATGAACGCAGGCCGCATCATTGACATTAATAAAACGGCCGTTGCTGCCAATCCAAAACGTCGACACCGAAGAACGATCAATCGACACCTTTGCCAAATAGAGATCCCTTTCGAGCCCTCTCTGTTTAGTGATATCATCACCCGAGCTAATAACACCGACAGGTCTTCCCTTCTCATCCTGAATTAATGCATTGTGCCACTTAATGACTCTCCGGTTTCCCTTCAGAGTCATTATTTCGTTCTCAAAATATTCGACCGGAATGACTTCGCCCTTCATTAACTGTTTGAAGACCTTACTGACTTCCTTTTGAAGTTCACTTGGAAGAAAGGTGTTAAACCAATTTTGGCCAACAATATCTTCACGATTTCCCTCAAGAATGTCGCAACCTTTTCGATTCACCAGACGGACGATTCCATGCGCATCTAGAATGACAAACATGATTCCGGAGAGTTCAATGGCCCGCTTGGCCATATCCTCTTCATCATCAAAACGTTTAATCGACTGAAGCAGGCTTTGCTCATCACTCAATGTGTCATAATAATTTTTTGTCACGGGAGTTGGCTCCGATCAGTTTCACTCTCAATCCACTGTAGTAGCTTTTTTATATCAATCGGCTTGGTTAGACAATGTCTGATTTGGCAGGCACTCATAATTTCACGATACTCCTCATCCGTATAGTAGCCCGTAATGGCAATCACCGGAACATCAGCCGTCAGCGGGTTTTTCCGAAGATCCCTAGCAATAATAAAACCACTTGTTCGACCCAGCTTCAGATCAAGCAAAATAATGTCCGGTTTTAGCGTCCCCACCACATTTACGGCGTCGGTCTCTGCTGCTATGGGGATCGGGATATAACCATGAGTATGGAGAACCTCTGTTATTTCATCCAGGAATTCGTGATCATCATCAATAATCATTATTTTTTTCATACGTCTCCCCCCATCCTATTAATCTATTCCAAGTATCCCCTGATCAATTTTAATAGCTTCTCTACTTCGACTGGTTTATTGAGATATTCCCTAACTCCACATGCCTTGATTTTCTTAATATCTTTTTCACTCTTCAGGGCAGTCACCGCAAAAATTGGTATATGTGATGTCTCCCTCTCCATCTTTAGGGTTTCACATACCTCAAACCCGTCCATTCCGGGCATCTTGAAATCTAAGAGGATGAGATCGGGGATCCGACTGAAAATATTGCGTCCCGCCTCAAAACCGTCGGACGCAAAATCGAGTTCGAACCCATGACCGGTGAGAGCTTCTCGAAATTCCTCTAGGGCCTCAGCATCGTCATCGACGACAAGAACCAGCCTCGCCTTTTTGATTTCCTTCGGCACCGGAATCTCGAAGCGCTTAACAAATGCCTCAAGATCATCGGGTTCGATTCGGCGATGTCCGCCCGGCGTCGCATGAGCCTTCAGCTTTCCGACGTTGATCCAGTTGATCACCGTCGTGTGATGAACATCTAGTAGCTTGGCCACCTGGTATGTCGAGTACGATCTCATCCTCATTTTTATCTCCATATAAGAATTATAACTATTCTAAGTATTATAAGTATATTATATTCCGATTTTTCCTATTTTCAAGGAAAAATATCACTTCGTACATAACCCCATTTCGTCTATTATTTCATATAGATAAGATCCCCACCGCATTATCGGCTTCGTCAGGCCGCCCACATGTAGGCACTAGGGAATTCGTCTAATTACTATAGGTCTCTACCAAGGAGGGGTAAAGCGATGCCAAATATACCTGATCCAACACTGAAGCCAGGGAGAATATTGGACGCGGGCATATTCAGCCTTTTTGGGATATGGGCTAAAATTGCTTTGACGAAGCCGATGGCAATTTTTGGTGGGTCCCACCTGGAGGGGGTGGGCATAGAAACGACCACGATTACCATTAATCGACGGCCGGCATGGTATAGGCATTCAACAAGAGTGTGGCTAACTAACCCTCCCATCCTAAATCCTTTCTATTATTATTATCGGCAATTTTCTGGAAAAGTTTCGGGAATTGTTAAAAAGTTGACCTTTACATTTTAGGGGCCTCTGCTAGACTCGCCCAGTTTTCGATCAGAAGCCCTTTTATGGAGGTTATATGACACGACTTGTGGAATGTGTTCCCAATTTCAGCGAGGGCCGGGATATGGCCAAGATCACGGCGATTACAGATGCGATGGAAGGAGTCGCAGGTGTACAGTTGCTGGATGTCGATCCCGGTGCGGCAACCAATCGAACGGTCGTAACAATTGCGGGAAGCCCTGAAGTGATCGTCGAAGCCGCCTTTCAGGGAATCAAGAAGGCCTACGAAGTCATCGATATGAAGAATCACACGGGCGAGCATGCACGCCAAGGTGCCTGTGATATCTGCCCTTTTATCCCGATTTCGGGTGTGACGGTTGATGAGTGCATCGAGCTATCCAACCAACTCGGTAAACGCGTCGGTGAAGAACTGAACCTTCCCGTCTTTCTCTATGCCCTGGCAGCCAAGAAACCGGAGCGTGTTCGCCTCCCCGATATCCGTGCCGGTGAATATGAGGCCCTCGAGCAAAAACTGAAAACACCGGAGTTTAAGCCCGATTATGGTCCGGCTCGTTTTGATGCAAAATTTGGTGTCTTAACAACCGGCGTTCGAAAGTTCCTCATCGCGTACAACGTTAACCTAAACACGACGTATACAAAAATTGCCAAAGAGATCGGTTTTAATATTCGCGAAAAGGGTCGCGCCAAGCGCGATGCGAATGGCAAAAGAATGAAGGATGGCGATGGGAAACTGATTCGAAACCCAGGCCTCTTGAAACATACACAGGCCACCGGTTGGTTCATCGATGAATATAAACGGGCACAGGTCACAATTAATATTCTCGATCATATTGAAACACCGATTCACGTCGTTTTTGACACGGTCAAAGAGCAGGCAGAAAAACTCGGAGCCAGTGTTACGGGAAGTGAATTGATTGGCCTCATCCCGAAGGACGCCATGATTTCGGCCGGAAAATATTATCTTCAGAAGCAAGGATGTTCTACGGCCGTCTCTGAGCGTGAATTGATTCGAATCGCCGTCTTGTCAATGGGACTCGATGAACTCTCTCCCTTTGATATCGACAAAAAGATCATCGAATATAATTTTGAAAGCCCAGTCGGGTTGACGCGAATGCGTGTCGACGCCTTTGCCGATGAGCTGGCTAGTGACTCCCCTGCCCCCGGTGGTGGTTCGGTTGCAGCGCTGGCAGGAAGCCTAAGCACAGCCCTTTCCGCAATGGTGACCAATCTTACGTTCAACAAGAAGGGTTATGAGGATCACAATGAATTGATGGAAAAAAGTGGTGTTGAAGCGCAGGGGCTCAAGGATTGGTTTATGAATGCCGTTAACGCCGATACCGAGGCCTTTAATCATGTGATGGCAGCGATGAAAATGCCGAAGAAAACGGAAGAAGAAAAGTCCGCCCGTCTTCAAGCAATGGACGAAGCCAACAAAGAGGCAACGCTAGTCCCCTTCTCAGTTCTTGAGCGGACCGTTCCGTCACTG
>CAYWXY010000030.1:0-7080 GCA_964462555.1 uncultured Pseudomonadota bacterium | reverse complement strand
GTTGCCGATCATGGTAACCAAAACTCGCTTAGTGATTCCGGTGTGGCCGCCCTGATGGCTCGTGCAGCTGCTCATGGTGCCTATTACAATGTTCTGATTAATCTTTCCGGGATTGAAGACAAGGCATGGGCCAAGGAGATCCGTAACAAGGCCGACGGTATCATCAAAGAGGTCGACACCCTAGCCGATGACATTGCTAGCGAGGTTCAAAAGAAGCTCACTTAATGCAAAACTATCTTACAGCCGAACAGTATCTGAACGAAGGGTTGATCCGTTCCGAGATCCCTGAAGGTCCGCCTCCATGTACGCGTCGCGAGTGGATGCTTCGATTTGTTGGAGATCTCGGTCACCCTGAACAGACTTATCCATCGATTCATATCGCCGGCACATCAGGCAAGGGCTCCGTTGCCCTGATGATTGCTGAGGGACTCCGTCAGGCGGTTCAAAGAGTCGGCCTCCACACCACCCCTTATCTTCAAGTGGCTACCGAAAAACTCTGGATCGATGGACAATATGCGTCGATGGATGAGTTTGTTGAACTGGTCGATTGGATTCGACCCATTTGCGAACGATGGCGGGCACCAGAGGTCCCTCTCCACGGTATGGCCTCATTCGGCATCTGCCTCGAATATTTTCGGCGTCAGAAGATCGATATCGCCGTCATGGAAACCGGTGTGGGTGGCCGTGATGACCTAACAAATGTATTACGAACGGCACTCTCAGTGATCACACCGATCGGAATTGATCATGTTAAAACACTTGGTGAAACTATTGAATCGATTGCCGAACATAAGGCAGGTATTATTCAGGAGGGAGTCCCAGTTGTCGCATGGAACGGCGCAGGTGCCGAAGTCATTGAACGTGTCGCACGATCGAAGGGCGCACCACTGACTTGGGTCGAATCTAATAGCAACAATTTCGCTGACATCAACAGGTCCATCGCCAATGCCGCCCTTCAACAAATGAAACATTCTGTGCCTGACCCGGAATGTTTCATTTCGCTTCCGGGACGAATGGAGAAAATCCAAGAGAACCCAACAATCATCCTCGATGGCGCGCACAACGCACAAAAGTTAGAAGCCCTCTTTCGATCACTTCCAGATAAGAATACAGTTTTGGTTCTGGGAATGCTTCGGAGCAAAACAGAGCCGGAGATTTTTACCTTACTAAGGAATCATCCCGGACCGATCGTTTTGACAGAGCCAAACGTTTACGGAAAAGAGGCTCTCCCAGCAAACGAGCTTGCGAAGGAGATCGGTCGAGAAGATATTTCTCTTGAGCCCGAGCCAAAGACCGCCCTAGACAAGGCAAAGACTCTGACCCCCGATAACGGATCCATCCTGGTCACGGGGTCCCTATATCTCGTCGGTAATATTCGAGAGCTATATTACCCAAGTGCCAGCATCCTAGAACAGCGAACCAGCTGGCCCCACCGACGTCATCCTCCGGCCTGACCGGAGGATCCAGAGTAAACACCCGAGATCCCCGATCTAGTCGGGGATGACATATAATAGATATGGAATGACGTTATACAGAGCACCCTTGATTTCTTCCGAACAACTATTTATAACATTTTACCAAACAAGGATCAGATCTATGCCAGCAAACTTGACACCCGATTATATTTCGGCGGAAAAGCGATTCAAGGCCGCCCGAGAGATCAACGAAAAGATCATGCTCCTAGAAGAGATGATCTCCCTCCTTCCCAAACACAAAGGAACCGACAAGATCTTCGGCGAACTCAAGCGGAAACTCTCCAAACTGAAAGAATCCAAAGACACAGCGAAAAAAAGCGGACGAAAAGAGCACTGGCAGGTTCAAAAGGAAGGTGCCGGTCAAGTTGTCTTAGTTGGCCCTCCGAACGGCGGTAAATCCTCGATTCTCAAAACGCTCACACATGCACACCCCGATGTCACAATCTATCCATTCGCGACACGGATGCCAGTTCCGGGAATGCTGCCATTCGAGGATATTCAGATACAGCTTGTGGAACTCCCGGCACTGACGGCCGACGTTATGGAAACATGGCTACCAAACGCCATCATGATGGCCGACTTTATGGTGATTGTTCTGGACCTCTCATCCGACGATGTCCTTGATGACCTCCAGGCTACTTTTGACCAAGTTGAAAAACGACGAATCAAAATCGTTCCCGAACAACCTGAAAAGATGGAGCCCGGCTATCGCTACGTTCCATCAATCATTGTCGGCAATAAAATGGACATCCCCTCCGCACGTGACAACTTGGATCTTCTCAAAGAGATGATCGGCAACAAAATCCCACTGATCACCCTGTCGACCGAACAACCCAAAACCTGTCAGATTCTTGGACAAACACTGTTTCGCGCAATGAAGATTATTCGGGTATATCCAAAGCGGCCCGGAAAGAAAATTGAAAGGATCGATCCCCTCATCTTACGCAAAGGTGCAACGGTTCTAGATGCCGCTACGGCACTTCACAAAGATATTGCGGCCACACTTAAGAGCGCAAAGGGGTGGGGAGATGGCATCTACGATGGACAGAACCTCGCCAAAAACTTCATTTTGAAGGATGGATTTACACTAGAGTTTCACTAGTTAGTATTCTAGTGTTCTTGTATTCTGGTTTTCTGGTCTTAAATTTAACCAGAATACGAGAATACCAACATACCAGAACACAAACTAGCGAGTGGGACCTGCCTTGATGATCTCTTCGGAAACACCCTCTTCAAACTGTTTGAAATTATCGATAAACATGCCGGCGAGCTTAAGGGCCGTCTCCTTATAGGCTGCCTGATCCCTCCAGGTATTGATTGGATTGAGGACCTCGGTCGGAATTCCCGGGCAAGCATTCGGAATACGTAGATTGAATGTCGGGTCGACATGATATTCTGCGTTTGTCAGTGCTCCAGAAAAGGCCGCATCGAGAAGTGCGCGCGTAATCTGGATCTTCATCCGCTCACCCGTTCCATAGGCGCCTCCGCTCCAACCGGTGTTGACGAGCCAACAATTTGCGCTGGTCCCCTTCAATTTCTCACCCAACTGATCAGCATATCTGCCTGGGTGAAGCGGTAGAAATGGGGATCCGAAACAGGCCGAAAACGTTGCCACCGGCTCTTTGATTCCAACCTCGGTACCCGCAACCTTCGCAGTATATCCGGATATAAAATGATACATCGCCTGCTCGGGTGACAATTTTGAAATGGGAGGCAAAACGCCAAAGGCATCACATGTTAGAAGGAAGATATTCTTGGGATGATCACCCACACCGTCGGTCAGGCAGTTGGGTATATATTCGACCGGATACGTCGCACGTGTATTTTCAGTAATCGTCTTATCGTCGTAATCAATGACACGAGTTTTGTCATCGATAATCACATTCTCGAGAATAGAGCCAAAACGAATGGCATCATAGATTTGTGGTTCGGCCTCATGAGACAAGTTGATACATTTTGCGTAGCAACCACCCTCAAAATTGAAAATACCATCTTTCGACCAGCCATGTTGATCGTCACCAATCAGCCGTCTTGAGGTATCAGCGGAAAGTGTTGTTTTACCGGTCCCTGAAAGACCGAAAAAGAGCGCGCTGTCTCCATCCTTACCCACGTTCGCTGAGCAATGCATTGGGAAAACATCATTCTGGGGTAAATTGAAATTCATAACGGAAAAAATACTCTTCTTCATCTCTCCGCCGTAACCAGATCCGGCAACCAAAATGATTCGCTTCTCAAAATTGACCAAGATAGCCACCGGAGATCCAAAAAGATCCTTTTCGGGATCAAGTTGTAGGTCATCCGAGGCATTAATCACTGTAAAACCGGTCTCAGACGATTCAAGATCCTCTTTTGATGGACGAACAAAGAGGGTCTGTGCAAAAAGTGCATGCCAGGCCTTGGGCGATACGACACGAACAGGAAGACGATATCGCCGATCGGCTCCCGAATAGGCGTCGAACACAAATAAATCCTTATCCTTCAGATGATCTTTGATTCGATTAAAGAGGTGATCAAACTGTTCTTGTGTCGCGGGACGGTTGACATCACCCCACCAAATTTTATCCTTAGTCGTGGGTTCTTCGACAATAAACCGATCGTTGGGCGAACGTCCGGTCCGCTCACCTGTTCTGACGACAATCGCGCCATTCGAAGCCAGGCGACCTTCTTTACGCTGGATCGACATCTCTTCTAGCTCTGCAACAGAGCAATTGTAATAGACTTCTTTTCCGACGGTTAGACCAATTGATTCGAGTTGCGATTTGTTGAACATAAATACTCCTCCATTTAAGTGTTGGAGTTTCTTAGCGTATTAAGAAAAGAAATGAAATGTTTTTTTGAACAGTTGTGAATATTTTATAGTGGGGATCTACTCTGCGCCTCTCAGCTCCACCAAAATAAAAAACCCACCCAAGATAAAATGTCAGATATTGTGGTCCGCCTTGGGGATCTACCCTCCGCCTCCCGGCTCCGGGTATTTCCTCGGCGACCAGCCTTTGGCCGGTGCCCGCCTCGGTCAGAACCAGTCCGCCTACGACGGACGGTTCGACCCCCCCCCTCAGCTCCACCAAAATACAAAAACCCACCATTTGGTGGGTTTTTGTATTTTGGTGGAGCTGAGGGGGATCGAACCCCTGACCTCTTGAATGCCATTCAAGCGCTCTCCCAGCTGAGCTACAACCCCAATTTTTCAAAAAACGTAACGCAAAAGTGGAGGATTTCCTACTATTTACGGAACTAAATGTCAATACCCGATGAAAATAAGAAAACGGGGTTAGATTCGTGACACCTTCCAATTGTCATCAATCCAGAGACCGATAACTTCAGCGTTAAAATCCCACGATTGAATAATTTCAACCGCCTTGGCTATATGATCCAGATGGATCTCCTTGGAAACTGGATTTCCAGCACAATCATCATGACCGGCAATAGCCACAACCTTTGAACCATGCTTATTGACGGAAATAGCCACTTTTTCCTTGAGCCACTCCAACTTTTCGGGTGTGCCCTGAGCCACGAATTTATCGGCTCCAGCCTCAGTAATCTCATCGACATAATCAACCGCATAAGTCTGCTTCATCCAGTTAATTACCGGCAGTTGAACCCGCCCATCCATGCAATTAATAACCGTCACAAAAGTCCCATTCGTCATCTTCTTCCTCCTGATCCATTTAAATATCTTTCGGATGCCGTTCATAACCAAATCTCCATTCGCTGTAAACCATAAAAAAAGCACCGGGTGCTTAAACTTATAAGCTCCCGGTGCTTAGAACGGTATTTTGCTTAAGCAGTTACAGGCGCTGACGGAGCTGCTGGCGCAGCGTTCTCTTTACCGAAAGCCAGTATCAAGAATAGGATAATATTGACGATCGGAACCAGCATCATCACAATGCCCCACCAACCAGGTTTTCCTCTCGCCTCGGCAATCTTCATCCAAACAATGATCATTAAGACAAGGTTGACGATCGGAATTAGGAATAAGAACAGCCACCACCATGGCTTGCCGGCAACCTGAAGAATCAGGATGATGTTCGCAATCGGAACCAACGCCATAATCAGACTCCATCCGAATTCACGCCCCGTCTTTTTTGCAATCATTGCTAGGCAGATTGCCCAGAAGACGTAAATGACTAGCCAGGCAATGATCATCCCGGCACCGATGCCCTGGTTCATCGCCATATCCTGCATCGCGTACTGCTGTTCCATATCCCCCCCTTATGGTTAATGGTTCGTTGTTTTTCGTAGTTGGCTTATGAGATAATAACGTGCGGAGAAAATAACATATTTAGGAAGGGGTCACAACCCAAAATAGGGCTACTTGCGTTCGAAGACGACACGCCCACGTTTAATGACAGCATTCACAAAGGTGCTTCCATAGCGATAGATGGGATAGTACTCGTTAGGAACGTGCAAAACAAGCAGATCGGCCACACCCTTTTCTCGCAGCACACCATGACCATCGGTCAAATCGAGGGCCTCGGCCGCATGCGTTGTAATCCCCTTAAGCGTCTCTTCGATTGTCATTTTATTGTACGACATAGCAATCGTCGCCATCAAAAAAAGGTTGAGCGTCGGAGCCGTCCCCGGATTATAGTCGGTCGAAATGGCCACGGAAATACCGGCCTCAATCATCTTGCGAGCAGGCATATATGTCTGCTGTCCCAGATAGAACGTCGAACCTGGTATCGAAACGGCAATCGTTCCCGACTCCGCCAGGGCCTTGATTCCTGACGCCGATATATTCTCGAGATGATCGGCACTGACCGCTTTGAACTCGGCCGCAAGTTCCGCGCCCCCGCCGGATGTCAGCTGATCCACATGTAGCTTGACCGCCATTCCGTGCTGCTTCGCCACAGTTAAAATCTTTCGCGCCTCATCGGCTGTAAAGGCAATATTCTCGACAAAGACATCACAGAAGGTCGCTAAACCCTCGTCGGCCACCTTTGGGATCATCTCCTTGATGATAAGATCCAGATAGCCACTCCGATTATCACGATAATTGGCCGGAATGGCGTGGGCACCAAGAAACGTTGGCACGAAGAAGATCGGATGATTTTCATTCAACCAGTGAACCACTCGAAGCATCTTGAGCTCGGTCTCGAGATCGAGACCATAACCGCTCTTCACTTCGATCGTCGTGACTCCTCTTTCCAGGGCTTCATCGGCTCGCTGAAAGGCCTCTCCACAAAGTTGTTCAAAGCTTGCTTCACGTGTGGCCTGAACGGTCGACAAAATGCCGCCACCCTCTCCAGCGATTGATTCGTAACTGACACCGCGCGCACGTTGAGCCACTTCGAGCTCCCTCGATCCACCGTGCACCAAATGGGTATGGCAATCGACGAGCCCAGGCATCACAACACCACCGTCTGCATCGATAATCTGAACCTGGTATTCTTCAAAGTGAGGGGCATCGACCGATTTCCCCAGCCACTCGATCCTCCCCTGCTTGGTCACACAGGTCGCATCGGTAATAACACCCAGCTCACCCTCTCCTGCATCGGTCATCGTTACCAGTCGTCCAATATTCTTGATCATTAAAAATCGCTTCATCGATTCACCTCATCCTAGAGAACCAACCCTCCCCGAATATCCGAAAGGGATGTGATAT
>CAYWXY010000029.1:16533-21492 GCA_964462555.1 uncultured Pseudomonadota bacterium | reverse complement strand
GTGTCCTCACCCGAAAAACAGGCTTTCCCATCCATTTTTTCTTGAGGGGGCCTGCCACAACGCCGCGAACCAAACGATCTCCCTCAGCAATAACAACGTGTGCAGTTTCAAAATAATCGAGATTGACACCGCCTAGAATTCCCACCTCGGCATAACCATTCTTGCTCGACAAGACCTCGAATCCAGGATGATCCATATGTGCTGTAAAAACGACTGGCTGTTTCGCCCGACCTCGTTTGATGCGAATAAAGATATTCCCAACCTTATCCTGCTTCATTTTAAGTCCATGTTTCAGACAAAAACGAATAACATAACCGATCACCTTGTGTTCCTGAAATGGCGCCGTCGGAATAGAGACAACATCCGAAATCAGTTTCTGACTTACCTTCGCTAACTTCATTCATCCCCCTATAAATATTGAGCTTACGACTTACAACTTAATACCATCTTCCTTCTCTTTTTTATGTGGCTCCCACAAGAAAATAGCCTCCAGATCCGCATCCTTCTTCCGACTAACATACCAGCGCCAAAGAAAAAAAATGGCAATAACGGCCACAATAATAGCAATCACCCAGCTTTTGATGCGACCAATATCTTGCCTCAAGGCGTCTACATGGGACCCAAAGAGATAACCCGCGCCAACAAAAATGGGTACGCTCACCAAGGCACCCAGACAATCAATGATTAAAAACTCCTTAAACGGAACTTTCATGATACCGGATAGAAGGAAAGTGGGAGATCGAAATCCAACCAAGAAACGAGCAAAAAAGATCATCCAGTGACCCCAACGTTTGAAACCTCGACGAACCTTATCAACACGCCTAATGGGAATCAGTTTCAAAAACTTTGGGTGTTCAATGATATGCTGGCCATAGCGACGACCAAAATAATAGAGCATTAAGTCACCAGTTAAAACACCAACGTAGGCAATACCCAAAATAATGTAGAGATTAACAACACCATCATATGCCAAATAACCCGCCGCAATTAAAACGGTGTCTTCCGGAACTGGATTCCCGAGACCACATAATATTAGAAAGAAAAAGATAATCAGATAGGCAATCGGTGATGCAAGCTCGAAGAGAAAATTTGTCATATCCGCCTCAGTACCCTAGTCGCCGGAGCTCCGCGTCATTGATGCCAAAATAGTGACCCAGTTCGTGTAGGAGAGTTTTTCGAATATTTTGAATCAGCTCATCGCGATCGTGAGAAATTTTAAGAATCGATTCCCGATAGATACTAATTTTATCCGGTAATGCCCCTCCATAATAATGTGATCGTTTCACGAGCGGCACACCCTGATAAAGCCCAAGTACTAATCGATGGCCAAATTTTTCCCAGATCTCCTTCGGTGGACGATCTTCGATCACGATCTCAATATTCTCAAGCTTCAGGCGAAACTCATCTGGGAGACCAGCCATCGCCTCATCAACAACAGTGCTGAATAGTTCCTGATCCATAGTTATTTGTATAGCTGGCAAGGGAACGTAAAGACAAGGATAAAAGTTATGATGCACTCACCCAAACACAATGAATATATTCGGCCTTTGGAATTTCCCTCAAGGCCCCCAGTTCGTCCATCAGACGGCCCTGACAAATAGAAATAAAACGATCCAAAAACTGTCCTTCACTCTTGGTCAAGGGGCCCTTTTCTTTCGATAGATAGGCCTTAAAAATATCCAGCTCGCGGTCCAACTCCTCGCTTCCTTCATTGAGGTGTAATGTATTTACAAAGCGGCCTAATTTCTCTGGCTCAATAGGCCGCATGACCCATTGACCCTCTTGATATCCATTAATAAAGGCTGTACTTGCAACTCCCGTCAAACGCAACTCTTCTGGGCGATCCGTCCATTCCAGAAGTGAACGAAAATCCTCCGAAAAGAAATGTTGAACCAGGCGCCCCCAAAACGAGATCTCCGCCAAAGTCTCTCGAGTCGATTTAATTTCACGCAATTCCGCAAAATCACGCGTGCTTGCAGGATCTCCCACCTCTCCGCCAACAAACCGTTTCGGCCGCTTGCGCATCAACTGCATCATGACAAATTGTTCATGCGGCTCCAGCAAAACAAGACGTTTTTGATCTTCGGCAAACCATCCCCCTTTAAATAATTTTTCTGCCTCTCGACCAACCGCCATCACCTCAGAAAGCCCTACCTGAAAAATATGAACCAGCCAATGTTCATTAAGAAGCTGCTCAGCCGCCTCAAGATCACCTTCCGATAAAATCTCCAGACCAATATTCACATAACCGATCGCCTTGGCAAGAGCACCCTTCAGACAATCTTCATCGATCATCTCCCCATCGGCCACGAGAACCTTATTGGCAATCAGTGCAATGTCCGTTAAAAAATTATCCTCTACTACAGAATCAAGATTGGAAAGTGCACGATTAATGAATAAAACTCGGTCGCCCATCACTGCAAGGGGATACCGCGGGGGCATAGATTTAGCTTCACCGCATTCTCTCTTAGGAACGGCCTGAAACTGATTCTTTTTGAGAGGCGCATAGACCTGAATAGCCTCATCAAACGAAGGGAACCCCTCCTCCGCCAAACGACGACTGCGAATATCAAATGCTGTCTCTTCTTGAATAGAAGGCATCTCCCACAGACACGTTTCGCATAGCTTATGATAGAGCTCCATGTCGTGCTTAACCAATATCTCCAAAAAATGACGAACGAGTGGGTCGTTTGCTTCTTCTAAAACCTGAAAATAGTAGACGTTCTCATGCGTAATTGGCATTTCTTCTCTTGGCCATTCGATCGCATTCGCCGGATCCTCCTCTTTGTCCTCGATTTTATAGACCACCACATTTTGCTTGAAAAACCACTGAATCTGCTCCCAATCATTCTCCTTAAAAAACTCCATCATTTTGCCAGCGCCGCACGAAGAAATAGTGTCGAGCCACTCCAACATTGAGGCCGACTCCATTCGATCCTTTCGCCACCACTCAATATCATAAATAATCTGAAGCTTCTCCGGCGGTGAATATTGAATAAGGGCATGAGCATCATGGACCGACATCCGCTTAATCGTCATCCAGATTTCGGTCGCCGGAATCTCAGCCAGGAGGGCCCGCGAATGATGAGAAAGCTCGACCCATCTGAGACGCTCCTGGTCCCCCGAATACATAAAGAGTTCTGCCTGACCGGAAATATCGAGCTTATTCAAAGCCTTTTCCGCCTCGGCCATATCGGTTTTTAGGAGCTTCGCTAAATCTTGCGTTAGGAGCCTTTTATCTCGATCCATTAAACACCTCGTCTGTCGCGTCATAACGTAACATCTACGCCCTGTCAATCGGTACCAGGTACGTGTGGATAACTAACATAATATCATTGTAATGACAGTTATCCACACGTACCTGGTACCGATTGACACATTTGACTCCACCCATCTTTAGTGCTACAAATATTGAAAAAAATTGGGGGATTTATGTCACTTAACAAAGTCTTGTTTCTTATTTTCATGCTTGTTGTCGTCGTCGCATTACCGCTCTCCGCCTCAGCCAAGAAAAAATCTCAACCGAAGGTCAGGTCGACATGCCCAGCCGCAGAGGTTGGCGGAACAAACGCCTGTTCGCCAACAGACACTGAAGGAGACGAAGAAGTCTATGATACTGATGAATTTGAACTCGAGGAGAGTGACATCTCTTATCAACGCATGTATTACACATTTGGTGTTGCCGGATCCTATTTTGTAAAAAAAGACAGTATCGGAATAGACGGATTTGTGGGTGCTTATACAAATCTTGAATACCGAATCCTGAAAATCTTAAGCATCGGTTTCGACACCCTTTATGGCTGGGCCTTCGGCAATGGCAACCAATATCTCTCCGCCTTTAATCCCGGTGTCAAAATCTATCCCATGCAATTCAAAAACCCGAACTTTGAACCCTTTATAATGATTGGCGGCCATGCCTTCGACGGCCTATGGGGAGCCAGAGGTTACAGTGGGTACGCTATGGGACAGGGCGGATATGCCGGTGTCGGCGCCCGCTATATGCCCGCCGGCGGAATCATTGGCGTTGAATTTTTTACACGGGCATCGTTCCTCTACATGCAAAAACCGTCGACAGCAGGTGGTGGCCGCGGCCTGGCGATTCCAATATTGGCCTTTGTCGGTGTCGTCTACTAAAATAGAGAGCCAAGCGATCCTTACATTCAGGAGCTCAATATGATCTCAACCCTCCCGCACTATGGCTTCTTATCCATTCTTCCCCCCATCATCGCTATTGTTCTCGCACTCGTTACACGCCACGTCGTCTTATCGCTCTTCGCAGGGATCTGGCTGGGCGCCACATTTATCTATGACATGAACCCGGTCATTGGATTTCTCCATATTATCGATCGTTTTATTCAGCCCGCCATCGCAGATTCGGATCACGTTGCCATCATCATCTTCAGCATGCTCCTCGGAGGCATGGTCGGTGTCATCTCAAAAAACGGTGGAACATTAGGAATTGTATCCCTTATTACGCGATGGGCAAAGACGCCGCGTAGCGGCCAGCTCGCCACATGGATGATGGGACTGGTTATCTTTTTTGATGACTACGCCAACACATTGATTGTTGGACACACAATGCGCCCCATTACCGACAAACTCAAAGTCTCACGTGAAAAGCTAGCATTCATTGTCGACTCAACGGCCGCGCCAGTCGCCGGCCTGACTCTCTCAACCTGGATCGGTTATGAAATCGGCCTGATCCAAGATGCATTGCAAAGCATTTCATATTCTGGAAAGGCCTTTTCGGTTTTTCTTTTTAGTATTCCCTACAGTTTCTACCCGATACTAACGATCTTCTTTGTCTTCATGATCACATGGACGCGACGCGATTTTGGCCCCATGCGTAAGGCCGAAAACCGTTCGCTCACTACCGGAAAGCTAGTCGCCGACAACGCTCATCCAGCAGAGGATCAAGCCGATCTTAATCGCGTCCTTCCCAAGAATGGAATCCCCCAT
>CAYWXY010000029.1:1967-16523 GCA_964462555.1 uncultured Pseudomonadota bacterium | reverse complement strand
GGATAACTGCTGTTCTTCCAATCTCTGTTGTCATCGTGGTGACACTGGTGGGTCTCTACGTGACAGGGAAAGCAGCCATTATCGAAAGCGGGGAAGAGATTCGCGGTCTTCGTCACATCATCAGTAACTCATCATCTTATCAGGCCCTCTTTTGGGCATCGCTCTCCGGGTGTGTCGTTGCAATTTTACTGTCGGTCAGTCAGCAAATACTCAGCATCACAGAGGCCATGGAGGCCTGGTTCAACGGACTTAAATCGATGTTGCTCGCCATGGTTATTTTAACGCTCGCATGGTCAATTGGTGCCGTCACAAAAGAGATGGGAACCGCAGTCTATCTCACACAGATATTAAAGGATGCCGTTAATCCTGCATGGATCCCAACGCTTACCTTTATTTTAGCGGCGGCAACCAGCTTTGCGACCGGAACCAGCTGGGGAACCATGGCTATCCTCGTTCCGCTTGTCCTTCCCCTTTCGTGGACGATTGCATCCGCAAGCGGCCTCCCTCCGACACATGTCGAGGCCATCTTTCTTGCCACAACAAGTAGCGTTCTGGCCGGCGCCATCTTCGGTGATCACTGTTCACCCATTTCAGATACAACCGTCATGAGTTCGATGGCATCTGCCTGTGATCACGTCGACCACGTTCGAACGCAGATCCCTTACGCAGCATTGGTTGCGATGGTCTGTATCATTATGGGGTATATTCCTGCGGGATTTGGCCTTTCGCCATTCTTATCAATTGCGATCGGCGCTGTGACACTCCTTATATTGCTGAGACTTCTTGGCAAAAAGAAAAATGTTTAATCTACTCTCCCAAGAACAACGCTGGATTGAGGCGAGTCTTCAATCTTTCCCTTTCTTCTGCCGAAAAAACGTCCTGATTAATTCCTACCTTCGACTCCGCATCGACAAGGCGAAGGGCTATTAATATCAAATGTTTGGCCTTCTGGCGATTACCCTCGCCCTCCCCTGACTGAATAAGTCTAAGTGCCTCACTTCGACAACGTTCAATTTCACCCAAGTAAGCACCGCGTCGAATTTTCTCGATCTCCCTCAATGCCTCCAACTGCGATTTTTGAGGAAAGACCTCTTCACCAACGCCAACCGCAACCGCTTGGACATAGCCGGTGGCCTTATTCAATTCTACATCCATCGCCGCCAACCAGTCGCCTTCCTTGTCTGTTTTTTGCTTGATAGCCTGTCGTACATGAATATTAACAATAACCTTAAACGCTTCTCTCTGAAAATTTCGACATTTCGTCAATATTTCAGCCTGCACGCGATCACCAAAAACATTCTCAGTGCTCCCAGGAATCTTAGCATTGGCAAGGTCCGCAATCATCATGAGTGCACCCTCGACCTTCATGAGCCATTGTTTGGGTCTTTCCCGAGTCATATACTCGGCCAAATGAAAGAAATCTTCAATATCCTTACGATAGAAAGCGCGTCGGGTCGTGACAACCTTTCCAAGCATCACCGCCTGCTCTTCTTCTGTGAAAAGAGGCTCGCCATCAACACCCAAACTTTTTGAACAACTGTTGGCCATACGTAGGTTGGTGTGCAGAATCTCATATCGCTGGTCCCCGAGACCCGAACCCTCCGTGAAAACTGGATTCGTACGGTTATTAAAGGTGTTTGTAAAACCCACTTTCAAGATCTCGTTTGAGCGATCTGTAATATCAACACCTGACTCCGACGCCATCTCATGAGCCAATGTAATCGATCCCCAATATCCCCCTTCCCCAAACCGAGCATGTTCCTCTCCGAGAACAAAGTAGAGTAGATAGGCTTTCTTCTCGGGGAGAAGTCCTGCTAATTTTGTGGCGAGGGCAGACTCTGTACCGAATGGAACGTCGGCCTTGCGCGCAGATTGAACCACACTTCGAATGCGCTTTTCGACCAAATGACTATCTGGTCGATTTTTTAGATCATCAGCACTGCCCATTAGCGTCTGAACATACGTGACAAAGGGCCGAACATTGATTGTCTCAAAGGTTTTGATCCCGAGTTTTAACATCATTTTTCGAAGCCCTGGATCATCTTCCGTCACCCGTTTTCCACTCATGTCAGTGAGATAGTCATCAGTATTGATTTCGGGCACAAAAAAACCATCACCGTCATCGATGAGATAATATTGATTATTGAGATTGATTTTTATTGGATCAGACACAGCACACACCTCCATTTACCATGCCCGCTGCATCACCTAACTATCGCCACTTCCCTCAAAAAGTTGCTAAGAAATGTCTATTTAATCTTGCTACGGATCTCTCCAACCTGCCGTTTCATAACCCCTTGTTCTTTCTTAGAAAAAACCGTTTCTCGGGTGTCAGGAGCCACGGCCGTAACTACCGACTCAGCCATTTTTAGGGAGGCTGTCGCATTCTCTTGCCATCGCCGATATTGATTTTCGATATGCTTTAGGGCCTGATCACAATAGACTTGAAAGAGGCTTTCATAGGCCTCGTGACGCAATCCCGTGATTTTGGTCTCAAATTCCTTCATCACACCACCGGTTTTGGCCAACGTTCGGGCGTTCTTTAACTCACCATTCATCTTCTCAACCCAATGCGAGTACCCATTATTGTAATGTTTCCTGGCTTCCGCAATCGTCAACTCAACCGCCTTCCGATAACCTTTCGTGCGGATCTCTTGAATCTTTGTCACAAACTCCGCTGCCACCTTTCCCTCGGTCGAATATTTGGTGGCCGCTTCAAGCTCTGCATTCATTTTATCGAGCCACCCACGATAGCTATTTGTAATCCGCCCATCTGCCTCCTTAATATACGCCTCAACCAATTTGCGATAGCCGGCCTTTCGATTCTCCTCGATCGTCTTTAGTGCCGCAGCATGAGAATGCTTAGGAAAGACATAATCTTCCGTTCCGGGCTGCTCGGCCTTGACATATTCAATCGCCTTATTGAGATCCGAGTTCATCTTGTTTAGCCAGCCAGAGTAACCATTTTCTACATGTTTTTCCGCACGGGAAATATATGCCATTACCATCTTTCTATAACCTTCACGCCGAATATCTAAAATCTCTTTAAAGTAGTCGATCTGTTTTTTGTTCGAAAAGATCGATGTTTTTGTTCCAGAAAGGGTTGCCGCCACGTAAGTTTTGGCCTTATCCAATGTCACGTCGACATTAACCAGCCAATTCGTATAGCCATTCTCAATATGCTTTCTTGCGGAAACCTTTAGATTTTGAATCTTGCGGTCATAACCACTTCTCCGAGCCTCATTGATCTTATCTGCAAAGGCATCGTAAACCTCACCCGTCAGGGCCGTTTTGTCGGCTTGACGAAGCGCGGTATCCATCTGCTCCAACCACTTACTATACTGATTCTCCACATGTTTGTTGGCCCTATCGATAAAGCCCTGTGTCGCCGTTTCGTAGCCCAATTTACGTGTTGCCGCTGCAGTTACTGTAGCTTCCCGCTTTTCAGTCTCCGTAAAAATCAGTGTGCCATCTGGATGTTTAGCCTTCAGAATTATTGGAATCGAAAGAAGATCCTTTTCCATCCCACTTAACCAATTCGACCAACCACGCTCAATCTTAACTTTGGCCCCATCTTGACGCAATTTAAGAATATTATGATATCCCTCATGTCGCATGGCCCGAATTGCTGGAGTTATGTTCTGGCCCAGCCCTACTGCAATAATCTCCGTCATCTCCAGAGCCTCTTCCATTTCTTCAATCTCTCCACTTTCGGCCCCTACTTGGGCAAAGATGAGCGGGATCATGTAACCACGAGATCCCATCTCCCTGATTAGTTTCGAGGTAAGGGCAGACCTCAGACCCGCATCAACTCCCGTCTTATGAGCCATTTTAAAAATCTCACCCAACCCCTCGCCAACAACCTTCAGATCACTCGTCTCCTGGATCTTCGTCTTTCCCTGTCTGAGCGCCTCCAGGTAGTCGGGTAGGCGTTTGACACGAATGCCATGGAAGGTTGAAATTCCCAGCTTCCCCATAATCTCCCGAAGCTCCGGCGACTTTTCAGAGATCAACATCCCTTCACTATCCACAAGGCGATCCCCCTGATCCCGATCGGGCAGATAGACGCCATTCCCATCATCAATCAGGGTGTAGGGGCCCATTTTGACCTTAATGTTTACATCTGACATAGAAACCCTCCTCTACAAAAGCCCTCTGCAAAACAACCTTCGGTACCAAATGAAAAAAAGTTGCGTACTATTTCTCCAACAAAAAGGGTTGGGACAACTCGCCCCAACCCTTTATAATCACTTATTTATTTAGCAAAGCGTCTTATTTCTCAGCCATAAACGGGTATGTAAAATCGGCCGGCGGACAAAAGGTCTCCTTGATCGTCCGAACCGAGACCCAGCGCATCAGGTTCTGCATCGATCCCGCCTTATCATTTGTTCCAGAGGCGCGTGATCCACCAAAGGGCTGCTGCCCCACGACGGCGCCTGTCGGCTTGTCGTTGATATAGAAATTGCCAGCCGAGTGCCGCAATGTTGCCACCGCCTCATTCACAGCCAAACGATCTCGACCAAAAATGGCGCCCGTTAAGGCATAGGCTGAGGTTGTATCGCAAAGTTTGAGTGTCTCTGAAAAGTCACTCTCAGGATAGACATAAATTGTCAAAACTGGCCCAAAGATCTCCTCCTCCATCGTCTTAAAATGAGGGTTGGTCGTTTTAATTACCGTCGGCTCCACAAAGAAACCCTTGGAATCGTCACACGTTCCACCACAAATAATTTCGGCATCGTTTGAACCCTTTGCAAATTCGATATAATTTTTAATATTATCGAATGCGGCACGATCAATCACCGCCCCAATAAAATTGGTAAAGTCTGTAACGTCCCCCATCTTAATCCGGCTAACCTGAGATTTCACCTCTTTCCAAACATCATCCCAAATTGAATCCGGAATATAGGCACGCGATGCGGCCGAACACTTCTGTCCCTGATACTCAAAGGCGCCACGGACCAAGGCTGTCGCCAATTCTTTAATGTCGGATGATTTGTGAACAACGACAAAATCCTTGCCACCCGTCTCACCAACAATCCTGGGATACGTTTTGTAGTTCGAAATATTGGTTCCGATTGTTTTCCACATTCCCTGAAAAACCGGTGTCGACCCGGTAAAATGAACGCCAGCAAGATCGGGGTGGGCCATCACAGGATCACCAATAGCGCCACCAGGCCCTGGAACCATATTGATCACACCATCAGGAAGACCTGCCTTCTTGAGAAGCTCCATCACATAATGAGCCGAATAAACCGAACTTGAAGCCGGCTTCCAAATCACCGTATTCCCCATCATCGCGGGCGCTGTTGGAAGATTTCCAGCAATTGACGTAAAGTTAAACGGCGTCACCGCAAAGACAAAACCCTCCAGGGGTCGATATTCCACCGAGTTCCACATTCCGGGAGAAGACAGCGGCTGTTCGGTATAAAGCTTGGACATGAAGTGCACATTGAACTTAAAAAAGTCTATCAATTCACAGGCCGAATCGATTTCGGCTTGAAAGACCGTTTTACTCTGACCCAACATTGTTGCCGCATTTAGAATCGGACGATATTCGGTGGCCAAAAGCTCGGCTGCGCGAAGAAAAATCGCCGCCCGATTATTCCATGACATATTCTCCCACTCTTTTTTGGCTGCTGCTGCAGCCTTGACCGCCATCTCTACATGTTCTGCATTTCCTTTATGATATTTACACAGAACATGGCTGTGATTATGGGGCATCACATTTTCGGCCATGTCACCCGATTTAACTTCTTTTCCACCAATAATCATCGGAACCTCGATCTCAGTCGATGCTAAGCGTTTGAGATGTTCCTTGATCAATTTCTTTTCTGGTGAACCGGGTCCATATCCATAGATCGGTTCGTTTATCGGTTCGGGAACAACAGGAATATTGTTAAACATAAGTCCTCCAAATATCGTCATTCCCCGGTCACGCCGGGGAATCCAGGGTTTAAAATTATGGATCCTCCGATCAAAGTCGGAGGATGACTAACACAATAACAGTCCGTCTAACATACGCCCTAAGCCAAGTCAACAGGGCCCGAATTTCCGTTGACCCGGAGAAGCCAATATACCATACTCTCTCGCCATGACCTCCACACTGGCATACGGAACAGAGTCGGTCTCCTTCGAGATTCCGTCTGAATCGCAACCCAAGGATCTTCCACATATTGAGCCTCGAAAGGTCAGAGCCACACCCGAAATTCTGGATGTTGAAGGGAGTATTCGTCGGGCTCTCGAGAACCCCATCGATTCTCCCCGACTAAGGGGTCTCGTAAAGAACAAACGAGTGGCCCTAATCGTCTCAGACGAGTTCAGATCAGGCCAACAGGAAATAATCATCAAAGCTATGCTCTCCGAGATCGCCGCTGGCAAACCAAAGGAGGTTCGAATCTTTTGTGCCACCGGTTCCCACGATCCCGAAATCTACGCACGGGGAATTGGCAAGTGGGCTGAAGAATATGCTACCGCACTTGGGTTAAGCTATCAATTCTATGGCCATGACTGTCTCAAGGATGACCATATCGAAATTGGACATTGTTCTGATAGCGTGCCGGTCAGAGTCATGAAAGCTCTTTTAGAGTGTGATGTCCGCGCATATGGCCACGAGAGCAAACATCACTACATGAATGGCGATTCGTGTATCGATAAGTTACTTCTTCCGGGCCTCTCACAGGCGAAGACGATTGAGCTCAACCATAAGAATGCCCTCGACGACCAGCGATCATTCGGTGGTCGAAATGTCTGGGCCGCCGATGAATCGCGCAGGCAGAACCCATTTTCGATTGGATGTTGTGAGGCACGTGAAATGGCAGACCGGAGATTTATTGACGGTGACACATTAATCGAAAAGGAGCTTCCAATCTTCGGTCTCGATATGATCTCTGACAAGAAACATATCTACTGGGCCGCTTCCGGAAAAATTGCCAGCGTTTCCAAGCAAATGACCCAAGAGGTTGATAAAATGTCGGCCTTTCATGTTGATCCCACGCGCTACGTCGTTATCTCTCCAGGCGGACCGCCCGCTTCACAGACAATTTACAGCACGCAGAATTGCTTTGACATGGCGCTTTCGGGCGCCATCGAGGATGGTGGAGAGGCCCTCATAATTGCCCCTTGCGATGGGCGCCCTGACGTTCCCGAAGCCACACGAGGCCTCGCTCCGGACGACAAGGCCAAGCGGCTTTTCTACGATAATTTAGCAAAACTTAAAGACCTTCCGCTGAAAGAGGCGACCGACTGGATCGATAAGAATTTTGAGCTCTATCTCTGGAAAACCGATCGCGTGATCAAGTTAATGAAACGCAGAAAGATCTCACTCTATCTCCACTCTAGCCTTCCCGATGAAAAGGTCACGGCCATCGGCTTTATTCCGGTTCCTAACGTTCAAGAGTGGATCGATGAACGAACGAACCGGAACGATTCAAAGATCCGAACCATCGATCAGGGAAATAAGATCCTCGTTCTAACCAACAGCTAAAGAAGAATTTGGGCGAGTTCCGAGAAACCATTCCCGGAACGTTTTTTGGTCACATATTTTGGGAGAGTTTGAATTCGGTCTTCGAAATCGTGAACGTTGGCCACCCCCACACTCTTTTCGAAATAATCAAACATCGGCTCATCGTTTGGGGAATCGCCAACAAAAACGAATTGATCGTTCACATCGTCTAAATTAAGACCCAGTTCTTTTCTGGCAAAGATCTTTGCCGTCGTCAACTTATCGTACCCACCAAACCAACCATTCACATGAATCGAGCTAACCTTTGTGTTGGCACCATATTTTTCAAAAACAGAGACAATCTGATCGACAGCCTCCCTTGAAAGGGGCTCCACATCCTCACAAAAATCGATCGCCAGATCAAATTCACGATAATCCTGGTCGCTGGCAACAGCGCATCCCGGAACAGTTTTCAAAACCTCTTCGCGAATTCGGCTGAGCTTGTCTTTGTATATAACTCGCTGGGACGGATCGGCCGTATATTCCTTGACCATCCGCCCACCCTTAACAATAAAATAGAATGCCCCGTTTTCACCGACAACCGCATCAACCGGCCACATTCGCGCAATGTGGTCACACCACCCAGCAGGTCGACCCGTAATCGGCACAACAATTTTCCCAGCATTCTTGAGATTCCAGATCGACTGGTATGCCTCATTCGTAATCTTACCGTCCGTGCTAAACGTGTCGTCGATATCAAAGAAGATTCCTTTGATATTATTTGTCTCTAATTGATCGATTGGCTTCATGACTTCTTTATATGGCTGTTACACCAAATTTACAAACAGAATCCCCCCCCCTTTTTGTCCTTATGCGCATCTTACTCGAAATGACTTGCTCGGCCAGTGCACTATTCATCCAGTCCGGAAAGTAGATCTGTTCGATTATCGGCTCCGGCCGCACGATTTTAAGCCGTCTCAGTTTTCCTCTCCTCACAACCCGGAGGGGTTTGGTCTCCACCCCAAAGGGACGTCAACCAAACATGGTTCGTCGCACCGCCAGAGATTCTCCCTGGCGGCACCGTAAAACTTCGCGGATAAAATCGGCAGCCTCCCGCCATAATCTCACATCTCTCTTTCCTCCCCGGATGAATCGCACCGAACGAGGAATTTCGAATAAGTACGGGTACGCTAAGCAAGTATCGGAACGTCCCAAACAAGAGGATAGCTCACGGAACCTGGTGTTATTCGAAGTTGCGAGAGAAGTTTTGGGGGTAGACGTAACCGACGGACGATAACCGATACGGGCATCGACACCTAAACCGCAACTGGGAAATTCCATTGGACCTGGGGGAGGGGATGTGGTAGCTAGCGGGCAATGAATATCTTCTATAAATCACGCCGGTTCTTCTTCCTGATCCCTCATGGGATCTGGCGAGCCATCATGTTGGTGAATGTCATTGTGTTGTTGGCGGTCAACAAGACGTATCGAGGCCCTCTACACACGGAGTATTCCGGCGATTCTTCAGTGACGCGGAAAGAAAAAGTGCCCCACCAACCAGCGTCACCGGCAATACCTGCAGGAGATGGTAGGTAATCGCAATCAATAGCCCCAAATTTTTATCAACACCCAGAAATGTGTAAGCCAAGATACATGCGAATTCAAACGTGCCGACATGGCTTGGTGTTGACGGAATTGCAATGGCCAGATTGATAGCGACCAAAACCAGAATGATTCCCCAGATCGGAACCGTCACACCAAATGCGAGTTGCGTGAAATAAATCAGGAGTCCTTGAAGTATCCAGGAAATCATCGATGTTGTTAGGCCCAGGAGAACGATCTTTGGTTGCCTTAAGGATTGTGCGCCATCTTGAAGCTTCTTTAAGAATGGATGTTTGATCTTTCGTGTGGCGTAGACAATGAAAAGTGTATAGAAAACGATCGTGATCAGTAGCGTGATGATTAGGCCGGTCTCCATCCACTTCGGAACGTCGACAAAGATGACCAGGAGTGCAGCGATGAAAATAAAACTGACTGCCTCAAAGATGCGATCGGCAATGGCGGTCGTTGTTGTCGATGCGCGACTGACATCAGCATTTTTACCCAAAAGATGAATCCTGAGCACATCTCCAAGGCGCGCCGGTAAAATGTTATTGGCCATAAAGCCGATCGTTAAGACCTTGAAGACCATCCATAGCGGCACTACCTTGACAGGTCGGATTGTGATTTGCCAGCGAAGGGCCTTGATTACGATAACGACAAAATTACCGATAATGATGGGGTAGATCCACACTGTTTGCATTGTTGCAAGGGCGTGACGAACCGAGGACCATTTTACATTGGTCAATGAAAAATAAAGTGCAGCGATACCGATCGCCCAGCCAACGATATGTCCGATTGTCTTAAGACTGTTCTTGTTTAACTTCATGGTAGTAGTCAACGATCCGTTTGGTGATCTTTTCCCAGGAAAAATCCTCGGCGCGGCGCCTTGCCGCCACCCCATACTGTCTTCTTATCTCCGGTGAGTCAAGAAGAGTCTCAAGGGCCGGAATGAGATTAGATTCGCTGGGTTCTCCACAGAGCAGTCCGTTTTTCCCCGATTCAATCATCGTCTTGAATGCAGGCATGGAGAAGGCGACAACCGGTTTGGATGCGGCCATTGCCTCGAGAATGGTGATTCCAAACGATGCGCGCGTCGTTGGGAAGCAGAAGATATCGGCCGTCGAATAGTAATTCGGTCGAACGCCATTGACTTTGCCGATAAAATGGACGTCATCTTTAATTTTTGTTCCCACTAGAGATTTGTAATACGTAAGAAGAGGGCCGCTTCCACCAATGATGAGGCGGCAATCATCTCGCTTTTCTCGAATCGTTCGAAAGGCCTTAATCAGATATTCTAGACCATTTCTGGGCTCGAGGCGGCTTAAGAAGAAAATGTTCGTTTTCTCATCATCAAATATTGCAACCTTCTCATGTTGGTCATTAAATTTGTTGATGTCGACGCCATTCGGAATGATTCGATAATCACCTTGGACATATTTGCTCATGCTTTCAATGCAGAGTTCAGAGACGGCGATTTTACCATGAACAAGATCAAAGGCATGCTGTGCCCGGTCTTTAACAAGTTTTAGGAAAATATTGGAATCGAACTGTGTGTGACACGTAACAAATGTTGTCGTATTGCTGTAGCGATGTGTGAGCGCAGGAAGTGTCGGGACAAAGGGAGAGTGGATATGGAGAATGTCAAATTTCTCTTTTTCGTAAAACTCTCTTAGCTTCTTGCCCAGATGAAAGCCAACGGTGACACGCGCGATAGAGCCATTGGAATAAATAGGAAGACTCATTCCAAACCGAACGATCCGAATATCCCCAGATTTAATAAAGGGATCTTCTCCAGCATTTCCTGTGATAATCACTGGTTCGTGCCCCATCTTTTTTGCCTCAAGCGCAAAATGGTGGACATGTTCGGTGATGCCGCCAAGCGAGGGGTAATAATATTCTGTAACGATTCCAATCTTCATTCAATCCTCAATCAGTTGCTCCAGCCGTGTTAGACTTCGACAAGGCTTCCCATTCCTTGCGTTTACGTCGATCATGCAACAACAACATTAACGCGGGGGCGAGTAAGATGGCGCCGCTGATGCATGCAATTTCGCCAAGGATTGCGATCATTCCAAAGGAGGCCAAGGCCTGGTTGTTAGCCGCCATTAATACGGCATATCCGATGATTGTTGTTGAGGAACAAAGGGCAACAGCACCACCAGTGTTTTTTAGGCCGTCTTCAACATTGCTCATCCGGTCCTTGGCCAACCGTAAAGAAACATTGATCGCGTAATCGGCGCCAATGCCGAAGGTAAGTGGCAGCGCGATAAAATTAAAGAAGTTGAGTTTGATTCGGAAGATCGACATCAGGCCGAGCATAAATAAAATGCCGCCGGCGACGCTGATCGTGATGACCCAAGAAGCCCGGAAACGTTTGACAACAAAGGCAATGAAAATAAGAACGGCAATGAACGACGCGAATGTGAGTATCGGTGCTTCATTTTTGATGGCCCCGACAAGGTCAGAAAAAATGAGCGATGCACCAGCCGGATGAAAAACGCGGCCGTCCTCAAGGGGAATTTCACGGATCGTATTGGCATACTTTGTCAGGTTTCGGCCATCCGAAAGAAGCATTCCCGGCCGAGGGTTGATGAAAACAACCGCCCCTTCCTTCTTATCTAAGTCTTCGAAGTGTTTCTTAAGCGTATAGGGGACATCGTCGAGCGTCAAAATATGACCCGAGATCGATTTTTGGATTTCGTTAATCTTTTCCTGAAGATCAAGGTCAAGTCTTGAGATATATTCTTCATTGCCCTCGAAAAACGTTTTGAAGCGATCGATTTTTGGGAGTTTCTCCTCTTGGTCATCGGGAAGAAGATTGTAAATCGAATAGCACGATCCAACACGTCGTTCGGACTCCGGAAGGGCCTTATTCTTTTTGTCGACTGCTGCACAGATCTTCGGAGCGTCTTCCATTTTGTCGACGAGAACCACCGCCGGTGTCATGGAGTGCTTGAAGAGTTTGCTGACACGTTTTTCCAGGGCCTCGGTTCCAGAGGAGACACTGGTTTTATTTCTCATCTTTGTAAAATCATACTCAATAGCATCGTTGGCAAAATGAGAAATGAAGATGATCGAGAAAAGGGCAATAAAGACCGAGGCCGCCGCAATCTTTGCCGGGGAGCGAACCACCCAGCGAATAAACATTGTAAAGGCAGCGCTGGTGCGTCGTGGGCGGTCACGATAGCTGACCATGTTACTAATCTTTTCCGTAAAAAGCGTGATGACAGGTAAGACAAAGATCGTAGCCGCCCAACAGAGAATAATTCCAATAGCCCCAATGATACCAAATTGACTGAGTCCCTTGATGTGGGCCATCAGCAAGATTGCGAATGAGACGGCAGTTGTGGCGGCGGCCAGAAAGGTGGCGCTTAGTGTGTTTTGCATTGCCTCTTTCATTGCCTCGGCATGTTCTTTCTGTTTTCTTCGCTCCTCGACGTATCGTGCCATCATAATGATGCCGTAATTGATACCTGTGCCGATAATAATAGAGCCGAGAAAGGCCGTTTGCGCATTGAGATAACCGATAAAAAGGTACGTGAGTGCGAAGGTCCAAGAGAGTGCGATCAAAAGAGTGGAACCGAGGAGAAAGACAATGCGAAGCCTGAGGAAGTAGATAATGATAACCAGTGCAACGAGTGTGATGCAGAGAACCGCCGTCGAGAGAATATCCTTTTTCAGTGTATCGTATTCTTCAACCGTACTGACAACATTTCCACAAAAGCCAACCTGGAGTCGGGGGTCAAAAGAAGTCGGTTTGAGATCATTGACGATGGATTGAACCTTATGAATGAGCCCGCGGGCCTTTTCAACGGTCAGCGTGGCACCAAAGGGACGAACAATCATGATCAACATCCGGCCCCATTCGCCACCATAAAAATTTTCAACCGTCTGTACAGGCGCCGAATAGTTTTTCTCGTTCTTCTCCTTAATTTCGTCAATCTCAGAGATCAATGGATCTTCATCTGTAAAATCAATAAAAAGTGGCGTCTGTCGAATCTTTTCGTAATCAATGCGGCGCTTCACGCTGCCATAGAGCTTATCCAGGTCGACGGAATCGAGATAATAGAGAAAATAGTTTTCATAAAAGTCTTGGATTTCATCCGACTTGTAATCGAGATAGCGGATTGTTCCTTCCGGAAGTTGGTTGAGTCGATCAGCCAATGCATCCATGAATCGTTTATTGGCCTCAAAGTCAGGACTCTCTGCCACAACAATCAGGGAGCCCACGCCGCCGACGCGTTTCAACATGGTGTTGAGTTCCTTGACGCTCTGATAATTGTCGGGAAGGAGTTCTTTGAGATTACTTTTAATGGTTAATTGGGAGGCGAAATAGACAGCGACTCCCGTGATAATCATGATAATCAAGAGTGCAGCCGGCAGGCGATCCTTGATTAGATCTATGTAGGCGGCAAAGCCGCGCTGGATTTTATTTCCCATGTGAAACCACTTAAGATGAAAGACCGTATCGCATCCGAATATTTCTCCAGAGCTTCAATAAATATTCGGAGAGACCAAAACCGATGAGCGCAACGATCCAACCTGCAAAGATGTCAACAACCCAGTGGTGGCGCAAATAGACCGTTGAGATCCAGAGGCTAGTTACGAGTGGAATGTAGAGATACCAGATCCAGCGATAGAGTGTACAAAGATTCCGGAACTTCCAGGCGTAGAGCAACGCCACTGTCGAGATGCCGACATGAAGACTTGGAAAGGCGCCGCACGGAATAACGGACAGGCCATCCCAGGCAGCCTGCAAGCGATCAAAAATTAGAGGCCCGTGCAATACGACCGGATTCGTAAACATTTCTGTAATAAAATAGCGAGGGGGTGATGCCGGCCAAATAACGTAACCGATAAATCCCATAAGAAAACTGAACGTGAGCGCCAATGCCATTTCGCGAAATTCAAAGTGTCGTTCATGTTGTGACAGAAAAAACATGATGACGAGAGGAAAGACAAAATAGAGGGCATACGAAAATGCCATTACATCGGTCATCCATGGTGAATAGAATTGCTGAATCCAGAGTGTGGGCTCTACGCCAAAGAGAAGAATGTCCCACTCCATCAGTGTTCCGGCGATGTCATTCGCATAGAAGAATTTACTAAGATCGTGAAGATTCTCATAGATAAACGTGATCAAGAGAAAGGGAACCCAGTCCCTTAATATGAGGGCGATCCGAGTTTGATAAGCGGGATTTCGCTTCTTCAAGAACGCGCGGTAGACAATCAGCGCCAGCATAATTCCGATCGGAAAACCGAGAGAGGCCTGAAAGAAACGGATATGTCCTCCAACCGCCCAGACAATTGTGACTAGAAGAATCGTCATTCCTCCAGCCAGGAGAAGGTCCGGCCCGGTGACCGCAAAAAAGAAGAGAACTTTATGAAAAAACCAGCTGATCGGGGATGCAACGCCCTTTGAGCGGATTGTCTGTTCCGTCATCGTGAGATTCCTCAATGTTGGTTGTTTGCCACGTAAACCGGTGTTTATAGACGCTTTTTGGGGGCAATGC
>CAYWXY010000029.1:0-1957 GCA_964462555.1 uncultured Pseudomonadota bacterium | reverse complement strand
TTTAGGGATCAAAATAAGGAATAGAGACGGGAACTTAACATCATGGAAAGACATACCTTTCCCGGTTTTGATGTTAGCGCCATTCCACAACCTCTTCAAGCGACTTGCGTTTGGGCATCTTGGGTGATTCGGTTGAGTGTCCAATGGGCAATATTGCGATCGGTCGAAGTCCCTTACGAAGGTCTAATATTTCGGCCGCTGGTTCCTCGTTAAAGGCGCCGACCCAACAGGTGGCCAGGCCAAGATCGGTAATCGTTAACAACATATTTTGAATAGCCGCGGCCGTGTCTTGAAGTGAATAAGTGTTAATGCCGCGTTCACCGTAGCCAGCGCTGACTTCAAGATCAATGCAGACAACGATGACGACCGGGACCTCTCGAATAAAGGGTTGATGTCCGGCATCCGTCGAGAGTTTCGATTTAAGTTCGGGATCTTTGACAACGACGAAATGCCAACACTGCGTGTTACCCGATGAAGGTGCATGAATGCCCGCCTCCAGAATCGTTCGAATCGTTTCATCCGAAACATCTTTTGTCCCATCAAATTTTCTGACCGATCGCCGCTTCCGAATAACCTCACTCAGTTCCATAGTTCCTCCCTTGAGTATCCACACTAATCCCTTCGCACTCTATTTACAACCCCTCACTCGGGAGGGCTAAGATTCGCAATCTGAGATTCTCTGAGACGGGAGTTTGGAACATAGGTGCCTATCTCGCACGCCTCCCACGGCACTTCTATCTAAGTTCAGTGTGCTGTGACCCTCCGGAGACACTCGCGACTGGCCATATATCAAACTGAATACTTTAGGCGTTCATTGACCGGCCTCCCATCCCGCTGAACTAAGATAGACGTTGCCGCTTCGGCTATTGCTCGTACGCCCCCTATATTCCAAACTCCCATTCTCTCATTGCACCGAACGAGGTATGGCCTGACCAGCCGGTCCGCCGAACGAGGAATTTTGAATAAGTACAGGCGCAGTAAGTGAGCGACGAGTGGGGTTGCCGGAGATGACCTGCATCAATGGATATAATACCGCAGGCACCGGAGGACAGATCCGTTTTGGGCCGTAACGCAAAACGGATCGCCCCTGAGGAGCTCAGCTTACGGAGACTGTACTTATTCGAAGTTCCGAGTGAGATCTTGCAGGGAGGATAAAGATAGTATATGAACGTCGTATGGTACAGAAGGCAAAGGCAATTAAAGAAGGCGCGACAATCGGGATTGTGGCTCCCAGCTCCTCCTTTTCGAAAGAAAAATTCGACGCGGGCACCCGCTTTTTAGAGTCCAAGGGCTTCAAAGTCTCTTTCGATCCGGAAATCTTCGGAAAAGAGGGCTATCTCTCGGCCTCCGATGAGGTCCGAGCCAAATGTCTGACAGATATTCTTTCAAATCCAGAAATCGATGCCATTCTCTTTGCACGCGGCGGATATGGTCTCCAACGGATCATGCCGATGATCGACGTCGGACCGTTTATAAAAAATCCAAAACCGATCATTGGTTTTAGTGATCTGACGCCTCTGCTCGGTTTGCTTTCATCAAAATTGCAGATTCCAGTCTTCTATGGACCGGTTGTTACGATGCTTTCAGGTATGGATTCGTTGACCGAGGAATGGATGTTGCGTTCGCTCACCAGCAATGAACCAATGGGGGAGGTCCCGTCCGAGAATGCAACAGTGATACAAGGCGGAAAGGCGAAAGGACGCTTGATTGGCGGTTGTCTCTCGTTGATTCACACCAGTATTGGAACCGATTTTTCGCTGGATGCCGACGATGCGATTCTGTTGATAGAGGATCATGACGAGCCGGTATATAAATATGATCGGATGCTGACACATCTCAAAAATGCCGGTCTCTTTGAAAAGGTTCGGGGAATCGTTTTTGGATCGATGAAGCTCGCGGGTAAAAACGAAAACGATGAACATTTGTTTAAAATGATTGCCAAGGTGTTGAATGATTT
>CAYWXY010000028.1:0-21542 GCA_964462555.1 uncultured Pseudomonadota bacterium | reverse complement strand
TTTTGAAATTTTATAATTCATTTTAATCTATTTGGATAATATTGTTTGAATTCTCGCTGAGAGGCAGCCACAACGCCGAGATCATCTCGAATAATAAAGGCGCGAGATGATGTCGTTCCCTGATCGATCGCCAATATATACTTCATCTATCTCACACCGGCCATGTATCTTTTAAAGCGCGTTACCCGAACCTTCGGTGTCTCATAGGGCCCACCCAACTTTGACACATCTTTACTGATAGCCTTGATCCGCGACGACATCTTGGGATGTGACGAAAAGGGTCCGCTTTTGGCGCCCATTCCTTTGGCTTCCTCATTTTTGAAAAAGGTGATCATCTCATCGGGATTATAACCGGCACGCCACATATAATTGAGACCATCTCTGTCGGCACGCTTCTCTTCACCCTTGCTATAACCGGAGTCAATGACCTTCTTCGCCACCTCACTCACGACCGACTGAAAGACACCGACCAATGATGCAACATCGGACGGCGTGTAGTGTTGCCCCACTTCGCCCGCTGCATAAATGCCAAGCTTCGTCCACTTCGAACGTTTGATCGCATCAATGCCGTCACGATCGGCCACGTGTGCCACTTCGTGCGCCAGGACTGCTGCCAACTGATCTTCGTTTTGCATATCCTTGAGGAGACCCTTATTGATAAAAATCAGTCCACCGGGACAGGCATAGGCATTTCTCTCTTCACTATTTAAGACCGCAAAATGATAGCCACCATATGTTGCCGGCATCTTCGATGCATAGGCATCCAGAAGACCGACCTTGTTGACATACTTCGTCAGGGCCGCATTATTATATAATGAGTACCGCGAAAGGAGCACGGCCGCAACCGCACGTCCAATATAATGTTCCTCGCCTGGTGTAATCGTCTTCGCCGCCTGGGCTAGCATTCCAGCACCGCCAATGGCAGACCCAACGATTGAGCCAATATCGACTGCGTAGCCTCGAACAGGTATTAATAAGATTATGAGAGTTAACAAGATTGAACGAAATTTCATAATAACCTCCCCCACTTCGGGATCAGGCACAGAATGTTTCATATCATAAAACATTCTGATCCAGACCCCATTGACGAGTTAGCGCGTTTGCAACTTGCCGGCCTTTTGAAATGCCTTTAGCTCCGCCTCAGTCGCCCCATACTTCTCGACTTGATCGACCTTCTGGTAGGCCTTCTTAAGTGCCGGGTTGTCTTTCTTATATTGATCTTCCACCTTGGGATTGAAACCCTTTCCAGCCAGGGCAACTTCGTCGCGCTTAGGGTCTCCCGCCGCATATTTCTTATCTGAATCGATCTTGACCTTCGCCTTTGTCACAGCGCTTTCAGGAATCCATCCCGCCGGACTTTCAATTTGGCACCAGCCATCCTGTTTATTTAAGACCTTTACCTGGTCGCCATACTTCAGGAGCCCAGCTTTGGAACTCATATAGTTGGGAGTTGTCCGAACAATGACACTTCTGAGTTGCACATTTTTCATCCCCGTCTTGGATCTCTTGCGTCCCTGGTAACTAAAGGCGACAGCGGGGACCAAAACCAGGATTAAGGCCATCATTAATATTCGTTTCATTGTACCCTCCTTCTTCACCGTCATCCTCCGGCTTGACCGGAGGATCCAAAGTGAACTCATGAGATCCCCCGGTCAAGCCGGGGGATGACGCATATCATTTCTTATCAAATGTAATCACGCCATCAAATGGATCGGGCGGATTCTTCGCATATCGAATCGCCATATCCTTATATATCTGACTCACTGAATCGTTAAGTCCTTTTTCAAGTTTATCGAATTTTTGTTTAGCATCCTCAAAGTGACCGCCCTCAAAGGCTTTCAGAGCCTCAGCAAAACCCCGGACCCCCTCTTCCTTCAAATATCCACAGTCGCCCGTCCGACCCAGTGGTTCAAAGATCTCCACCGGTTCAGCACGACCCTTGACACGAACACGCCCCACACGTCTTGCCTCAATTTTAGTTCGAGATTCTTGATAGGTTTCACCACTAATCAGAATTTTAGTCCCAAAATATTTGTTAATTCCTTCCAATCGCGACGCCAGATTCACCGCGTCACCAATAACCGTATAATTGAACCGAATATCGGAACCGATATTGCCGACAATCACCGGACTCGTGTGAAGACCAATCCGCGTCCTAAACTCTGTCTCCTGATCGGCGACCGCCTGGATTTCAAGTGCTGCCAAAACCGCCTTCGCAGCGTGATCGTCGAGAGGAACTGGCGCCCCCCAAAAGGCCATTATGGCATCCCCAATATATTTATCGAGTGTCCCATTCTGTTCGTGGATGATTTTTGTCGCCGCCGAAAAATAATGATTAAGTTCATTCACCAGCTCTGCCGGTGCTATTTTTTCAGAGATCGATGTAAAATCGGCGATGTCTGAAAAGAAAATCGTTAGGCGTCTTTCCTCTCCACCCAATGTGAGCATCTCGGGATGATCTGCAATTTCACGGACGATATCGGGCGCCAAGTATTGGCCAAAGGCCTGCTTGATCTCCCGCTTCTTGCGGCCCTCCGTCAGGAAACGATAGGCCAAGAGCGAAAATGATGCAAAGGCATAGGCCATGAGCGGCGGCACCATCTGCATCCAGATACTATAATGGAAGAGAATAAAGCCGGCTGCCAGAATCAAGAGACCTAGCACAATCATCCAGACCGCTATCGTCACGGGCGTCTGACATCGAATCAGTCCCAAGGCAGCAGCCAGTGCCACAATAAAGAGAATCGCAAGCGAAATGTTTCTCCCGGCAGGTCTTATATAATGACCGGCCATCAGATTTTCGATCATCGTGGCCTGAATCTCTGGACCCGGATAGACATGAGAAAATGGCGTCGGCTTGAGATCGTAAAGGCCTGGCGCCGCAACACCAATAATGACGATCTTGTCTTTTAAGACGGCCGGATCGACCGATGGTTTTTTTCCCTCGCGGAGTTCACTCCCAGCCAACATGACCTTGGCAAGCGAATATGACGGTATCGTTTCGGTCTTACCATAATAGTCGATCATCATCTTACCATTTTTATCGAGCGGAATTTCGGTTTCACCGAAAATGAGTCGATCTTCTGTTGGCCATGCGATCTTCTCAATTCCACTGAGATCGCTCGCGACCTTGAGTGCCAGCGATGGAATAACCTCGCCATTCAGATTGAAGAGGAGGCTGGAGCGACGATAGATACCATCACGGTCCGGTGGCAATTGCGCATTACCAAAGCCCTTCACCGCCTCGACGATCGGCAGGGTTGGCAGCGATAAGAGTGACTGTTTCGTTGGCATCCATGCAGGAATCGACCCTTCGAAAGGAACCTCACTCTTTTCGATGACCATTGCCTCTCTGGCGTCGGAGACCTGAACTTGATCGGAGAGAAAGAGAACAAAATAGGAGGGAAATTTTCTAAGCGCCTCCGTAAATTGATCGTCGTCGGATACACCATAAACGGAATCTTCAGAGAAAAAGATATCAAAAATGATTGCCTTGGCACCCGCATCGATACAGAAATCGATCGTCAGGGGATGAAGCTCACGCGGCCATGGCCAACTGAGGCCCTGCTCTTCCATGTAGCGAAGGGATGGCTCATCGACATAAAAGAGGACCACATTCTCGGGTTTGATACTGCCACGATGCGTCGTCACCATTCGAAGATCGTACGTCTTCATCTCCCACGTCTTGAAGAGCGAAAATTCAGAGAGTGCCCAGGCAAGCAGGGCCGCAACGATACCTATAATGAAGGCAACTAAATATGGTTTGAATCTGATCTTCCCCACGGGGAGTGAGAGTAACGAATTTCTGAAGAGTGGTCAAGGGAATGGAATGCTATTTCATCTGGGGATGACCGAGCCTGCTCCCTACATTTGAGTGAAAATAGAGCTTAAAACCAAGCCCTATTGCGCCCGACCTGATGCCGCCAATGGCATCTTGTTCACGTTCAATGGGACCATCATATTTTCCGTTACTGACGTAGAGATATCCAGATGTTCTCCAGCGGAGATCGACCCAACCACTTTCTGATGATACTAGCTCCGTAATATTCGACGGACCTCTGGAACTGACAAGCCGAGATTTGGGAGGCAATCTTCTGGACAGGTGATTAGCCAAACTCCCCCAATTGAATTTTCCATTTCTTCCCGTCGAACAGCTATACAATATCATCTGTCCATCCGGTTTGAGATAGGTCTTGAAGTCAAACTCATCCTCCGCATAAAAATCGGTCGTATCAACATATCGTTTTTCTTCGGCCATCGTCCCACCATGGTGTCCCAGATCCCTGGCACCTAGCGCCAATGTGCCGCCGGAGCCATGTCCCGACAAAACAATTAGGCCCGCTCCGTCGTCTATCTGCTCACCCGTGTCATGCAGATAACTCTTTAATTTCATCTCATCACCAACCTCATAATAAAGAACCCTGAACCCAAAGGACCTAAGTTGATCGGCAACTGGATAGACATCGAAGGCACCGTTCCAGTCGGTCTTAGGCATAAAGAGAATCGCCACATTGCGCAGATCATTAATTGCAAAAGGATTTTCGCGATTTTGGATAATTTCTTTCATTGTAGCAGGACTTTGAAGTCGCTCAGGAAAATCGATATCATATTTTCCAAACATTTCCTTTAAATGCTTCTCTGGCTCCTTCGGCATTTCCATCCCCATCTCTTCCCAAAAGACCTTCCAGGCAATATCCTTCACAGAGGGATCGAGATGCTTAATGGCCTCCCAATCGATTCTAGCAACAGTCTTGGCAAAGGCTTCATCTTTTCTGATGGAGAGATCTGCAAATTGCATCGCATCTCCATCATGACGAACGGCCGCCAAGACAACCTCTTGATCTTTTTGCAGATCGTTCGATGCAAATTCTA
This sequence comes from uncultured Pseudomonadota bacterium, assembly GCA_964462555.1. Taxonomy (GTDB): domain Bacteria; phylum UBA10199; class UBA10199; family CAYWXY01; genus CAYWXY01. Next base: position 16,670 of record CAYWXY010000028.1, on the reverse strand, counting down.
ACGCTATGCCACGTTCTCTGACGGCCATCAGAACCAACTCTTTGTCATCTTGAAGATCGGAATGGGCATTCATAAGACCTAAACCAAAACTCTTAAATACCTCTCGGAATATTTCTTTATCCTTATTTAAATCATCGAATAGCAGGGCCCTTTCGATTGCGTATCCAGTCGATTTAACAGCAGTCAAAACAACTTCACGATCGGATCTCAGCGACATGCTGCTCCAGGAGATTGCCTCTCCATTGTTTCTTACCGCCGCCAACGTGACCTCTTTATCCTCTCTCAAGTTTCGCGACGCGTATCGCAATGCATGTCCGTTGTTCATGACAGCCACCAGAACAACCTCTCGAACGCCTTTCCACTTAGTGTCCATATGTAATAATGCATAGCCATTTCTTCTGGCTGCCTTTATATTAAATGCATTGTCGTCCTTTAGAGATTGATCCGCAGATAGATATGCGCGTGCATTGTTGGCGATGGCCTCCAAGACCAACTCCCGATCTTTTCTTAGTTCACTTGATGCATCGGCCAATATCTCACCATTGTGAAGAATAGCCGGCCGCATGATCTCTTTGTCTCCACGAAACTTCTCTGGAATGTGTTTTGCTGCCTTGGCATTCAGTTTGACGGCCTTTATAAAAAAGGATCGATCTTGAGATAATGATTTAGAGACGAAATCCACTGCGAATGGGGCATCCTTAATCAGACTCAATACATATTCCCTGTCACTTTTCAGCGATTCACTTGCATGTTGAAATATATATCCACCACTCCGCCTGACTGCCATAGCGACAAGCTCTTTATCTTTTCGAAAACGCTCGCCAACATATTTTAGTGCGTCGCCATTATTTTGGATAGCCGCTCTTACAACTTCTGGATCTTCCCTCAATGCTTCATCGGCAAACTTGATGATGCGACCTTCCCCCTTTACTGCTATCATAACAATTGTCTTATCTTTCAGAACATCTCCCTTGGCATAAGAAAAGGCGTGTGGGCGCACCTTGATCACCTTCGTCATAAAGAGTTTATCGCTCAATATCTTCTCATCGACCCCCTCTAAGGCCTGAACATCGTTTTTTACCGCAAACCATAGTAGATCTTTATCATTCTTCAGCTCGGGAGAGATGTATTGAAAGAGGCTACCCCGCATCATTAAAGCCGTTTTACATAGACCGCGGTCGGCCTTAAGTGATGGATCGATATATTGAAATATATAAGGATTAGCATTGAGTGCTCGCTTGACAAACAGCCCGTGACGTTTCAGATTTTCTGAAACATACTTAAATACTCTGGAATTCAAAGCCGCCAAACGGAGAATATAGTTTCTATCTGACTTGAGACTTGAATCAGCATATTGAAATGCATCTACATTGCTCTGGACAGCCATTCTCACGATAATTTTATTTTTTCTGGGTAGCGGGCCCGCATGTCTCAAAGCCGTTCCACTATCCTGAACAGCAAGATAAACAACCTCCGGATCATTCTGCAGTTCTGGCGAAAGATATTCTAGAAGAAACCCCTCCCCCCTTAAAATTTTCATTGCGAACCCCTTGTCAGATCTCACGGATGGATCGGCAAAGGCGAAGAACCACGGGGGACTCGCCGTACGAAATTGTCGTAAAATAAAATCCTTACTGCCTCGAATGGACTTGTCCGCATACTGAAAAGCGCTCGACCTATTTCTTATCGCCAGCAGTACAACATCTTCTCGTTTCCGATACCTATCCGCCGCAAACCTCAGTGCGTGCCCATCATTTTGGACAGACGCAATAACAATCTCCTCATCTTCTCTGAATTTCTCATCTGCAATATTCAGAACAATACCAGAGACCTTGGCTGCCTGTAGAACGAACTCGCGATCGCTCCTAAGTGACGGGTCAAGACTTTCCAGCCAAGCATCATTTTCTAACGCCATTAAAACAAGTCTCTTATCTTTTCGGAATTTTTCGGGAGAAAAATGTAGAACCCATCCACCCTTCTGGATCGCGAGCTCAACGATCTCCAGATCGTTTTTCAGCCGATCTGGTAGACGTCGATAAATATCGTAACCTTCAGCGAGACACCTTTTCACAAAATCTTTGTCATCTTTGAGAGAATCATCGATATATTCAAAAAAACTCTCGTTAACCTTTAGCATTTCCAGAACAATCTCACGATTTTTCAAAACGGAAGGATCGATCCGGTCATACATCGAAAGCGACATATGTTTCATTGCCTTGAGAATAAACTGTGGACTTGACCAAAGATTTTTAGGAATCTCAGCCTCTTTCCATTCTTTAGGGTGACTGGAAAATTTTTCAGTTATGTCGTAACCATTTCGCTTTAAAATCTCTGCAAGATCATCGAAGGCACCAACTTTGAAAGACGAAAAATCACTGAATTCGATTTGGTCATTTTGATCGGCGTCGAGAAGGATTGTGAGATCCTCTTTGGATAGGTCATTATCACTGAGCAGTTCTTTGGCTTTTGGATGCCCGGATAGCATCTCTGTTATCTGCTTCCACTCTTCCCCAGATACTTTTTTACCACAAACACGATAGGTCATTATAAAGGCTCCTTAAAGAGCCTCCGATTCTCCCCACCTTATTATCGGTTTTGGGATAGGCAAAAGTTGCCTCTAATTTCACCAATGATTTCAAGTGCTTTTAACCTCCGTGGTTAACCTTGGAGATTAGAAATGGTTATCTGAGGGTTTTTAGGAGATCGACGGGTGTGATTTTGCCGTCGTTGATGCGGGCGACCGTATCGCCAAATTCTTTGGAACTCTTCACGGATGGGATGGACTTCCAGTAAGCCTGCATCTTCGGATCTTGAGATCCATAAACCAGATCGCGATAGGGTTCGTACGTCGAATCCTTGGCCGCACGATCGGCAAACATTTTATACATGATCGAACGGTTCACGATCGACATGGCATCCTGACTGTCATCAAAGTCAACTTCAACGACACCGGGATTCGAAAGCGTATATTCCATCGCCATCGCGTCATTAACAGCAGCCGAAGGATAGTGACCAACACCATTCTCCATAATCTCAACGTATTTAAGCTCACCCTCGACCTCGGTACGCCAACCGCTCCGCCACCACACTTTGCCAGGGTGTCCTGCTTCCCTAGCCACCTGATTACCCAAAACACCCACAACATCGAGCGACTGCGTGGCTTTGGTGTGGATCATGTGTGTCAACTTCGCCAAGTCGCTTAATTTTTTCACCTCAGTAATCTCTTCACGGACACCATCGACCAATCGTCCTTCGTATGTACCCTTACCGATCTTGATCGGCGTGATCAGACCATCAATCCAGTCGGCGATCATACCGGTCGAACGTTCAACAAATTGACCGAGTGTACCCGCCTGGTTGAGTTTAGCACCGAGAGGCTTGAGCCAGAGACCAAGATGGATCGTCTTGAGAACCCGGTGCCACGCGAGATAGCCGTGAGAATCGAGAATACTCTTATCCTTTGTCACCTCGGCAACCGTCATATGGAACGGTGCCACGTAACCAAGTGAGAGCCAGCGCCCAAAACCAACAAGGTCAGGCTTGAAGAACGACGAACGGGCCGCGTAATACTTATAGTAGCGCGTCAGCGACGGCACATTTCGAAGACCCGGAATGTTTGTCAACACTTTGTAGATCGGGTTACCTGCCTTCGCGTGCATACCGGAATAGAGACCGACCTGCGCCATCAAGACCAGGAAGTACTCCATGTGCAGCCACGCAATATCGTATGGTTTCTTCGTAAAATACTTAAAGGGATCTGACCCCTCCATACTGACGAGCATACCCCATGTCATTGTCTTGAATGTTTCGGCAATGAGACCACCGCCGAGTGTTGTGATTCCCAGCATCTTACCCACAAGGTAGTTGGAACCGGCAACAAAGGCGATCGCACCTGGAAGTGACACATCAAAGAGTTGATGTTTTTCTGCCTCCTCATCGTCGGTGTCAACCCATGTATTATAGGTAATGTCACCGATCGCGTAATAAATACTGGCAACGTGCGCCAACTCGAATGTTGGCATAAAGACGTCACCCATAAAGGGACCAACGACTCGTTTCGTTCCAGCCCAAAGTCGCCCAACAGCAGATGGGGGTTTATTCTGAACCGGTTTAGCATTACCGGTAATCGCCTTCCAAAGAACGTCAAGAACCGGAGGAGAGTCTTCGATAAAGGGCTTCGTGGCCTCACGTTGAGCCTCTTTCGTTGCAAGCTTCACACGACGTGTCGCTGCAAAGCGTGGGTTTTCTTCTGCCACAACCTTCGCTGTATTGCCAACCTGACGACCAACAAATCTAAATGGGTACGTTAGAAAATAGTTGAGTGCATGAACACCACGTTTGAAACGCTTGCCTCGGCCGAGCGGTTCTGTGTTCTCCGCTTTGAACGCCGGATCAGTTTCTGCAAGATAACGACGCAGGCCCTCTGTAAATGTCCTTGGGGTTGCCCGCGCTTTACCTTGCTCGCCAAATATTGTCGTATCAGCACCCTCGCCCTGAAGACGCTCGGCTGCAGCCTCCATATTTTTATCACTATATCTTCCGCGCCTCTGCCACGGTGCCGTGTTCTCCTTGGCTGCATGAACATACTCACTCTGAGCCTGGGCACCTGGGCGATCTGGAAAGCGTGTTTCCCAATCGGTTTCTTTTAAACGCGTGAGTTCATTCCGAATTGATTTGGCACTTCTCTTAAATACTTTTCCAATCTGCCTACCTGCAAAAGCGATGGGCTTACCGATAAAGGTTTTTACCAACCAGCTAGCAGGACGATAAACAAAGTCACGCGCGATACCACGTGCGAGCCAACCGCCAGGAACATTGTTGGCAACGCCATTCCCAACATTTCTAAAGAATCGGCCGATCGAACCAATAAAATCACCGGCATGAACAGCTTCCTGTGTTGTCCGCCTTAAAAACCAGTCCCAACGCTCACCCTTCTCGGCCTTCTCTTCCGCCTTCAGTTCTTTATATTCGATCTCTTTGGGCGTCTTTTCCGGTTTCATCTTTTCAAGCTCAATCCCAAAACGCTTGAGAACCTTCGGCGCAATAACTGATTCAAATGTTTTACTTCCGAGATGCAGCAATGCAAGATCTCTGAAGGTATGCGCCACTCGATCACGGAACTTTCCTTCTGTTGGCCCCGTGAGCGTCAAGACTCCGGTCATCGCTGTTGCCGCCGCGCCGGTATTGATACCGAAGCGAGCCGCCGCATCGAGTTTTGTTTGTCCCTTAACAAATGTACCGCCGATATTCTTCTTTGCATGAAAGAGCGGCAGGAACCTCACAAAGAGCCAGCTGGCAAAAAGGTCATTACTCTCTTTGGATTTGCCAGGAGGGTCATCATGAATCGCGCTCTGAATTCCCTTCGTTGTCTTATTGAATACATAAGCATTTCCAAAATAGGCAGCTTCACGAAGCAAAAAGCCTGGAAGCACGGGGCGTGTCCAGGCCTGCAAGGCACCACGTTTAACAAGCCAGTTAATACCGCGGCGTTTCATAGCAAGACCGGCCTTCAGCAACGCTTCTTGTGTAATACGACCAGAAAGACCACCAAGGAAGACGCTTGCCATATCGAGTAGATAGATCCCAACATTCGTTAGGGCCTCTCCAGTCGATACGGTACTGACACCCATGTCATAGGCGTCGGAAATCTGATCCCAATTTTCGCTAATGACTGCGCCACGGTCAATTGTATAGGCAACAGCACAGGCACCTAGAATCTGCGCCCCGACGATTTTTTCGCCGACCAGAAGATCTAACCCAGCAACCGCAGCGGCACCAACGCCGCAGGCAACAAGGCCACGACCCTGCTGCTCGTCAAGCTGTCCAGCCATCTCCTTAAGACCTTGAACAGTAGATGGTTTTCCAAGATCGGGAGAAAAGGTGCCGTCTGTATTTGTGATCCCATATTCAACAGGCCATTCACTCTTTTTAAAGAGAGCCTTTTGTACCTCTGATCCCTTGCAGTTGTTATGAACAAAACGAAGTCGTTGAACTGCCTTCTCGATCTCTCCGCTTCTGAAATTAAAGTAGGCCAGTACATACTGATGACGTCCCTCGACTTCTTTCTTCGCATCACCCTTTAGATACTTAACATACTTCGACATGTCGGCCGTGGTATCACGTTGGGCCGCATCAGATATAATCTGTGCCACCGTTTCATCTTCTTGTAGCCGCGCTACCATTGCATCGGTCAACTCATGTTCCAGTAGAGAAATACGGGCGTCGAGCATTAACTGGGCATAGGGCCCCTTTACTTTTTCATTTATTATCGAACCAATATTTTCCTGTCCAAGTTCACAGACCTTTTCGTAACCGGACTTGATCTCCGTCCGAAATTCATCCTCGGTTAACCGTTTCGTTCGAAAATGGAGAAATGCCTGTCGCTCAGTTATACCGGCCTTAATAACGGCGTTCTCGAGCTCAAGATAGGCCGCTGGCTCCATAACGTTGAGCATCCTTAACATTCGGATCTCAGTTGTGGCTTCTTGAAGATATTCAAGTTTTGTTTCAACATCGTTCTTCGAAAGAGACCCCAGGCGATGAAGAATGGTGATATCCTTAATGATTCCTTTAGGTGTAATTTTCGAACTAGGACCTCTTAGTGTTCTCTTAAATGCTTGATGAGCAGAGGCGAGGTTCTTGTGTGTGCCAGCTGAATCGCCGATGAACGTGTAGAGCTCTGCCATCTGGATATAGCGTTCTTGCAGGTCATCTTTATGTACCTCGGTAATCAGACTTTCAAGATCACCCAGAATCGTTTGGAGTTGATCGCGACTGATCTCATTTTGGCTCTTAAGAAATGAGGCACGCATCGCCTCAGTTAGCTGACTCATCTGTTCGCAAAACTCTTTTGGGGTATTGGCCACTCGTTGTGATCGCATGGGGGAAAATGAAGTGCTCTGACTGGAGGTTGGGTCAAGATACCAGAGATCACCAGTCATTAAAAATTGGCTAGCCATCCTCCCTTCAAAATCTTGAATATATTTTTCGGTCCCAGCTACATTGCGCTGAAGGTCACCGATATCCCAGCCTGAAGATGTATAGACCGAAAGGATCGCCGTCAGAGTCCCCTCTGATGGCGCCATCCTGTAGATCTCCTTCATTGCACCAACCGCACGACCTCTCGCCTCAATATCGTATTTGTCTTTCATCTGAGCGAGTTGCTGATAGGCATACGAAAACCAGACCTGTTGCATCCGATTTTGGACGGCCGCTTTTTGCTCCTGAACATCAATCTCCGCCCCTTCGAGTTCTTCAATTACTCCGAGGGCATTCTTGTATTCATGGATAGCCTCGAGATATTTTCCAGAAACGGCATGGAGATCCCCCTTGATTGTTGGAACGGCTAACTCTGTTCCACCCGGAAGTTGACCGGCATTTGTAATCGCGGTCTCTGCCCATGTTGTAAAATCTTTTACGTTCCCCAGAACGGTCGAAAGAAATGCGATCGTGAACGACTGACTCAGCTTATCTTCACCCGACGTTGCAGAATGATATTTAAGAATAAGATTGTCGCGTCTCTCACTCAGTCTCGTCTTCGCGGCCTCATCTAAAACACCAAGATGGCCTGGAAGGATCAGTTGGTCTTGATTTGTATCATTATTATTTGGAGTACCTTTGACGTCGGCAGGCAAAGAACCTCGCGAATGATCTCGAGGAATCGGCTGGGATGGAATAAACGATTTAAGCGCGTGATTGACAAGATCGAGGGGACCGCTCATGGCATCTCCTTTCGGATGGATTTCCACCCGGAAATGCCGCTGCAGCCTTTCGTTATACTCTTCGCCCCTGTGAGGAAAAAGTTGCTAATATTTTATAAGACATTAATCAAGGAATAATTATTTATTTCTCGAACACTTCTGACCACTTAGAACCGATTCTAACCTCCAAGGTTAACCTTGGAGGTTAGAATGGTGATTTTGAGGGTAAATGGGCGAAGTTATTGACGTTCACACGATTTCGTCGTATAAGAGTTCCTTTGACCAGGAGAGGTCTATTATGTCAGCGGGCATGTTGGGGCCGTTCCGAACGCGGCTTCCTGTCAAAATTTGTGATGGTTTATCGTGGATGAGGAACCGTGTTTTTCCACGAGAACTGCTTTCGGCCAAAACAGCAGCAGTGCTCTCATTATCTACCGGTATATCTGCAAACCCCTCCCCCTTTCCGACTCAATCTTCATTCATTGAAATTGGAAACAGTGATCTTGTTGCCTCCGATTATGTGGATGGACTTGTGCCTCTCTATCTCCAACCCACTCATCGGTCGGGTGAACTTCTTTATCAATTGGTCGGTCACCACCTACGAAATCTCGTCCAGAATATTCAACAACAGGCCCGAGATTTCTTTTCGATCTCCATTCACGATCTCTTCCGTCTTCCGGAACCCTTCATCCTCGTCACACCGGATGGAGGATTGTTGAATGGAGGAATTTTTGCCTTCTCCGATTCTAGCGGAGACACGACGGTTAGTGATACGCCAAGTGCCCAAGACCTTCAGACCCATAAACGGGCCTTTCGCGCTGCACTTGAGGCCTACCATCGGGAGAAAGAAACCCGCCATTCGGCCAAGCGAATTCATCTCATAAGAGCGATTCATGAAGCAATGGAGAGTCTGGCTGAACACCCACATGGTATTCCCGCTATCAATGAAACTTTCTTTGGTACAGATCGTGGTAAAGTTGTCCCCAGAGAGGCTCATGATCGGATCTATGCCATTCTCGATGAAATACGAAAAATTTTAGGAATCACGATTAGTCTTGAGTTTGGCGAAATGGGGAGAATCACCTCACTTCAGTTTGTCGAAACCTTTGGTGAAGTCGGTGTCCCGGTCGTCAAGGAAATCGTACAAAAGGGGGCGGTCGGTATCACTCAGGCTTTGGAGTGGATCGAAAGGGTCACTGCCGATGGTGAACGGGCATTTGTAGAGGTTCATCTGGCCAATGGCGGTCGAATTACGCGTGACACTTAGGGTTCCTGGACATTCTATCTCCGGCATTCGGCCGATCTCAATCGTCTTTTTGACACAATACTCCATCAAGAACATTCGGATATCCATATTAGTGGGCTTCCCGACGGTGCGACCCATTCCGTTATTTTTGATAACAACGATGCCGTCTGGATGGTCAACAACATCATGCTCTTTGCCCTCGAAAATCGTCTTCACTTTAATTATTCCAGAAATCTAAAAGAACGCCAGTGGGTTGTTCACATTCGAAAACTGAAGGATGAAGAAAAACAAAATGATCACAGTTTCGCGGCACCCATGGCACTGGCCCTCAGCGAACATGTAATTTGGCGAATTGAAAAAATGTATCAGGCCGGTCCGATTGATGAGGAAGTCAGACGCACGATAGAAGACTATTTTGACATGGGGTCCGGTGCCATTGCTCTTGCCCTTCGTTCAATATTGGACAACCCTGTCGAAGAGATCCAGGGAATTCTGCGAAAACTTCAACGGGCCGGAAAAAATCCAGTCCACTTTATCTTTCGGCGAGCGGACGCACGTGAAAATACACAACCCGGCCGTAACGTCACAGATTCATCCGAAAGCTTCGACATGGCCGAACCGGTCGCTGAAACGTCGTCGAGCATCAGCTTTCGCGGCGCCGCCCGAAGCGATCTCCCCAAACTCTACGGCGGAGGCGCGGCCAGCCCGACAGAACCGACCAATCCTGGCATTCCGATTGCATTGCGCCAGCGGGACGCGCGTCGGTTGATCCACGAATATCGCGTTATTCTGGATGAGGTGCGAAGAGAACTCCCACTCATGGTGGAGAATGGCAATGAAAATGAAGAGATTGCCACGTGGCTTAGTGAACGAATAGCACCCCTTAGTCAGATCATGGATGAATTGCGTGTTGTCCGGAGCGAACTTCAAAAAAACAACAAATTGACTCCCGAACTCGGTTTCATGTTGAGGCGCGCATTTCATGATGACCTGGGAACAGAGCTTGCGTCATTGAACACCATTAAGGAATCTCTTCGAGTACCCGCTTACGCCGACGAAGTTCGAGAAATAATCTGGAACGCTTATGCCGCAAATTCGTCCGACATAGGAACTATGATGTCACAGCAAGGCGTTCAGCTTCGAGACGTGGCCGACCAATATGGCGTAAAGATTCTAATCGAAGCAGACAATATCACTATTGCACCTCATGTCGACCAGGAGTTGGTCCGAAACATTATCAAGAATCTGATGGAGAATGGAATAAAATATAGCACACTCGAATTACCAGAGAAGACCGGTCGTTATGTTTCGTTTCAATTCATGCCCGAGGAAAGCATGCTGCGTTACCGCGACAATGGCGTCGGCATGGATCCTGCATTTACTGAGGAACTTGGGAAACTCGCCGTTCGCGAGGGAAGAAAGGCCGGTGTCACGGGCTCTGGAAGCGGATGGATGATCACCGCCCACACACTCAAAAAGCTCGGCTGGACGTGGAAAATACTTAGCTATCCTGACAAAGGCACCGAAATTCAAATCACTATCCCAGAAGCCGACTGGCTCACCTCTGACTAACCACTGGTAACCTACGGGGTTAACCCCGTAGGTTAAAAATGGTTAAGGGAGGTCGAGGCTGAAGAATTTTTTGATTTTGTTGAGGATTTGGCTGGCGCTACGTTTTCCGTGCATTGATGGCTCTTTCTGGAAATCTTCCTTTTTGGCTGCCAGGTCCTCTTGACGTGCGGCCAGAATATCACTGATCGACGTCGCCACCTGAGGATTGCTCTTTAGAATCTGTTCCAGATCCCCCTTATCAATTTTAACCGTGATCAGATCGCTCTTAGCACGAACGGTCGCTGTCCGCGGCTCACCCGTTAAGAGCGACATCTCACCAAAAAACTGCTTCGGCCCAAGCGTCGCCACGACCAGTTCTTTTCCTCCGTCATTAAAAACAACGTCGGCCTGCCCAGAAACAATCGCATACATCGACTGGCCAGGATCACCCTGACGGATGATCGTTTCACCCTCACCAAACCTAAAAAAGCTGCCACGTTGCGCCAGACGTTTAATATCATCACCCGCCAATGGACTGAAGATATCAACGTGTTGAAGATTGACCTCGGCACGCTCTGCAACCAGATCCTTCTCCTTCGCCTCTCGTTCCTTATCAGGTTGCACCTGCTGAATGGTTCGGATCGGATAGGGAATCGTAATTCCGTTACGTTTGAATCGATACCAAAGTTGGTTGAGGATATGGGCCTTCACCTTCTCCTCATTTTCAAAGTCGGATATAAAAAAGCGAATATGATAATTGATCGAAAAATCACTATATTTTTTCACGCGTATCTCTGGGGCCGGAATTCGATGAACCCGCGGATGTTCCGAAAGGGTATCCACAATTGCCGAGCGAACGGTATTCGGCGGATCATTATAACTACAACCGACATCCAGCGTCGCCACATGAACCGGATCGGGTTCCGAGTAGTTCATGATGTGACCCTTCGCGATCAGGTTGTTCGGAATCGTCACCATCTCCTTTTCACGCGTAATGACCCTCGTTGATTTCCAGCTCATCCCAACCACGCGCCCGGTATAATTATCAAACTTTACCCAATCACCAATACGATAGGGTTTTTCCATCTGCAAAACGATACCCGAGACCAGATTCCCAAGCGTATCCTGCAGCGCAAGACCGATAACCGCCGTCAACACGGCCGATGTTGTAAGCAATGAGGCTGGATTAACATTCGCCTTATAACTGAGAACAATCATAACAACGACGGCATAGACCACAACCAAACCAATATCTCGCGTGATCACCGGAATGGGATAGATGTCCTTATAGATCAGGAGATAATCGATCAGAATAAATATAACAAAACGAATCACCGCGAGCGTCATAAAGACCAAGGCGGTCACTTCGAGAACATTCAAAACCGATTCCAGCCCCATCATCCGAACGACAATAATCGCCGCCATCACCAGAAAATAGCAGATAAAAAGCCCTACCGGTAACTTGAGCGGCTGGTTTTTCTTCCGCGCATAAACAGCATATCCGGTCAAGGCCATGGCCAAGGCCAAATAGATGATCATCGTAATAACGAGAATATTACTTATATCCTTTGGCATGATTCCCCCTATGAATGACGCCTAATGTAACGTAGGTTGCCCCTCGATTCAATTGGATTTTTAAATCACTTATGGTATCTATTATATATGAAGAAAATCGCGATTACCTTCTACGGCGTTCGAGGCTCCACACCGGCACCATCCAAGCAAATGATCAAGTATGGGGGGAATACACCCTGTCTCACGATTCAAGCGGGCGATCAATTGATTATCTGTGATGCCGGAACAGGAATCCAGTCACTGGGAGACCAGCTCTATAAGAAAAGAGCTCCACTCAAGGCAACGATCCTTCTCTCACACGTTCACTGGGATCACATCTCGGGCCTCCCCTTCTTTCATCCATTATATAAGAAGAAAAACAGGATCCAAATCATAGGGCCCAAGCTTGAGAGGAAGGAGATCAAATCTCATCTCTTACACGCTATAGAACCACCCTATTTTCCCGTTTCGCTAGACGATGTCGATGCCCGTCTAACCTTCAAGAGTGTCACTGATCGTGCTTTTCGATTAGGGAAGATTTTTATTGTTCCACTCTGGGTCAACCACCCCAACGGCGCCCTTGGTTGGCGTTTCCATCTTCCGAACAAAAAGACTTTAATCTATGTTTCCGACAATGAACCGATGGGAGATACGGAACTTTTTTATCATTGGATGGAGGGTGCTGATCTCCTGATTCACGATGCCCAATTCACGCCCGCCGAATACAAGAAACACAAGGGCTGGGGGCATAGCCCCTACACCTTTCCAGTAAACCTGGCTGCCGAGGCCGGCGTCAAGCGACTGATTCTCAACCATTTCAACCCAACACACACCGATCGCGACCTGGAACGAATGTTGAAATCTGCCAAGCGGCAGATAAAAAAATCGCGGGCCAAACTGTCGGTCAGCCTGGCCCGCGAAGGAAAAACATTTTATCTGTAGCTACGCCCTTATTTCAGTCCCTTTAAACTCAAATTTTCCTTTTCCATTCCCTTTATATTTTTCTTCGAGAACAGAGGTCACAGCCTTAACCGATCCCATTAAGCCGACGGCATCGTAAGGAACCACAATCTTATTATCCCCACCAAACATCTCGGGAATTTGATCGATATATTTAACGCCCAAGAGATATTCGACCAGGCTTTCATCACCAACACCCGCCTTAATACTGTCAATAAATGACTGCTCACCAGCACCGCGCAACTCCAGCGATATCTTTTGAGCCTCGGCCCGGCGAATTCGCGCCTGTTTGTCACCCTCGGCCAAATTGATCTTCTTCTGCATCTCACCCTCAGATGTTAAAATGTCGGCACGTTTCCGACCCTCGGCCTCTGTGACTGTGGCACGGCGTTCACGTTCGGCCTTCATCTGCTTCTCCATCGAGGCCTGAACATCTTGTGGCGGTTGAATATCTTGAATCTCCACACGGTGAACCTTAACGCCCCATTTGTCAGTGGCATCGTCCATAATTCTCGTCAACTCCGCATTGATCTTGTCGCGACCAGAAAGCGTTTCATCCAGATCCATGTCACCGACCAATGAACGAAGCGATGTCTGTGACAGCTTTTCAATTCCCTGGAAGAGATCGGTGATCTCATAAAGGGCCCGCATCCCATCGGTGATCTGAAAATAGATGAGACCATCCATCACAACACTGACATTATCCTTTGTGATCACGCTCTGTGGTGGAATATCATATGGATTTTCACGAAGATCGATGAACTTACGGGTTTCTTCCTGATAGTAGGCTCCCTGCGCCGTGCGAACCACGCGCCTCCATTTTATACGCCGTGGACCATCGATAAACGGAATGATCCAGTTGAGGCCGCTGGATAATGATTTATGATATTTTCCCAGACGTTCAATCACGATGATATTCTGCTGTGGCACAATCTTAAGGCCCTTAACGATAAAGACAAAGGCCAAAAAACCGACCGCAATAAGGAAATAGAACATATTCTCCCCCTTTCATTTTTCATTAAAAAAATTTGGTTACTTCTTTCGAACCTTCAGACGATTTCCTTCGAAGGCATAGATCTCAACATGAGTCGTATCAGCGATGACTTCATCCCCATCGACACGCGCCGGCCACATCTCACCACCGACTTTTACGTGTCCCTGATCAACCGTGATCTCACCGACGGCTTGACCGGTCTGACCGACCAGATGTTCTGTCCCGAACTTCTCGGCCGCCTTCTTCGAATAGATTACCTTTTTCGACAAAAAGAATGCCGCGATCGACCCGATAACAAAGACAATAATCTGGCTATTGATCCCAAAGACCAAAGCGACAAGAGCGGCCAGAAAGCATCCAATACCGATAGCCATCAGGTAAAACCCGGCGGTGAAGATTTCGAGGATGCAGAGGATGACTCCAAGGATAGCCCAGACTTGCCAGGCCGACATTACTGAGGCAAAATTTTCCATGTGAGGGCTTCTATCATATGAGCCATTTATTGACAACCGAAACCTCACCGGGCTATCATGCCGCTACTTTCAAGGGGGGCTCCATGAAACGTTTTCTCACATTCACCATTTTATTCCTTTTAACCATCGCCTTCATGTCACAGTCGTGCAGTCGTACTGATGAAAAAAAGGCACCACCGACCGGAAATAAAACGGTTAGTGTGACATTTACCTCGCCGACAGAGAGTGTCTATCGCCCACATAGCGTCGTGGCATCGTTTGACCGTGCCATTGTTCCGATCACGACTATTGGACGACTCAAAGAAAAGGGCCCACTAAATATTTCTCCAAAAACACCTGGCTCCTTTCACTGGCTTGGCACTCAAACCGTCAGTTTTGTACCTGACAAACCCTTTCCATTTGCAACGGCCTATGCAGTGAAGATCGATCCCGATCTCACTGACATACAGGGGGACGGACTGACCGAACCAGTATCGTGGGCATTTGAAACAGCCCGGCCAACGCTCATATCATCGACACCCGAAGATGGTGCCATCCATGCCGAACTGGACCAAAAACTTCTTCTCTATTTTAACCAGCCAATCGATCCCGGAACGGTTGCCAAACATATGACAATGACGATGAAAGATAATGAGGGAGATGTCCAACTTGTTCAAGCGTCCGCACGACGCCCGTCCAAGGAAGAATGGAAGGACGAGACGCGAGAACTCGATCGCACCGTCATCATTACGCCGGAAAAGCAGCTCAATGAATCATCGACAATCAAAATGGCGCTAGACAAGTCTCTAACCGGAATGGAGGGCCCGCTTGATGCCGGTAAGGATCAGACGGTTTCATTCATGACATTTGACCCACTTGAAATCGCCCATATCGATTGTAAGAATGAATGCAATCCCCGCCAATCAATATTCATTGAATTTAATAATCCCGTTATCCCGAAGGAAGCCGCGAAGCATATCAAACTAACACCTGAGGTTGAGTTGAGGAATTCGTCTGAATGGGAAAGCAATGTCCTCTACCTTTATGGATCGTTTGAACCCGCGACAAAATATACGATGACGTTCGATGCCAATCTGACAGATATTTTCGGAAACAAGCTCGGTACTGTTGATCCAGTTCCATACTCGACCGGAAACCTCAAATCAGAATTCTGGCTCCCGGGCGGCTTTGGTGTCATTGAATCCGATGGTCCAAAGGAGATCGCAACGGCCGTCACGAATGTCAAACAACTCAACATTCGATACAAGACATTGACAAAGGATGAAGTGATTCCACTGATTCGATCAGGGATATTCAATAATACGTACTTAAAAAAAGGTTTGAACGAAATAACGTTTACAAAGGATATCTCGCTCCCCGTTGTGGCTGACAAAAACAAGGAAGAGTACATCCCCATTCCACTCAAGGATGGACTGGGAGAGAAATCGACGGGGCTTTTATTAATTGATCTGGCATCACCTCAGGTTGGGCACTATGAGAAAGAGATCTTCATAGTGCGCCACCACCCCATCCTCACACAGATAACCGATATCGGAATCACCGCCAAATTCACCGAACGAAAGGCACTCGTCTGGGCAACCTCTCTCTCGGGCGGAAAACCGATCGAAGGGGCAAAGGTTCAGGTACGAACGATCGGAAACAAAATGATCTGGGAGGGAACCACTGGCCCAACGGGTATTGTCATGGCAACATTGATACCTGACGGCGAAGAGGTACCCAGTGAACGAGCAGAATATTTTATCTTTGTCGAAAAAGAGGCCGATACTGCTTTCTCAGCCTCGAATTGGTCACAGGGTTTTGAACCGTGGGACTTTGGTTTTTGGCAGGACTTTGTTGCCGGATCGCTTAGGCCTTATCTTTTTACCGAGCGTGGTATCTACAAACCGGGAGAAACGATTCATTTCAAGGCACTGATCCGCAAAATGACGGATGGAGGCATCACTCTTTCCGACGATATCAAGGGAACGATCTCCGCCGAGGATAATCGCGGACGGGAATTTTTCAGCAAGGAGATCACCTTTACAGAGTGGGGATCGACGAGTGCTGATATCCCGATTCCCGCCAGCACAGCAACCGGTTATGGTAATATCCAGCTCAAGGTTACCAATCTTAAGGGAGAGAACGAACAGCAATTCAGCACGGGGGTTCAAATTGCGGTCTATCGCCTTGCTGAATTCAAGCTAGATATCACG
>CAYWXY010000027.1:0-21585 GCA_964462555.1 uncultured Pseudomonadota bacterium | reverse complement strand
TGATCCGCCTCCGGCGGAAAATCGTGGAGGCTGGAGCGACCGTCTTGGAACCCTGAATATCGGAACGTCCCGAGTGAAGGAGCACCTATGTGAAGAACGACCATTCACACGGAATTTCGGCTTACGAAACCGTAACCGTATGACGATACGGGCATCGTAACCGAAACCATATATTGTACTATTGTGTACTAGATATATTTACGTCTGCGGCCAAGCAAGACAAGGATAGGAATAAAGACCAAGAATGCCAGCCATGAAAATGTGACGTTCTTGTTGAGCGAACAGTTAAGGTAACCCCGACGCTCATTGGAATTGTCACCGCCCAGAAAACTACTACTTGCCGAACCTCCACTACCATCGGTTGGATCGGCATCTGGGTCAATCTGATCGGGTGTCACAATGAGATTCGCAGGATCGCACATCACAATATAGTTCCCATCGGGACCAATGAAGTTGTCATACTTTTTATAGAGGTCATCATCCAAGTTCTCTTTTTCCAATTTAACAAAATCTGCATACAACCGAGTACCACCCTCTTCACAGGTCACTTCATACTCGCCCTGAAACTGGACGAAACCTGAATCGACCGGACGAGGTGGTGCATAAGGATTGATCCCGCTCATGAGTGTACAGGGCTCACCTTTACTCTGATAGTAACCACACCAATCCGAAAGTGAACCATATTTCACCTTCACGGTGGTGCCGACCGGAACACCTGGAAGCCAATACGTTCCCTGAAGTGCACAAGGAGGTTGCAGTACACCCGAGACACTTTGCACACGGTGGTTACGTGATTCAAGGGAGTCCTTATTGTAAAAATGGACCTTGGCCCCTTGAAAGCCACGACCAAGTTTATCGTATATCTTCCCCTCGATCGTGCAAAAATCGGATATAAGTTTTTTATTCGTACCAACATTGTACGTCATAAAGGCCGACCAGATAACATCGTCATGTTGAGGCGAAGCTTGCGTCGATGATACAGCATACCGGTACATCGTTGGAAGATGTGCCCAACCATCACCATCTCCAGCACAATTTTCGTCGTCGTAACAATCCTGATTGACATCACTGTGATCCATATTCATCATGTGACCGAGTTCGTGAACAATCGCCGCCTTAAAGACTTCCTTATTGGATTGCTTGGAGTAATAATCACCATTTAATATAATGGTGGCGTTGTGAATCATCTTGGTAGACGAATCCTTGGCGTAGATATCGGTAAGCCCAAGAACCGAATCTTGCTGACCATCTGCCATTTCTCCCCGTTCAACGAGGTCCTTCATAATCAATCCAGTGTGATCAAAGATAATGACGGTCGGTCTATTTGGATCATTGGCGCCATTTTCATCAAAGTAAAATTGCTGATAATTATTTTCATCGATATCATCCACACCTGAAATATTTCCCGCGTCAATAAAGTTAACTCCCGCAATAACGTTCAGAGCGCCATCGTCGGTAATTGCAGCGCCTTCCCATTTACCCCACGCCTCTCGAACCATCGCCTTGGCAGCCTCATTATCAACACCTCCACCCAGCGGACCCGGATCAAAGTAGACTCTAATTTCTCCCTTCGGCCACTGATAGGGGGTGCCCTTGCTCACGTACGTAGGGCTTCCAGCGTACGCAAGTGAGACCGTAAATAATATTGTCACGGCTACAATAGATGTAATCACACGTTTCATATCACTCCTCAATTTGATCGGTAACGGCCCCTTCGACTTTCATTGCCTCACCGACAAACTTTAAAAACCAAAGTGGAGGCTTAACAACAGTTGCCATCTTCATCAATTCTGGCGCCTCCTCTGTTACTTTCTCTTTCTTACCTTCTTTTTTGTCGCGACCTGCTTGCCGATTCGTTTCTCGTCCCCTGACCTGGTCGACGCGTTCAATAACATTCAGGACTTGGTCCATCTCAATCGGTCCACGACGAACCTTCATCGTCTTCCGTGTTTTTTCGGAGGCCGCTGGCAATTCGAGATCTTTCATCGCACCACCCACGACGTCCATGTTTCGCATCAAGAAACGATTCTCCTCATCATCTTGCAGGGTGACCTTGCCTTTCTCATCCTCGGTGGCACGAAGCATCCGGCGCGGTCCACCGACGAATCCCCAGATCCCCTCTTCATATTGGCGCAGAAAGAAGAGATACGATTCACCGACGATCAGACTTGGAGACCCATAGGCCTTGAAGGCAAATGGCTTTCCCGCTAGGATTTCTTCCGCACCATTCACTACTTTCTCAACAAGTATCACATAGTCGGTCATCTTTCTCCCGACGTCACCGACGGTGAGATCCGCAGACTCCAACTTCCCATAAAAGACGGCCTTCGCCAGATTGACACGGCCCTCCAGATTCGGTGGAGTAATGCTGGCAGATGACGCACCTGAAAAAGTGATCAAAAGGATAAGGACAAAAAGAGAGAGAACGCCCCGTTTCATGGAACCTCCATTGCTTTTATGATACCTTAAACGATTCACGGAATCAAGCAGTCGCATAATGTTAAAGAACAAGATAATCCCCTTCCTATTATATATTATCGGCCCCCAATGACCCGTAAGTTGCCTATTTTGTTGAGTTTTCTGAATATTTTTTCACAATGCTGATTTGCATAACATATTGAAATTATTGAATATAACCCTATCCAACCCCTTCTACCCCCTCCCAATCCTTCCCAACCCGAGTCAAATGGGTTCGACGGGGTTTGGAAGGTTTAGGAGGGGTTAGAATGTATAAAAGCAACTATAACAACTCCTCGGTCTCAACGCTTCGAACCAACAGGGCCGAACCGAGTGACCGAATCAGATCCTGGATCCTCATGGCATAGGCCGCCTCTTGGCCCTCCTCGGGAACGCCCAAGCCGAGAATTGTCAGGTCGGTCTGCTCTGAGTATTCACGAATCAGTTCAAAATTTGATTTTCCATCTTTCTTTGTCAAGACGACGGCCTCTTTTTTGAGTCTGGCCTCTTTCAGAAGACTGTTAATATTATTTTCCGCCTTCTCTTTTCCCTCTTCGTCATCGATCAATGTCAAAAGTCGTATGTGTGAATTTTTCCAATCCGAGTGCAATGAAATGAGATGAGCAATCAAAAGCATCATATCCCCATTGCCACCACGACCGCCCCACCAGATATCGATCGTCTTTTTATTTCCAAAAAATTTCTTATCATCCAATTTTAAAATATAGACAGACTTATTCAGATGATAAAGTTTCCGAGTCAAACACAATAATTTTTCCTGCCCCTCGGTCTCGTCACTCCAACCAAACAAAATAACATTCGGTCGAACACCACCAATCCCATGCGCCTGTGAGGTAACCACTACCCCCTCTTCAAAATCCGAAACAACTTCGCATTGTGCGAAGGCATCAAGCTCCGATTCATCAATAAAACGCTTGAGGTTTTTCAGCCCCAGCGCCTTCATCCCTTCCTTGCCCCCTAACTCATCGACCTTTCCAATGATCAACTGCATCAGTGTTGATATTCCCTTTCCCTTTGAGAGCCACCGAACCAAATCGGCTAGATAGGGCCGTGCCCTGGGATTTCCGCTAAAGACGAGAATATTCGGCTTCCAGTTTCTTGGATGCCACTTATAATCTTCCAATTTGAGAAGTGCAAATCGTGCAAGTGCAAACCAGGCACCACTGCGAACATCTCCCCAGGTCTGATTGAGACTTCGGCGCTCCAAGAGAAAAAAGATTCCATAGCTGAGGATGATAGCCGCGATGGTTGCCGGCGCATGGATCAAAAACATTGCGTAGTAACATCCGAAGGCACCGAGAAGAGAGATTAACCAATGGACCCTAAATTTTGGACGGTAACTCGGTGAACCGATTAATTTTTCGAGACCGGCCGCCAAGTTCGTCATGCCGTATGTATTCAAAAAGAACATCGTAATGATCGGCGCAACAAAATTAAGATCTCCCATCCATATGACACATAGTGCGATAAGGAATGTTACAACGACACCCATTCGTGGTTCTGTCTCTGAACCCAACTGACGCGCAAAGAAACTTGGAAGGATGTGATCATAAGCTAACGCCTGAAGTGTTCTCGGCGCGCCCAACATCGACGCCAACGCCGAAGAAAGCGTCGCCGCAAAAACACCCACATAGATTAACCACGGCCAACGGGAGACCGTTTGCATCACAACATTATTCCCAGTCAATTCTCCGGGAGATGCCCGAAGTGCCAGGAAATAGGCCGCCGCCACATAAATAACGAATGTAACCAGGATGGCTGAAATGGTTCCTCGCGGCAGGGCCCTACCGGGCCTTTTCAAATCCCCCGACATCGAAGCCCCCGCCATGATGCCGGTCACCGCCGGGAAAAAGATCGCAAAGACGGTCCAGAAATTTTGCTTCGGCAAATAGTGGGCGGTCATGTTGGCTTCAACCGTTCCCGAATTCGTTCCCAGAAAAAAAGAGAGAAGGGCCAGACCCAGTGCGCCCAAAATAAAATACTGAATCTTGATCGCAAAACTGGCGCCACGGTAGGCAATCACGCCAAAACCGATACAGACGATTGTCGCCGAAATTCGTGGATCAATTTGTGGGATGAGAGATGACAGAACCTCTGAAAAACCGATGATATAAAAAGCAACGGAGATGGCCTGCGACATAAAGAGTGGCACACCAATGCTGCCACCCACCTCTGGACCGAGACTCCTCGAAATCAAATAGTAGGCGCCCCCCACCCTCACTTCCGTATTTGTGGCGATCGCCGAAAGGGAAAAACCGGTAGCCAACGTGATCAGATTCGCAATAGCTATAATGATAAGGGCATTAACTAGGCCGGCATTTCCCACGACCCAGCCGGTCCGCATGAAAAGAATGATACCCAGGATGGTCAAAACATTCGGAACAAAAACACCAGCAAAGGTTCCGAAACGTCTGGCTGACTCCGCTTTTGTTGCTTCTTTATTCACGATTCTCCGTGCGTCATATCTTCATCGATAATGATTTTATATAACTCTTTGGCCGATCCGGCCCCTTTCATCTGATCGACAAATTCGTGCCGAAAACAGAGACGCGCAATCCGTGCCAAAAGCTTAATGTGTTCGTGCGTCTTTCCTTCAGGACTCAGCAACATAAAGACAAGATTGACCGGTTGATTGTCGACCGATTTATAATCGATCCCCCCTTTAAGTTGGGCAACCGAAAGAAATGTCCGATCAATTGTTGGAACGACAGCGTGCGGGATTGCAATTCCACCACCAACGCCTGTCGAAAAGACCCCCTCTTTCTCGAGAAGATTGGAAACCGCCGTCTCTTTGTCAAGATTGGGGACTGACGCCTTGATCATATCGACCATCTTATCGATCAGCTCCGGCTTTCCCTTACAGTCGACAGCACAAAAAACCCGGTCCTCGGACAAATATTCTTCTAAAATCATGATCCCATCCCCTTGAATTCTGTAGGTCTGATAATGGAGGAGTTGAGTATACAAAAAGAGTGGCATTTTGAAAATAGATAGTTTAGTTTATTCTCCATTATGACCCACTGGAATAAAACGAAGATTGTCGCCACTATTGGCCCCGCCTCCAACAAACGTAAAGAATTAAAGAGTCTGATCCATGCCGGCGTTGATGTTTTTCGACTCAATGGCGCCCATGGAACGATCAGTGAACATGTGGATACGATCCGCCTGATTCGCTCTGTCGCCGATCGTGAAAAGTTTCCGGCGGCGATCCTTTTGGATCTTCCGGGACCCAAAATTCGGGTCGGCAAACTCAAAGATGAGCCGATGTATCTGAAGGCAGGAACAACCATTACTCTTCGGTGTGGTCAAAAAACTCAAAAAGCTGATGAGATCCCGGTTCAGATGAAGGAAGTTGCGCGCGGCGTCCATCCCGGGTCACAGATTTTTATGAACGATGGTATTATCGAGTTGAAGGTTCTCCTTGTTCGGGGCTTTAATGTTGAATGCCGCGTTCGAGCGGGGGGAGAACTTCGTTCTAACAAAGGTCTTAACCTTCCCAACGCGAAGCTAGGTCTTCCCAGCCTCATGCCCAAAGACGAAAAGCTCGTTAAGATGGCCATTAAGGAAAAAGTTGATTATCTTGGTCTTTCATTTGTTCGTTCGGCAAAAAATATTGTCGAGCTAAAAAAGATTCTCGAAAAGAAAAAGTCCAACATTCACGTCATCGCCAAAATTGAAAAACCTGAGGCCATTGATGATATCGAACGGATTATTCGCGTATCAGATGCCATCATGGTCGCACGCGGCGATCTTGGAATTGAAGTTCCGATGAATAAGGTTCCGGTGATTCAACGCGATCTTCTAATGATGTGTCATCTTGCCGGGAAACCGGCAATCACAGCAACGCAGATGTTGGAGTCAATGGTTGAAAACCGCCGGCCGACGCGCGCTGAGGCGACCGACGTCGCCAACGCTGTATGGGAAGGAACCGACGCTGTGATGCTCTCGGAAGAAACGAGCATTGGAAAGTTCCCATCAAACGCCGTTAAGGCCATGGCCCAGATTGCCTCTGAGGCCGAAAAACGGATGCCGATCCTGCCATCCAGACAGGTTGAGGGAAAACGAGTCCTCTTTCAGACGATCGTCATGAGTCAGGCCGCCCATCTTTTGGCCGATCGCCTGAAGGCAAAGGCCATTGTCGCTCCGACGCGTTCGGGACAAACGGCACTCCATATCAGCAAGGAACGCCCCGATGCCCAGATTCTTGCGCCGACAACCAACGAGGTTATCGCCCGCCGAATGAACCTCTATTGGGGCGTTCGTCCGATGATCATGCCAAAATTTGAAAGTGTCGATGAGCTCCTAAAATCGGCAAAGACGATGGCCCTCAAGTCGGCCTATATCAAAAAGGGTGACACGATCGTGATCACCAGTGGCGCCCATGGCCGCCGTTCCGAAACCGCTAGCCTCCTCGAAGTCCGACAAGTTGGAATATAAAATAATATCCGTCACTTAAGGCGTTCATTCCAGAATACACTTTCTTTCTGGCACGTCCAATAATTAGCAACTTTTTCCCAATATTGTCGATAATTTAAGCATAGGGGCGGATACTAATATCTTTAAAAGGTCGGATATGGTCGAAATACGTGATAAACATGTGAAATCACCGGATTTTTTTGATTATGCAAAAAAAACGCCGGCAAAGGGTAGTCAGGCGAAGGAACCTCCTTCCGCATCGACTGTTCAGGACAGTTCTTCATCAAAACCATCAAAAAAGGGTCTTTTAGACTCAAAACCGACGGTTCAAACGATCAAAAACCGCTACAAACCTCCATTTATCCAAAAAATGGAGGCCAAGGGGATGAAGGTAACGCTTCCCCCAATTATATGGCCCAAGTCAGTTCCTGTTGCAGACAATAAGCAGGCCGGCGAACTCGATCGGATTTGGCGGGTCACGGCGGCCATGCCTGAAGCGATACTGAAGAAATCCCCCATGCTTCGAGCTTTCCTCAAGAATATGAGTACCCTCTCTAAGGTTAAAGCGGCCAAGGGAAGTGAAATTGATCTTTCGGAAAATATCCACGAAGCAGAGATGATGATTTGGTTTGTCTTGATGCAGATGATGAAGGGTGGGATTGAAAAACTCCCACGTGGCAATGGCGATAACTACCACGAAAAAATGCTCGCCGTGCTCAGAAACGAACCTGTCGATACGTACAGTGATATTTTCTGTCAAATGCTTAAAAAATATCCAGAAAAAGATCGTGCGATTCTTATTAAAGCGATTGAAGTTCTCTACTCTGACGAGCCGATAAGTCCTGAAATATTTACGGCAGAGGAGGCGGTTGAATCACTTCAAGCCCTATTCAAACTGAGCAATAGTGCAAAACTGATTACAGACCTAATGCTTAATATGACCGCCAAAGGTAAACAAGGCGGGCTTACCAAGATTGGCGATCGTTATTATCGTGCTATTCCAATGGGCCGCATTGTTTTTGTAGGTGACCCTCCCCGTCCAGAAGACATAAAACGTCAAGCAAAGGAGCTTGCGGCTTCCGTTCGAAGAGCCGCGGGAAATGAAGCTCAAAAGGCTATCGACAAGCGTGCCGAAATCAATGAACAGATTCGACATAACAACGAGGATATTCAAAAGATCGAGGACCTCCTGGTCGTTGCCATCAAGGCAAAAGAGATGGGGCTCAATACTGAATACGTCTTTAAGATGATCGACAATTTCAACATCATGGATCTTGAATCCGTGCTTACGTTGGCAGGTGAAGATGTCCGTACGCCAGATTTCGCAGACGACTTGAAAGCAGGCAAGGAAGATGCAATCAACACATTGGTCAAGATTGTGGGAGAGCGTCGAGCCGAATGGTATGAGACCAATATCGACATATCGATTGCCCGAAGCATCACCTGGAACATGGAAATCAGCCGAAGAGTCAGCGAAGGCAAAATCGATAAAGATGATGCAGATGCCATTGCCGCCGAATTGGAAAATATTTTCAGAAAAGAAGACGATAGTGAAGGACGCGTGAAATTTAAAGAGGCCGAAGCCTATTGGGCCAGAGAAAGAGGCGACCTACCCTCACTTCTCGCACTTCCAGAGATACTTCGCAAGACAAAGGATTACAGAGAGTGGTTAGGTGTTTACCAGACCATTCACAAAATTGAATCCAATCCTTATACCAATCTTGCAACGGTTCAACAGACAATGCGTGCACAGTGGTTGCATGGATATGCCGGATGGCTCAAGAAGACGGTATCAGATCCTGAGTTCCCCTTCTTTGGCACCAAGATTTTGCCACATGCCTATGTTAGTGCAGGGGTCGTCTTTGAACCCGAAGATCTAATGATGCCAACCGATCCAAGAAAGCTTGCGGCCTACAACAAGAAGACAGGACAAAATGTCAATTATGTCTTTAAGAATGTTGCATTTGACCAGGGAGTCAATAAGGCAACAATGATTAGTGCAGGTGTGGCCATTGCGGTTGCAGGTATTGTGGCTGGCGCAAAACTGCGAGCCGCCGCAATCGCCGGAGAAGTGGCCTTTGGATGGAAGATCCCTTCCAAGGTAACACTGAAGCTCGTATGGAATACGGTTGGGATGACATCCCTCCGGGCAGGAACCATTAAGGTCCTCGGATGGGGATTGGAATTCACGGCTATGACGGTGGGCTTTACTGCCGGCTCGACCGTAGCATCTATTCCTCTGGCTGGTTTTCCGACACCAGAGGAACTCCTGGTCGACCTGGGTCGTAGTGCCGTTATTTTTGGACTCATTGAGGGAGCCGCATTTGCAGCCCCCTTCGTAACCAATTTTCGGATGGCGAACGGCGTGCGCTTTATCCAAGAGACCACAAAGAGCATCGATGATGTTGTTGCCATGTCAAAAAGCTGGCGCCCACTCACACGTCTCAAGGGAAGATGGCAACTCAATGCTATCCATAAGGCGATGGGCTATCACGGATCCATGGCTGCCATGGGACACAGTGCGCTTCAGTTCGGGGCAATCGTTGCAATTCTGCAAAATGCAAACATCCCACTTGGTGTTTTGGGCATTGATGATCCATTAGCGGAAGAGGCACACAGTGGTGTAGCAGGAACAGCCCAAATCGCACTGTCACTTGCTGCCATCATGGTCACGATGCGCAGCATAAAGATCAATACACGTCTTCTCGATAAGGTGCTGATCAAACAAAACATTCGCCCAATTCATCAGGAACTGGCCAAACAGTCGATGCGTTTTAAAGAACTTAAAATCCGATGGGGCGATCAGTTTCGCCTTGAAGGAACGATTAATCCTCGTGCACGGATGTCTGAGATGATTCATGTTCTGGGCCAAATCGAAATGCTAGGTAAGCCACGCCTGGAACTTCTCAAACAATATGCCGGGTCACAAAGAAAACTCCGTGAAAAATTCGAGGCCCAAGAGGAGATGCATCAAACATTTGAAGGTTTCTCTGGACTTTTGAAGGATGTCTTTGAACTTTCACTCGCAGGCGAATTTCGTGCGGACGGTACACTTCTCGTGCCTGCTGCAAACGGTCCTAAATTGAGACAGGAAATGATGGAGTTTAATCGCCATTACCAAGGCGTTTTTGGTCTGGAATTTTTGGGAAATGGAAATGGAACACTTAGGTTTCGTTTCGTTCAGCAGTTCCCCGATCGTCCGAAGGAACTGTTGCTGGAATCCGTCCTCTTTAGGCCCGAACCTGACATGGTCGAAGAGGCACCTTCATACGATATCCCAACAATACCACTCGGCCTCCCCTCCCCACCAAACCACTAACCAATCAAACCTTTTCACTAGAACTCATTTTGTGATTCTTGAACACCAACACCCAGAGGTTCGACAGGCATCGACTCTTCCTGGGCTTCTCTTCCCACAGATTCCTCTGCGCGTTCGGCATCAATCCCCGCACCCCGACCCGTCGGTATTTCCGCCGAAGGTTCCTTAAAACTATCCATTGCACTTGGTGTATTCTCCAGCTGAATAATCTGGGAGGCTGCGCGCCCCGCGGCTTCTTCCGTCGCTTTTTCTTCATCGACGATTTTCGAACACCCCACTGCAATCGCAACAAGACAAACAGAAATAACAAGCCCACTAAGTATATATTTTTTCATTTTGCCTCCTAATTGTCAGTCATTGCGAGCCTGGGGTAGCCTCTATCTTTTGAAAAACCCTTGTCAAGGCGTGGCAATCTCACAAACTCACTCGGGGGATTGCTTTCCGCCAGAGGCGGATCAGCTTTTGCTGACGTCATCCTACTCCTTCGCAATGAAATGAACTTCATTGATTTTTTTCATCACCCGCGTTGCGTTTAGTAACGAAAAGTCGCAAAGATCGCCGTCACCATCGCTATCAATGTCTCCCTGACCGGGATTATACTGATATGGACAGTTATCTGCAAAGTTAAAGACGCTGTCGCCATCAAAATCGACGGCAAGGAGTTCGACCGGTGTCTCATCCATCGGCGCATTGATCCGGCAACTGGCCACCAACACTGCGATAATCGTGACTATAATGATCAACCCATGTTTCACGAGTTCCGGTTTAATTCAGATAGACCCCGATAAACAAGAAAAATATACCCCCTGGTACCTGGTAACTTGTTCACCACATTGAAGGCTTTAATTTTCAATGAGTTACACTAATTTTTAATTCTTCTCATCCATTGAACTAATGGTGGAAGGACAATGATGGCGGCAACGAAACAGAGAAAGGCGCCGATGGCCATAATCTCACCGAGGCTTCGAATCCCGCGGTGGTGTGCCGTTAGGAGCATTCCGAAACCGACCACATTCGTTGCCACAGTCAAGAGAACGCCAGTGCCTGTCGCCTTTGTTACCGACTCAAGCGATCCATCCGTTCGTATGCGGTTGATAATGTGAATGGCACTATCAATACCAATTCCCAAGATAATCGGTATTGCAAAGAAGTTGGCCAGATTGAATCGTATATTAAAGAGGTACATCGCACCGACAAGCCACCCCATACCAAGTAGGAGTGGAATCATTGCAAGAGCGCCACCTCGCCATGAATGAAAATAGAGAAGTGCAATCAAAAAGACGATGATCGCCGCAATGATCGCTGCGCGTCTAAACGTTCCCTCCATCAGTCGATCGCCCTCTAAGACCTCGACCGGTGTTCCAGTCACCTCCGGATCAATCGCCTGAATCTCATTTACAAACTCTTCGAGTTTTACGGGGTCCCAGATGTCATGTTCAGGATAAATATAGACAGCATACCTACCACTCTTGCCAATAAAACGTTCCTTGGCCAGACTCGGCATATCTTCGAGTGAAACCCGTGGCGGCTCAAGACCTCCCTTCAGGAGATCAACGCCCTCCTTGAGTTTCCCGAAGAGAGCACTTTCCCATTTATTTAGCGCCGGCTTTGAATCGGGAAGAAGAAGATCCTCAACCTTTTGCAATTTCTCAGTCAACTTTTCGATCTCGGAGACAGCATCGACACGCCCCGACGAGAAGGCATCCTCCATAAAGCTTTCGAGCTTATTTCGAATCCCAGCGATTTTCGCCCTCAAAATGCCGGGATCACTCGCCTTCTTATCGACAAAAACAACCTTCTCGACGGCCGGCGCAATTTTTTCGGTGATCAGACGACGTTTTCCATATTGGTCGACTGGAAAGATCGATGTGATATCCTCAGTGCGTTTCACCGATTTCAGTGCGGCAAATTTCTTTGCCAACTTTTGTGATTTCTCGATAGAAAACGTAAAACTAACGGCAAACCAACTCGACTCGTCCGTTTCATTGATCAACTTATGTTCATACTCAACCGACTCCAAGCCCTCGGCCTGAAGTTCCAGCAGATTATGATTAAAACCGACCTTCGTCCCGCCATAAATGGCAAGAATGAAGAAGACCAGCGCCGCCACCGTCACCCATTTCCAATGGCGATAGACCTTCATCAGGAATGTGAGGCGAATCGGCGGCACGATTTTCGCACCCTTCTTTCTCATTCGTTCACGAAGGACCAACATCGCTGGCAAAACAAGATCGGCGGCAATTAGACAGAGGATGATTCCAGTTGCCGCGATCAGACCCAGCTGTGCGAGGGCTGTAAATTTCGTAATCGTCAGCGCCAAAAAGGCAGCCGCGGTCGTAAAGGCCGAGATCATATTGGCTGAGCCGACGGCATTAATGGAATTCACCACTGCTTCGTCGGCCGACTTTCCATTCGCTCGTTCCTGGCGGCAAAAGGTCACCATGTGAACGCCATATTCAATCGCTGCGCCAACAAGAATAATTGCAAAGACGACCGAGAGAATATTGAGTTTCCCAAAGACAATTGTTGCAAAGCCGTATGTCCAACTGATGCCCACAAGAAGAGATGCAACGGCCAAGAGCGGCGAACTGACGCTTCGAAGGGCCAACATAAAGATTAAGGCGACTGCAATCAGCGCAAAGATTGTCGCCCGAATCATGTCATTGTTTGTGATGGTAATTTCGTCAGAGGCCAGGGCCGGTTTGCCCGTGAGACCCGCTGTCACATCGGGAAATTCCTTGCGTGTATCATCAAGTGCTGATCGCATTACCTGAAGAGGTTTTTCGATTACCTCCATCGTCTCGAAATTCTTTGTCGGCATGATCAAGGCAAAGAGAAACTTGCCATTCCCAGAGACGAGATACCCTTCTTCATCGTAACGCGACGACCCGAAGAAGAGACGTGCCAAATCGACCGAGGTCTCCCCCCCTTCTAATGTCCCCTGAAGTCCATCCAGTATCTGATCAAAGAATTCAAAGAGAGGTTTGAGGCGTTCCTCATCCTCTGGATTTGGATTTTCGAGTTCTTTTTCAATCAGCTCAAAGAAACCCTCGGCATTTCCCGCGCGCGCCACGGTCGCGAGCGACGCATCCGAACCACCCACCATTTCACCGAGCTGTTCCAGCTCCTCCTTCGGAATAAAAAGGAGAAAACTTTTTTCGAGATCGGGATTGTCGATCTTGGTGGTAACACTTTTGATCTCCGGCTTTCCGGAGAGTTTTTCTGCAAAGGCGTCAACAAATCTCTTGGCCTCTTTCAACTTCCCGTTTGTCTCGACGACCAGATAGAGATATTCCTGATCACCAAAATCCTGAATAAAATTGAGATAACGTTTGTGATATTCGAGTTCATCGGAGACCAGATGATCAAGATCGGAATCGAGACGCATCGAAGAGAGTGTCAGGATGGCCGAAAAAAGTGTGATTGCCACTGCAACACCGACGACCCACCAGGGCCACCTCGTTACCAATTGTCCGATTAGTTCAAATAGTTTTTTCCGCATCGGGCGAGACTATTATAATGACGGAAGCTTTTCAACAGAAAGTAGACAAAGGGGTCTGACCCCGATGTCTACCTGACAAGTGAGCAACCCATTGCCTTCGCGGCATTTTGCAAGGCCTGCAAGTCGGCTGGGTCGATTTCTTCGGCATCCTGACTATCGCCGCTATCATCCGAATCTCCATCAACAACCTGACCAGCACCCGAGTTGTCGCCATCGACATCTATCGCCGCGGCATCAGCCGGATTATCCACCGCCGGATCAGCCGCTACCGAATGGTCCAAAACCTCTAGAAGCACGGGTGCCACATCTGAACTATTGGTCTGAAAACTATCAATCGAAATCCTCCCAATAACCGAATATTCACCCGGCTCAACCCCCGACGTATCGATTTCAAGCGTATCAGCACCATTTTCCTCAGCCGATCCAACAACCGTTTCATTAAGACCTGCATCCTGAAGCACAAATTGAATGTCCGCGTTTGCATCAGGAGAAAAATCACGCCATGTAAGGGTGAATTGATCATCAGCCTCGAAATCATCATCGTCGGGTTTCAACATGGATATGACCGCGTTCCACTCCGACAATACAGCGGCTCGCAATGAAAACGAACCGTCGGCCTTCTCCCCAGACCACGATATGGCCATGTTGTGATTATCATCCAAAGCTATGGCCATCCCAGATAAACCCCTCATTGCACCGAAGGTATGTGTCAGCGTCTCTCCCTGAATTTTTCCTGCCGACTCATTGTCGGCGAAGTAATAGGAGTTGACCCTGATAAAATTGTTCTGGCCAAAGAGAGCACTGCGAAAATAACTGCGATAGACGCCAAAGAGGTTACCCTCGCCGTCCATATCCACCTGCACAAAGGTCCCTTCATCGGCAAATTCTGCACTGCCATCTGATATGGAGATCGGATCAATCCAAGCGCCATCGATCTTCTTTGTGTGTAGGAGATGTTCCACACTATTTTCATCAACCTGACGATAGACGATGTGAGGATCATCGTTATGATCGAAACGTAATGTTTTGTCGGCACCTGCGTAGTCACTGTCATCGACCATCTCTTCAACTTGCCAATCCAAACCGTCGTAATAGATGTAGTAAAGCTCAGCATCTGAACCATCGGCGTAGTTCATGTAAGCAATTCCGGGATTGTCGTTGCTGTCATAGTCAAGAGAAGGATAGCGCCCGACATCACCCTCACTCATGACTTCCTGAACATTCCAATCTGCCCCATCATAAATGGCATATTTCAGATCGGCGTCCACGCCACCATCGTAATAGGCTATTCCGATATCACCCAAACTCGTCCTGGCAATCGAGATTCGACTGATATCATATTTCAGCACGTCGCTTTCAATCGCATCATCAACAACAGACACCTCCCATAGACCTCCATTCTTTTTAGCATGTCGAATCTCATTGTCGGTCGTATTGAAATAGACAATATTCGGATCATCGTTATCATCGTAAGTAATTGCACAATTGATTCCGATCACATCGCCACTGCCGCCATCGTTGTCGGCTGTCTCAAGTGACCAATCGGCGCCATCGAATGAGGCAAATTTTAGTATTTTGTTTGTTGAATCGTAATAACAGATACCGGGGTTCCCGTTAGAATTGATGGAGATCCCTGTCGCGTTCTCACCAACATTAACATCCTCATCGACTGTATAGAAGTCATATGAATGGGCAATGGCTGATGCGGGAATCATAATAATGAATACGACAACCAAAAGGTCGACCAGTACTCTCATTGTGTCACATAACTTCACCATGAACCCTCCGATGATTATTTAGCAATAGCCGTGCCACTTTTTCGTCCGAAATCGCATTATGCGAACACAATAAAATTATTAATAATCAATGGGTTACAATGATTACCATTCAAGACATGAATAGCTGTTCATAATATATAATACCAATTGGTTATTCCTTCCATTTTGTATCCACTCATCTCTACAGACTAGAAGGTGCCAATTTGAGACCAAGCAACATTTTGTAATGTTATTGGCACCTTAAGTTTTTAGTGAATGGGCACAATGATTGCGGTATAATTATGCGAAGGGGTTGAAAATGCATATTCTATTCATCATCTATCTAATTTTTTCTCTCGGATTTGGATCTAGCTGTGGAAGCGGCACTTCGGGTGGTGGGACGAACAATGGTGACGATGATGGCGATACTGAAACGACAGCAACGACGGCCCAGGCCCTTGGGGCAGAAAATACTTCCTTTGAAGAGATCGCAATGGCTGGAGGCATATCATTTACGATTGGCGATTTTGGCTACACGACATTTGGCGCAACAATTAAAAAATTCAATGCCGACACAGTAGAGACTGTTTTCAATCAGGACGGAACCATCCTCGATTGCGTCTCCACGTTCAATGCCGAGGCGATGAATGGCAAGGGATATATTCTCGGTGGTGATCGACGCGATGTCGATACCTGTGCTGAAACGAGCGGATCGAGCGATGAAGTCTGGGAATATGATCCCGATGCAAATACACTGACTCAGGTTGCCAGCATGAACGAACCGCGTGAGGTCTTTGCCACTGCCGTCGTCGACGGAAAGATCTATGCCCTAGGCGGCTGGGATACCGATGTTGAAACCAACAGTACAACCGTCGAATACTTTGACGGCGATACCTGGACCAATGTTGAATATACCGGCGATTATGTCCCGACCCGATCACCGGCCTATGCAGCCGTTGGCGACAAGATTTATCTATTTGGCGGATGCGTCGAAGGTGAAGAGGGTGGTGCCTGTCCGTGCACCAGCCAACTCACACAAATCTTCGATACAACAACCAACACCTTTTCACGGGGATCGACAATGGCCCTCGAGGGACGTCACTTTTCCGGGCAACACGCCGCGGTTCGCGATGAGTTCATCTATGTTTTTGGTGGATCGACCGATTTCAGCTGTACAATCTACAAAGATATTGCTGTCTATGATACCGAAAACAATCAGTGGGGTACGCTGGATAATACGATGACTTTGGAACGTAAAAGTATTGGCTCCACTGTAGTTGGAGACCGACTCTATATTTTCGGCGGCCTTACCTGCGACCCTGAGGGTGAATGTTCATCTACTGAACAGTGTCAGGATCACGATGCCACCTGCAATAAAGCCGGTGCCGGTACCGAAGAGTACGGCTCCTTTTCCGCGTTCTAGAAAATGTCATATATGTTTTTATTCGTCTCACTCAGAAAGATCTGCTTGGGCGGTCCGGGAAGCAGATCTGTTCGATTATCGGTTCCGGCCGCACGAATTTTAATCTGTCTTGGTTTCCCTCTCCTCACCAACGCAAGCGGTTTGGCCTCTACCCCAAGGGACATCGGCCAAACATAGTTCGTCGTGCCTCCAGAGATTCCCCCTGTCGGCACCGAAAAACCTCGCAGTTAAAATCGGCGCCCTCCCACCATAATCTCACATCTCTCTTTCCTCCCCGCCCATGACAACCATTCCTCGTTCGGTGAGCTGAGAAAGAGAGAAAACCTGTGACAAGACGGGGAGCCATGGTTTACTACCGACGGCTGGATTATCGCCGAGCGCATGAAACGACTAAATATGATATTGGTTTTCTCAGGTTTCATAGCTGACGGAGAGGAAGATCCTGAAACCTGTTTGAAAACCAAATCATATTTCGGCGTTGAGTAGCGAAGGCCATATAATAGATAGGCGGGAGGTATAAAGCATGGCGGAGCGGCCGAGCAGGTTTTCGCGGGAGATGGACACTTTAAGAGATCTGTTGCAGTATCTTCCAACTTGTGTCATCTACGTCGTTATTGTATGAAGGTGGCAAGCAAATGGCCAGAGGGTGATCCCGAAGTTGAAAAACTTAAGCGATTCATGATCCTATCACCAAAAGAAAAATTAGAATATCTTGAGGAGCTCAATCGTTTTCTGTCACTTGCGATGCCAGAAAAAAACAAGAAGATCTGGAAAAAGTTAAAGGAATTAGGATGGTAGAAGAGACCAAGAAATCGCTCGATTTTATCCGAACGATTATCGCTGAGGATTTGAAAACGAACAAACATGACGGCAAGGTTATTACGCGTTTCCCGCCGGAACCGAATGGCTATCTCCACATTGGACACGCCAAGTCGATCTGCCTCAACTTTGGTATTGCGCTGGAGAATAAAAAAGCGCGCTGTCACCTCCGCTTTGACGATACCAATCCGGAAAAGGAAGAGGAAGAATATATCCACTCTATTATAGAGGATGTTAAATGGCTCGGTTTCGATTGGGGTAAACACCTCTTTTACGCCTCGGACTACTTTGAAAAACTCTACGACTATGCGGTCATCCTGATCAAAAAAGGAAAGGCCTTCGTCTGCGACATGACACCCGATGAAATCAATGACGCCCGTGGCACCCTGACTGAATCGGGCAAAGAAAGTCCAAATCGCGATCGCTCCGTCGAAGAGAATCTTGATCTCTTTGCGCGGATGCGTGCCGGCGAATTCGAAGAAGGAACAAAGACGCTTCGAGCCAAGGTCGACATGTCGCACGGCAACTTTCATATGCGTGATCCGATTCTTTATCGGATCAAAAAGGTCCCGCATCATCGGACCGGTGACAAATGGTGCATCTACCCGATGTACGATTATACGCACTGTCTGTCGGACGCGATCGAAGAAATTACGCACTCTTTATGCACGCTTGAGTTTGAAGTCCATCGTCCGATTTATGACTGGATCATTGACGAGGTCGGCACTCCCTGCAAACCTCGACAGATTGAATTTGCGCGACTTAACCTAAGTTACACGGTTCTTAGCAAACGTCTCCTTCTGCAGCTTGTAAATGAAGGACTGGTAAGCAGCTGGGACGATCCACGGATGCCAACGATCGCAGGGCTCAGGCGCCGCGGCTACACGCCGACCGCTATTCGTAATTTTTGTGATCAAATTGGCGTCGCGAAACGAAACAGTATCGTTGATGTCGCCCTTCTTGAACATTATCTTCGCGAGGATCTCAATAAGACCTCCCCACGCGTCATGGGTGTCTTGAATCCACTCAAGGTCGTGATCGAAAATTATCCGGAGGGTCAGTCCGAAGAACTTGACGCCGTCAACAATCCTGGAGATGAAAGCGCCGGCACTCGCAAGGTCCCATTTTCCAAGACGCTTTATATCGAACGCGACGATTTCATGGAGGAACCCCCCAAGAAATTCTTTCGCCTGGGACCAGGACGTGAAGTCCGCCTTCGTTACGCTTATTTTATCACCTGTAAATCCGTTGTGAAGGACCCAAAAACCGGAGAGATCACCGAACTTCGCTGCACGTATGATCCGGCGACCAAAGGCGGCAATGCCCCTGATGGTCGGAAGGTAAAAGCCACACTTCACTGGGTGTCAGCCGAACACGCCATTGATGCAGAGGTCAGACTCTACGACCGTCTCTTTCAGAGTGAAAATCCAATGGATGTTCCCGATGGACAAGATTTTCACGCCAATATGAATCCCAAGTCACTTGAAGTCCTCACGGATTGCAAACTAGAACCCTCTCTCGCCAGCGCCAGACCGGGGGACCGTTTTCAGTTTGAACGGATGGGATATTTCTGCGTTGATACCAAAGAGTCAGCAGATGACCAACCGGTTTTCAACCGTACTGTCACGCTCCGCGACACCTGGGCGCGGATGCAAAAGGCCAAAAAGAAATAATTGGTCGATTTTTCAAAAATTCGCTGAGGTTACCTTATAATTCAAAGAGTTGTGAAGGCGGAAACGTCACCTATTCAACAGGCTCGGCTTTTCTGATGATTAAGAAATTATTTCTAAAACTAACGGAGTTGTAAAAATCAATCACTCCCTCATTTTGAAGATCAGATAATGTATCATTCAATCTTTTCCGAAATGCCTTTCCACCAAATAGAGGTACGGTCACAGGAACGATTCTTAAATGCCCACCCGGCTTTGTATGATTGAGTAAATTGAGCAGCAGCAAACGTCCGGCCTCTTCCGACCTCATAAATTCCTCATGCATAAAACGGCCCACCGAAACAAGTGAAACCACTTCGTCAAACTGCATAAGTTCGCCGGTCATTGGATCCATAAGCTTAAAATCCTGCGCGTGCCCCTGCCTATAGTGTGCGGGATGTTGAGAATGATAGGGATTCGAGGAGTAGACAACCGCAGCTCTGCGATCTTCAGCAATAACTCTTGGAGCAATAAACTGCCCCTGTTCATCCGGATAAACTCTGTCAACGGCAAAATATGGAGCTTCTACCGGAGACAAGCCCCCTGAAGCCTTTCCCAAATGCTTCGCCCTGAGCTCAATCAACCGATGCACAAAGGAGCTGTCTCCCTCACCTACTGACAACACAGATCTGGGAACTGGCCCACCAACAAGCCCATCGACACTAAGTATTGGCACTTCCCGCACCGAACCAGAACTTGCTAATTTGTTAAATTTTGTCGTAGCCGATTTTAATAATCTCAAAATCTTTCTTATAGATCTTCCGGTGACAATTGGATGACGACTATATGTAATTATTTCTTCTCCTCCACCTGTGCCCATAAGTGGTGAAAGGATTGCAAAGGGAAGCACGCCAAGAAGTGGCGCCGGTGTTAATTCCGTCTGTGACGATCCGGTTAGCAACGCAGCACCCGTTATGACCAACGGCAAAATAGGAACTGCATAACTGAGGGCCCGAACAACTGGACCCGTAGACCTAAAGAGATCTTGAAAGCGACTTGTGCCAACCGTCGGAAGCGTATCGACCGATGAAAAGAGCTCCGGAGGTAAAGTCTCAAGGGCCTCCGTAAAATCAGATGCAGCCGATACAAAGACTGATTCACTGGCGTAAAGGTTAATGGCCGCTTCGGGAATCATCTCCCCATTGGCCAAATCAGCATTGATCGGCAAACCTAGGTGAACATCGACAACCTTTTCTCCAGTCACAGGTAATGACCTGATAAAAGGCACCACCCCCCCATGAACGATAGGGACATCCAACGGCTTAAGACTATATGGCTTTATTCTCGTCATTTGGACCACTCCACTATTATCATCGGCAAATCCCTGAAAAAGTTTCGACTTATCTTTGAAATAGTCTCGAGACACCTCATATTGCAACAATATTATACATTAATTATGCATAACTATATCATATTATAATATAACTATATTAATTTACATATTTATTAAATATAATATATTTAATATTTTATTAATTTAGTATTATCTTATTGGAACAAATTTTGACATCATTGGGAAGTCTGCTATTTCAGGAAAGGCCTCTTTTCCTTTTGCCTAATAAAACTAGGGTTTTCAACTCTTCTACATTCTTAGCCCGCAACCACTTTTTTAAGAAATCTTTCTGCTGCGTTATTTGGGCAATGGCCATCAGCGATGTCAAATGAAAATTTCGCTCGTCACTTGAGCCAAATAGGGCAAAAAGCGCATGAACCGGCTGATCTACGTCTGGGAAGATGATTCCCTCGCCACATCGAATTAAAAGTAATTCAAAAACTCCGCTTCCCCCCACCACTATATGAGGTATGGCCAGACCAGGGCTCAATGCTGTTGATGAGTCTTTTTCGCGCGCAAGCAGCATATCTTCCACAACCCCGACATCTGTATTCAACTTAGAAGCCAAGGCACTTGATATTTTACTGAAACATTCCTTCATGGAAATACGCTCTGGAATATCTAATATTATACATTTTTTAACTAGTCGATCAAACCTGTCATCCGTTGCTTCATCCCTCTCCCTTATTATTTCCTTTAGTTCACTACCTAAGTCCCCACAGGGTAGCGCCCTGTTTGCAACCCTCTTGATTAAACATATTAAAGCAGATTCTCTATAAAATATAACTCTTGCATAGAGCCAATACAACACGAAGCTACCGGTTAGAAA
>CAYWXY010000026.1:0-21803 GCA_964462555.1 uncultured Pseudomonadota bacterium | reverse complement strand
CGGTAAGCTCGAAGTGGCATTTGAGCGTGCACCTTTATAGCGTGTCAGATTCTTGCCTGGGCCAAATCTCAACACTTTCGGCCTTACTATTTTTGGTTTTGCCGTAATACTCATATAGAACTCTCCCAGTCAGGTTAACGAATTGATATTCAATAATCGGCATAAATGGGAAAAAGTTGCGCTAAATATAAAAAATTCTCACAAATATGTCGGATAATGCGTTGTGTTTCGGTGTAACTGACTGATATTATTGGGTATTGATTTAGCGACCCAAAGGATTTCTCGAACCAAAATCAGCACCGGGTGCTACTGAGCACCATGTAGCACCCTATAAAAAGTTACCTGGGAACCGGTCCACCAGGTGGTAGGCTTGTAATTACAATATGTTAACCGTTATTCCGGCTCTATAAAATAGACGGCCTCTGCAGGATCACTTTGACGAAGTGTATAGTCGCCATCAACGTCAAAGCCGTCTGGAATACTGTATTGGAATTTGGTGATAGCACCCTGTGCATTATATATTATATCCGGATCGAGTCGCTCATCGCGTAGATCTTCCACTGCGTCTCTAATTTTTGAAAGACGAAAGAGAGTATGGATATTTTCAAGTTGCCACCAGTCATCGTTACTCAATTGCTCTTGAGTCGCGCGTTCGGTAAGCCACTTAAACGCAGATTCCATCTCTTCTGGCGTCGATGCGCGATCAAGATCGTATAGAGGTCTTAGGTGTTTGTACAATTCATTGGTCTTTTGTTCAAAGAGAGCACGCTCTTCAGCCACCGTAGCCCTCATCTTTTGTGTATAGCCCGTGAGATCTTCTTCGGGGGGAGTTATCGCGTTATGAAAGCGATGGAGCTCTTTTGTTAAATCCTTTATGGCTCCACCGGACTGAATTCTCCTGACAATCATTTTATAGAATGGCGGAGAGCTGGCTCCGGAGGCTTGAACTGCCAACTGGACGATTTCCCACATAGTGTTTAGCGTAGCCGGAATAGTGTCGATCGGGGATGGCAATCTTGCCGCTAACCCTTCAGGGTGGGCATCGGATATCGGTTCTCGGTTTGAAAAAAGATCCTTGGAGGCAGATGCCAAGAAACCCAGTATAGAAACACTCCTTGCCTGGGCCGCTTGGCGAATCGCCCTAAGGTGGGATTGGACACCATTAATAAATTGTCCACCCTCAATATTGAGTTGGGTAGAAGGGTTAAGGGCGTCGGTCATGAACCAAAGGGAAGAGGCGGCCAATACAGAATAGAGTCCATGATACCCCCACGGTTTTGTATGACCCGCATCGGTTATGATAAATGTCATGTATTGGTCTATAACAGCACGGGCCGTGGCCATCCCTTCGCCGCAATCGGAACCGGTATCAATGGCCACTGCTGCAGAAAGGCCCTTGACCGGAAGAAGGTGGATTCCGATTCGCTCGTCTTCAAAGACCTGGGTCGAAAAATACTTTCCAAATGAGGTGAGCTGAGTTCTGAGAGTCTTCCATGTCTCGAGTAGTTGTGTGGCCGCAATCGGAAGCCCTTTGACAACGGCGGCAGATGCCGTGAGCAGTTCTCTCCAGGAGGTTGTTTTTTCGATAGCGTTACGTGTTGTAAGATCAACACCCTTTAGATATTTTCTTTGTGCACTGAGTTCTTGAGCCCTACGTTTTTTTCCTGTTCTGAAGAGACGTGGAATCTCAACATCGGTCCTTGTAAGATAAGTTTGGATAAACTGTGATAAATTGACATCCTCTGGAATCTCGACATTCCACTCGGTCAATTTGGCTACGACTTCGCTGCGGTTCGGTAGTGGTGCTAATAAAAGGCTTCGAACAGAATCGACAATTTCTCTTGAAAGTACATAGTCAGGAAGTCCCATAAGAGCGATTTCGCGTGCACTGGTATAGACTTTCTCCAAGAGTGTCTGGAGCCACGCCTCACTTTCAAAAGGCGCATTTAGCGTATGAGATTGTCTTTGAATATCGTCGACGTTCTCAAGAATTTCGGTCACATGCTCTTTAAAGTGTTCAAATCGTCCAAAGAGGTGAGAGGTCAGAAGAATAGTGAGCTGCTCAGCGATATTTTTTTGGACTTCGCCATCGGCCACCCGAGGATTTCCAATCCCGCGAATAATATTTGCCACAATTTGTGCAAATTGATCTGAAGATGCCTCCAGTGTAACATTGGTTCCATCTCCATCAACGAGAGTGCCCGACGTCCGTGAATATTCGAGCCCTGTCCCCTCCAGTGCGGTCTGTCGAAAGGGAAGGGGAATCGCCACTTCCTCTAAGAAGTCGAGGATCAGGCTTGTTGGTTCAAAAACGACAGCCTCGCCCCATTCAATAAAGAGTTGAATGAGTCGATGTTCTTTTAATCGATTTAGAGTGTCAAACTCAATCGATCGAGAGATGGCCTTGGCGACAGAGAATTGTCCTGGGACTGCATAGGACTTTGGATGCGTGATTGGGCCACCCTCTTCAAGGTAACGCACCATCTGTTTCCAGGATGCATCGGCAGCACCTTGTTTCATTAGGTCGTCATAGCCAAGAATAACCTCTGCGGGCCTGTCGACGCGTGGCGGTTTTTCATCGACATGTCGTTGAAATGCATCGGCAATCGCTGCAACTGGATTTCTCATCAGATTCTCGTGACCTCGAAGAAGAACCTGGGTGTCCTTCCATGTTCGAGTTGTTGAGGAGAAGATTTGTTCAAAGATCGTCTGTAGAGCCGCATAGTCAACACGACCACTCCGTGACGCCCTAACGAACCAACTTCGTACGTGTGAATTAGGATATTTTTTAAGAAGGCGGCCAGAAGTGAGCACTCGAAATGCTCGTTGACTTATGCTCCAGAGCGAATTTTGGGGCTTGGATCTATTCCGAACACCGACGAAGATGGGCTTATTGGGAGTAGTCATTTTATATGCCGAACGAGGTTCACCGGCAGTCTTAGTTCTACCCTTAGAGCGGAGTGGGGCGTTTTTCCCAAACGGAGTCAATCCACGCCTTAACTTCGGCAATTTTGACGTCATGGTTTTAGGTCTAGCTATAATGGTCATATACAAAATCCTCTAAAACGTTATTCAGGCTCCGTAAAATAAATGGCGTTTTCGGGATTGCTTTGGCGGAGTTCGTAGTGCAGGTCAGCATCAAAATCTACATCTTCCTCGGTGTCCTCAAACTGATCTTGTATAAAGACCCCAAAAGAAATAACAGCCTTTTCAGCTGCCTCTATTTCTGACCCTTCCAATCCCTCATGATAAAGGGAATTAATTGATCTTCGTAGTATGTCGAAGTCGAAAAGTCTGGCCACATTATCTTCGGTCCACCATTTTCTATCTTTGACTTCATCTGATACGATTCCATCGGTATCTCCTAAAAGCTTAACAAATGCTGATTCCATCTCTTGTGGGGTTGATGCTCGCGAAATGTCGTAATAGGCGTTTAAACAATCCCACAATCCGTCACTATCTGCTCGAAGCTCTGCAGCCTCCCTGCGGTGATAATCATGTATAGACCCTTCTAGTTCATCGATCACAAAGCGAACTTCATCTCCTAATCTCTGCAGACTTCTTATTAAGCTCCAGAGGCTTCGATGCGATTTAAATATTTGGAATAGGATATCGTAAGGAGATCGACTAGCATCAGGATCCACCTTCGGAACCTCTTTTGTTTTTGCGGGTACAATGTGGTCGGCCAAGTCGATCTCTTTTGGATTTGTAATTATGGGCTCGGGTAATTTTATTGAAGGGCCAGTGGGGTGGACCAATCTTAGTGCCTGCCGATTGGAAAAATCGTGGCTCGAAGCTGCAGCCAGAAAACCGTGAATCGTTATACCAACAGCCTTTGCTGTGGCGCGAATGGTCTGAAGGTGCCCGCGGGTACCGGCGACAAAGTCCCCTCCATTAATATCTAAGGTCGTTGAGGGGTTGAGTGCGCATGTCATGCACCAAAGGGCTCCATCGGCAATGACATCGTATTGTCCATGATAGCCCCACGATTTGGTATGGCTGCGATCGGTAATGGCAGCTATCATATATTCGTCGATGACGGCACGTCCCGTGGCTCGTCCATCACCACAATCCGAGCCGGTATCGACAGCGACTGCTGCGGGAAGTCCCTTGACCGGTAACATATGGATTTCGATCGGTTTACCCTTAAGACTCTGCAGGGAGAAAAATTTTCCAAATGAAACAAGTTGTGTATGCAGGGTCTTCCAGGTGTTGACAAGATTGGCGAGAGCAAGTGGTATACGTTCAAAAGCTGGAGCGGTCGCCTGTAAAAGATCACTCCATGTTCGACTCGATTCAATGGCATCCCGAGTCTTCATGTCAATCTGCCCGAGAAATTTTCGTTGTTTGGAGAGCCTACGAGCCTCCTCGATCTTTTTATTCCTGAAAAGCTGTGGGATCCTTTGATCGAGATTGGCCAAACGTTTGTCAATAGATGATTGAAGTTGGGTAAGATCTTCTGGGATCTCTACTCCCCATTCAGTAACTTTTGCCCTTACCTCCGCAATATCTGGAAATAGGTCCAGAATAAAATTGCGTACTACGGTAATCAGTTCATTAGGTAGTGCATAATCGGGGAGACCGCTGACAATTAGCTCATGTGCACTTAAATAGATTCCTCTTAGGGTTTCGGTCAGTAAGCTCTTAGCATCTGCTGGGATATTCTCTGGAGTGTCATAGCGCATCCCCTCCAGATTGGAGATATGTTGCATGACTCCATCGAAATGTTCTTGAAAGTGGGCAAAGGAGTCTCTGAGGTAGACCACAAGAAGGACACTGAGATGTTCTCCGAGGGCTTTTTGAACCTCCCCAATGGCCAGATGAGAGTTGCCGATCAGTTCGATAAGCTTTTCGATCACCCTGGGAAAAGTCGGGGAAGAGGCAATGAGAGTCACTTCTTGGTCTTTAGAATCGGTTAGTGTCCCGGTTTCGAACGAATATTGAAGATCGATGATCTCCAAAATAGCCCGACGAAACTTAAGTGGAATTTTTTCCTCTTCCAATAGATCGAGGACAAGGCTCGTGGGATCGAATGCAAGAATCTGGGCCCACTCTGAAACGGTTGCGATCAATTTATGATTGGGTAGTGTAACGAGGGCCTTGTCGTTAAGAGGTCGCACAATGGCACTATGTGCGGAAAAGTGGCCAGAAACGGCGTAGGCTTTCGGAGAGGCGATGGTGCCCCCCAGCCGTAGAAAATCAACCATATTTTTCCATGTTGAGTCACGGGCCCCCTGTTTCACTAGGGTGTCATAGTCGAGAATGACCTCGGCCGGTTTGTGAACACGTGGAGGTTTCTCGTCAAGATGTCTTTGGAGCGCTATCGCAATATCTGCGACCGGATTTTCCATGAGGTGTTCATGGCCTTCGAGAAGTAATTGAACATTGTGCCATGGACGTCGGGTTGAAGGAAATACTCGACGAACAAGGGGTTCTAGTTTTGAATAGTCTATTTCTTTTGATTGCGATGCACTGAGAAACCAGGTCTGAACGTGAAAATTGGTAAGACGTCTTAGGGTCTTTAAAAAAACGTTCCTTTGAGTGCTCTTTTTGGGAGAGTGCCAGAATGCGGGTATAAATATATTTCTCTTTCGATTCCGAACACCGACGAAGATGGGTTTGGATGGAGAGGCAAGTCTATACTTCGAGCGAGCTTTTGTGGAAACCCTCGGTAAGCTCGAAGTGGCATTTGAGCGTGCACCTTTATAGCGTGTCAGATTCTTGTCTGGACCGAACCTCAACACTTTCGGTATTAGCGGCTTCACTGTTTTAGGTTTTGCAAATATACTCATAAAATAAGTCCTCTAAAATTTATACTCACCGAGATCGATGACGAGTGCTTCATACTCAGCTTTGGGTGAACCTTCTCGATATCTCGGAAGAAGAGTGTAGTAGTCTGCATTAATGTGATTCTTTCCGAGTCGTGTAACGACCACTCCGCCTCCCAGAAGAAGGGTCATTCCCAAATCTCCGCCAGCGCCGAGCCCACCGCTGGGTCCGGCCAGGTCCTTATTGCGAAAGCCG
Organism: uncultured Pseudomonadota bacterium; assembly: GCA_964462555.1. GTDB lineage: Bacteria > UBA10199 > UBA10199 > CAYWXY01 > CAYWXY01. Next base: position 15,779 of record CAYWXY010000026.1, on the reverse strand, counting down.
CGTGCATGACTCTTGACGGCATGAAAGTGGAGAGAAAACTGCCAGCCAAATCGGGAGTTAAGCATCCTTTTTGGGGGATTGTATCCACCATCAAACCCCTGAGTCAGCATTCTGAGGTCGCGCTCAAGCACTTTCCGTTTTTGGGGATCTCTTTCGTTTGAGATCTGGAGCTCCAGTGATCGGATGATGTCTGACTTGGTCTGATGTGTTTCACCAGCGAGCAGATTCATCAGCAGTGGATCATAAAGAGACCCAATTTCTTCCGGGTTCTTGGCGGGCAATAAAATACCACCATGTTCGCCCCCAATATCGTCATAATCAATTTCGACAGCTTTGTGGACCGGCTTGCGGAAGGTCATATCTTGGACGTTGTTAAGTAGAAGTTGAATGCGAATAAGTTCGGTCAAGGGGAGGCTGTCCAGCAACGCCTTACTGACCGATTCCCTGGAGGCGTAGAGTTTGTTTTTTTGTCTGGGGACTATCCTCAATCCGGCAAACTGAATCAGAAGTGATTCGATCAATTCCTCACGATCCATTCCACTCATTAAACTCCTCAATTGCTTGGACGAAATGGCGCGCAGCAGATTGTAGTCGGCAATCCGAAAACGGTAATCGGGATCGTAATCATAAATGGCGTGCTTTCCCGAAGAACGTTGGTCTCTTACTATAGTGACATAGGTGTCCCATGGGTTTCGGTGTGCATTGAAAAGCATTTTGTCTGCATTAAGTTCAAAATGGACGAGCGCTGCAAGGGTATGAATGGCAGTTACGGGGCTCTGTAGGAGATTGTTTGGGTCGTTAAACTCATCAAATGCATAACCCTTAAACTGATCTTTAAGGCGCCGAAGTATCCGCTTTGTTTCGCCGATATTTTGACATAGCAAGGGGAGGGCCTTTTTGCTCAGAATTTTGAAGTGTTGACTGAGTAGTAGGGGACTATAGCTCTTGACGACTCTTTGAAATAGGCCGATATCGTGGAGTAATTTGACAAATGTATTTATTTTAGGAATATCGTAGATAGCCAGGGAAGAAGCGATCGACAGGTTAATTTTTTGATCCTTTAACCTGGTTGCAAAACGAAACCACTTTTCAAATTTTTGATCCGTCAACTTAAGAAGGGGAGAGGACTCGAGAAATAGATTGTATTTTGCAAAGGGTCGGATTCTTGAGATGCGAGCCTCGTCATTTTCTGAGAGTGATAGAAATTTTTCCTCGCCGGTAAAATTGCTAAGTGTCAACCCTATCTTTTCCCAGCCTTGCAGGAGCTCTTTTAATTTCTCTTCCCCATGATCGGAGTAAAATTTGAGAAAGGTTTCTATGCCACGAAAAGAGAAGAACCCACGATCCTGAATATGCGGTTCTACATATAGAATAAAGGCGATGGTTCTTTGGTAACTGTTGCTGACGAGCAGTCGAATGCGACGGAGATATTTGGCGAGGTCTTCGGACTTCTCGTAATCCATGGGAGAAAGGGGGATTTTGTCTTGCCAGAACTTAAGAAGCTGATCCCTCTCTGCCGGGTTCAATGGTGTAATTGCCCTTTCAATTTCGGCCAACTCACGTTGCACCTGCGGATCTGAAAGGGCTACCCTTAAATCGTCTGCGCTGTTCAAAGAGTATGGGCCACCAGAATATGTGAGAAATTGATGGTGAATAGTTTGTGTAGTCTTCGGAGCATCCTTCCAAATGTTTCCCAGGTGTCTTGAATAGAGATAAAGGGTGACATAATAGGAATCCGTGTTCTTTTGCACAAAATTCGAACGAATGGCCTGTTGTCTGAAAAATTCAAGTTCAGCCTCAGATGGTACCTGACCATTTTGACTTAGGAGTAGTGTCGAGAGGAGATTATGTTTGAATCGTTCAGTGATCTTTTCACCCTCTGTCAGGTTTTCATTTTTAAAGAGGGGAAGTTCGTTAGAGGCTCTCTTTATCCATCTGTTAAGTCGATCCAACTCGCTCGTTGAAGGCGCCTTTTTGTGGAGATGGTTGCCGTAGGAACTATTAACAAAGTTGTTCATAAAAAATTGGAAGGCGCCTGAGCCCTTGTTGTAGTCGGTTCGCTCAATCTGATCGAGCCAGAACAATTTGCTCTTCCAGTCGGCCTTGGAATAGTCGGTCTCCACAATCCGGGAATCTCTAAGTTCAATGCTTAAAAGGCTGAAGAGTTGAGCCCAGACGTAGGGAGTCGTTTCTCTCTTTTGGCCGCATCGGAAAGGCGGTTCTTGGGCTAAACAGATTTCACGGTGATAATTGCGGGTACTTTTGAAAATGCGAACCACCTCTTTAGCCGCCCAGTCCAGTTTTCCGTCTTTGGCAAGGGCTAGAATCGGTTTGGCAAGATTTTCCGGATATGCCCGTTTTCCATCCCAGCTATCAACACGTGCTCGGCCAAAGGCGTCGGTATAAAGTGCATGAAGCCAGTACAGAGATGTTAAATTGTCTTCGTGATGATCTTTGGTAACCGATAGCAGTGGTGACAGTGGAGGTAGAATGGCATTGATGTCCCCCCCTTTTTGTTCAAGGGCTTCAATCAGATTGTAGAGTGGCATCAGTGCGAGTCGAGGCGATCCCGGAATTCCAGTTAGTTGATGGATATTTGTAAAGAAGGATTCACCTCGAGTAGTGAGGTATCTGATGAAGTCATCGATTCTCCCAACAAAACTGTCCCTGTAAAAAATCCCCAGAGCATTTTGATCATCTTTACCTTCAGCATAAACATTAAAAAACTCTTTCCCCCCGGCCTTTTGGACAAGGGTTTTGAGGCGCGAGAGAATCTCTTTGTCCATCGTCATGATGCGTGCAAGCAGTCTCTCGTCGATTTTATCTGCCAGGTCATAGTCCTCAAAGAAATCGAGAGCCTCACGCCTGCGCTTGAGCTCGACGAAGAAATGTTCCCCTTTGGTTTGGTAGGCTTTATAAAAGCGGAGATAGGTTGGCGTCTGACGAAGTGAGAAGCTCCAGTCAAGAATTTCATCGACACGATTAATGAATTCGAAGATGTCATTGTTAACGATCATCCGGGTAGCAAATTGAAGTGCTCGTGCGAGTTGTTCGGGTTTTCGTCCATCAAAGAAGACCTCTGTTGCCTGCATCTGTCGCATCTGAAAATCATCGGAATTCGTCTCAATCAATCTTTCGATAAATGCAATGGCCGCCTGTGCGGAGCCTGCCTTGCGAACCAGTTCAAGCATTGCAGCCCCAACCTTTTCAGACGGGGGATTTTCATATCTTAGGCATTTCTGCTTGGGATAGCACGGTTGTCCCGACTTGGGCCTCTTGAGGTGGTGGTATTCTGTAGGGTCCTGGTAGAAATGCCGCCGCTTTAAGTATCTTTCCAGCCGGCCGACCTGAACGCTCCATTTGGACCACGATCTGAAATTGTCGGAATGAGATAGCCACTGGAACTGTTTGTACCAGGCATCCAGATTCTCCTTGCCGAATCGCCTTTCCCAGTCCTTATGGTCTGAGCCGACCAGGGAAGCCTCGATCTCTGAGGCATAAAGGGCGGCCTCATCTGCGCTGTCCAGGCGCTGATTGTCATCGATATGTCTGAGGAAAACCTGATATCCTCGATGAAGACAGAGGGCAGCAAGTGTCTTTTTATTGTCGGGCATCGATACACCTCACATAATCAAATGCCCACCGCAGTAGTATATTATCGGCAAATCTGTAATAAAGTTGCTTCAAAATTACAATGAATCAGTCAGTATATTCAGCGCACTCAAAGACTATATAACTATATGTAATTATTGAGCATTGTTCTAAATTATCCATATTGCCAGGCATTGTTGCTTTAAAACGAAAAATGGCAGAATGACCTTGCATTTCGATAGGTTATCCATAATAACAGGGCACCATGTTCCAATTTGTCCTCAAGAAAATCTTCGGTACCAAGAACGAGCGGGAACTCAAGCAGATGCAGCCGCTGATAGCCCATATCAATGGTCTGGAGGCTGGCATCAAGAAGCTGAGCGAGGATCAGCTGAAGGCCAAGACGCCCGAATTCAAGCAGCGGATCGAAAATGGCGAATCGCTCGATGATCTTCTGCCCGAGGCCTTTGCCGTGGTTCGCGAGGCGAGCATGCGCTCCCTCGGAATGCGTCACTTTGACATGCAGTTGGTCGGTGGCAAGGTTCTCCACGATGGTCGAATTGCTGAGATGCGAACCGGTGAGGGAAAGACGTTGGTGGCAACGCTTCCGGTCTATCTGAATGCCCTCTCTGGAAAAGGTGTTCATGTCGTGACGGTCAACGATTACCTCGCCCGTCGTGACGCCGAATGGATGGGAATCGTTTATAAATATCTGGGCCTGACATTTGGTTCCATCTTGCATGGTCTCGACGATTCCGAACGCAAGTGGTCATACAACGCCGACATTACATATGGCACGAACAATGAGTTTGGTTTCGATTACCTTCGCGACAATATGAAGTTTTCGTATGAACAATTTGTTCAGCGCAAACTCAACTTTGCGATCGTTGATGAGGTTGACTCCATTCTGATCGATGAGGCTCGGACGCCGCTCATTATTTCAGGGCCGGCCGAACAATCGACGCAGATGTATTATACCGTCAACCAGCTCATTCCATTTTTTAAGAAGGAAGAAGATTACACCGTAGATGAGAAATCAAAATCGATCGTTCTGACCGACGAAGGTGTTCATAAGGGCGAAAAGAAACTCAATGTTAAGAATCTTTACGATCCGCGAAATATTTCGCTTCTCCATCATGTCAACCAGGGACTCCGTGCCCATGTTCTCTTCAAGCGCGATGTGGACTACGTGATCAAAGATGGGCAGATCGTCATCGTTGATGAGTTTACCGGTCGTCTCATGCCCGGTCGCCGTTGGAGTGATGGCCTGCATCAAGCGGTCGAAGCCAAAGAGGGCGTTCGGATTGAGAACGAGAATCAGACGCTCGCAACGATTACATTTCAGAACTTTTTCCGGATGTATAACAAGCTCTCCGGAATGACCGGTACGGCCGATACCGAGGCCGCGGAATTTGGAAAAATTTATAATCTGGATGTCGTTGTTGTTCCTACCAACATGCCAATGATTCGTGAGGATCATTCTGACGATATTTATAAAACGGAACGAGGGAAATTTAAGGCCGTCATCAATGAGATCAAGGAGTGTCACGAAAAAGGGCAGCCGGTTCTCGTCGGAACAATCTCCATCGATAAGTCTGAAAAATTAGCCCAGATGCTCAAGCGTTTTGGGATTCCCCATAATGTTCTCAATGCTAAGAACCATGAACGCGAGGCCGAGATCATCGCTCAGGCCGGTCGAAAGAATGCGGTGACGATTTCGACCAACATGGCTGGTCGTGGTGTTGATATTGTCTTGGGGGGTAATCCAGCCTACATGGCGAAGGCCAAGGCGCGGCCCGAGACGACACCTGAACAGTTTGACGAAATCATGAATGGGTTCAAGGAGCAATGTGATGAGGAAAAGGAAGACGTCCTCGAGGCTGGTGGCCTTCACATTATTGGAACCGAACGTCACGAGAGTCGACGTATCGACAATCAGCTCCGCGGTCGTTCCGGTCGTCAGGGAGATCCCGGGTCGTCCCGTTTCTTCTTGTCACTTGAGGATGATCTCTTGCGTGTTTTTGGCGGTGAGCGGATCGGCGGCATGATGGACCGCCTGGGGATGGAAGAGGATGAGGTGATTACGCATCCGTGGCTCAGTAAGGCGATTGCCAATGCACAGAAACGCGTCGAAGATCACAACTTTTCTATTCGTAAGAATCTCTTGGAATACGATGACGTCATGAATCAGCAGCGTCATACGATCTATGCACTAAGAAAAGATCTTCTGGGTTCTGAAAGTGTTCGTGACAAGGTGGTTGACTGGTGTGAGGAGATGGTCGGCGAGGTTGTCGATGAATATGTTGAGGGAAAGGTCAATGTCGCTCAGTTTGAATTCATACCGATGCGAGATCGCCTCCGTCAGGCCTTTGCCATCGATTTTGCCCTGGAAGAAATCCTTTCCGACGGTGCAACACCCGAAGATGTCGGTGAGAAGATCTTTGCCAAGGTCGTGAAGGTCTATGATGCCAAGCGCGAACGTTATGGTGATGACATCATGGATCGGATTGAAAAATTTCTGGTTCTCCAAAACCTCGATTCCCTCTGGAAAGATCATCTTCTCCAGATGGATCATCTAAAAGAGGGAATTGGCCTACGCGGTTATGCCCAACGCGATCCTCTTGTAGAATATAAGCGAGAAGGTTACAGCCTCTTCACCGAAACAATGAATCAGCTCTCGGCCGACATCGTTGAGAAGATGATGCGTGTTGAGATCAAGCAGGAGGAAGAGAAAGAGGCCGCTGCCAATCTTGAACCGACTCAGGCGAAACAACCAATGGCGATGGGACACGGCAATTTTTCAGCATTTGCCAAGGGCCCGGCCGCCGGACGCGTGGCGCAGGCTGGCTCCAGCGGTGTGGTGCAGCGCAAGGTCCAAAAGGTCGGCCGAAATGATCCCTGCCCGTGCGGTTCCGGAAAAAAATACAAGAAGTGCTGCGGCGCCTAACCCCGAGTTAGTCGGTTTGGGTGTCGATGCCCGTATCGTCTACCGTTTGTCGGTTTCGTGAATAATTAACGATTAACGAGACCCATACCGATACGAGCATCGATGCCTCAACCGTGAGACGTATTATTTGAAGTTTGATCTTATGGGACGTCCTATGTTATATTATCTGATCTATGCAGATACCTCGGATCAATGTGGGCGGCGTCAATGAGCTCATAAACAAATATTCTGACATTTTGTTTGCGGCATTCGTGATCTCGGCCGTGGGGATGATCATGATCCCCATGCCGACGTGGCTCCTCGATATTCTTCTCTCTCTCAGCATTACGGCCGGTGTGGTTATTCTTCTGGTTTCCCTTTATGTCTCAGACGCACTAAAGATTGCCTCCTTTCCAACGATATTACTGATAGCTACCCTTTATCGTCTGGCACTCAACATTTCATCGACCCGTCTTATCCTGGGTCGGGCCTTTGCTGGTGATGTGATCAGCGCCTTCGGTAATTTTGTCGTCATGGGTAACTTTGTCGTTGGTGGTATCCTTTTCCTTATCATTACATTGATCAACTTTATCGTGATCGCAAAGGGTGCCGAACGTGTCTCCGAGGTGGCCGCGCGCTTTACCCTCGATGCTATGCCTGGAAAACAGATGAGTATCGATGCCGATTTGCGCGCCGGTATCATTAATATGGAACAGGCCGTTGAACGTCGATCAATCATTCAGCGCGAATCCCAGATGTATGGTGCCATGGATGGTGCCATGAAGTTTGTTAAGGGTGATGCTATTGCCGGTATTGTTATTACGATCATCAATGTCATCGGCGGCTTTATTATTGGTATCGTTCAGCGTGACATGAACTTTATGGAAGCCATTCGGACCTATTCCATCCTGACGATCGGTGATGGTTTGACACAGCAGATTCCAGCCCTCTTGATTTCAGTGGCGGCAGGTATAGTGGTGACGCGTGTGACATCGGAGTCTGATTCGTCCCATTTGGGTCAAGACATTGTTTCGCAGATTACGGCCTATCCAAAGGCGTTGGTTATTGCCGCCGTTCTCTTGATTATTTTAGCGGCGATTCCCGGATTGCCCGCGGTTCCTTTTATTCTTCTGGCAGGTATTGTCGGTGGGCTTGCATTCCTTCTCGTCCAGGGGAAGAAACAGGTGGTTCGGGATATTGAGGAGGCACCCAAGGAAGAAGTCATCAAAAAGGCGGTTCAAAAACATGGTGAGAACCTTCCATTTATTATGCCGTCACCGATATCTCTCGAAGTTGGATCTTCGATCATTCCATTTGTTGATGACAAACAGGATGGCGGTCGATTTATCAATGAACTGATTCCGCTCCTTAGGCATGGACTCTATTACGAACTGGGCGTCAATTTTCCTGGAATTCAGGTTCGAGGACAGACAGTCGACATGGAGGCTGAGGCCTACGTTATAAATATCAATGAAGTGCCGGTGGCCCAAGGGAAGGTGATTCAGGGCTGTATCTTGGTCGGTGAATCATTGGAACAGCTCGGACTCTTTAATATTACTGGGACAGAGACCATTCACCCAATCGATGGTTCCGTTGTGACCTGGATTTCAGGTGAATATAAAGATGTCGCCCAGCAGGCCGGTTTTCGGATGTGGGATACGGGCGAGTACCTGATTCTTCATTTGTCGTATGTCCTCCGGCGTCATGCGCATGAATTTCTGGGGCTTCAAGAGATCCAAACAATGCTCAACGAATTGGAAAAGACGCATCCAGCCCTCGTCAAGGAATTGGTACCGAAGGTGATCACATTAATGCAGCTCTCGGAGATCTTTCAGCGCCTTGTTCAGGAAGAGGTGGCGATCCGTGATCTTAAGACAATCTTTTCAGTTCTTTCGCAGTGGGGTGAGATTGAACGAGACACCCTGATGTTGACGGAACATATTCGTGCCGGCCTCAAGCGCTACATCACGCACAAGTACGCCGGATCGTCTAATACGTTGGCCGTCTATCTCCTCGATCCAGATTTGGAAGAGATGGTCCGGACATCAATTCGCCGAACCGATAAGGGAAATTATCTTGCGCTGGAACCTGAAATTACGCAGGAGATTATTGAATCGGTCGGAAAAGAGATTGCCTCGCATCCATTTCCGCCAGGGGCCAAACCACCCGTGATCTTAACGACGGCCGAGGTGAGACGGTACTTTAGAAAAATCATCGAGCTCGAATTTCCACAACTCTCCGTGTTGTCGTATCAGGAACTCTCCGAAAATCTTCGAATTCAACCGATAGCGCGTGTCGGCCTTCAACGCAATATGGCCGAATCCGCCGCCTAATTAATTCTCGTTACACGGTTTGGGTATCGAAGCTCGTATCGGTATGGGTTACGTTATTCGTCCAGGGCCTACGCAACCGACAACCGATGGACGATACGGGCATCGACACCTGAACCGAGAAACATATCTATGAGAATATAATCCGGACAATCATGATAATAGCGAAGAGAAAGACAAGCACACCAAGGCCGACGAATGTCAGTTCCATGGCGCTGAATTTAATGCGCTCTTTCTTTTTGTGGGGTGTTGGATACTGTTTCTGTTCGACCTGATCAACCAGAGCCTTCTCTTCCTCTTCGGGGAGCGCCTTCCCGGTAAAGGAAACCTCTTCTTCATCACCATCCATTGTTGATTCAGTCTCTTTGCCGTTGTCTTCGGCAGAAGGCTCTGCATCAGGAACTGCCTCATTGGCCTCTGACTCTTTTTTCTCCTTCGTCATCTCTTTTCCAAGTTCATTCAGGTCGATCTCGTTGGGATTTCGAAAGATTAAGACAATTGTTCCAAGGGCGATTCGATCACCATCATGAAGAAACTCTTCCGTCACTTTCTTGCTATTGACGTAGACGCCATTCTTACTCTCAAGGTCCTGGATGATGATGCCGCCCCATTTTCGAACGATCTTGGCATGGTCCCGAGAGACGATATATACCTCGATCGGAAAATCGTTCATCGGATCCCGACCGATGGAGAGTTCTGTGATATCTTCAGTTAGGAAGGCCTTCTTTCCCTCGGCAACACCATTTAAGACCTCAATACTCGGAATTGATTCGCGATCCAATGCACGAAGAACCTTCTTTAGAAGCTTGACCTCTAAGATGTCGCTATCCGTAATATCATTAAAGGATTGACTGAGCATTTCGTCAATCAGTTGAAATCGAACGTCATATTTGTCGATTGAAATAATATCATTGTGTTTGAGGATATATTTTTCGTTCTTTGGGATTAGCATGCCATTGAGTTTTGTTCCGCCAAGGCTGCCAAGATCTATAATGTAGAAATCTTTATCCTTTGGAAAAATTTTGGCATGCTCACGGCTGACCCCCTGGCTCTCGAGGATGAGCGAGCTGACATCGGCGCGACCCAGCACAATATCTTCATTCTGAAAGTCAAATGCCTGTTCGCTTTCTTTGCCGCGTTCTTTTAATATTAATTTCGGCATCGTCCCCCGCCCGTCTTGATCAAATTCTTTGCATTCTGAACTTCGCCGGCAAGTCCTTGCCCGGCGCTCTTTGTGAATCGACAAAGATAATCAATGGCTTCTGTCTTTTCACCGAGACTAATGCTTAAAATCCCAAGATTGTAGAGTGTTCTCGCATGATTTTGGTTGATTGACAAGGTATGAATCCACTCTTTTTTGGCCTGGGTTGTGTTGCCCAGCTTATAATATGCAAGCCCAAGATTATATGAGGCATCGGCCATATGGGGGTTGAGCTTAAGAGCGCTCTTGAGCGGACTGATTGCCGACTTGTAGTAACCGCTGGACTTTTTCCCTTTTGATTTCTGGATGTCTCCAAGATTTAAATAGGCGGTTCCCAGTTGATAGTGGGCAACTTCACTTTTTGGATCAATCTTAATGGCCTTTTTCAATTCTTCAATGGCCTTGGTATATTCTTGACGTTGCATCATTTCAAGGCCGAGTTGCGTATGAGGGTTGCTAGCAACGGCAGCCCCTCTCGTAATTTCAATTGCCTTCCGGAAAGCATTTTCTGCCTTGGCTGGATCTCCCATTGCCTGAAAGACTTGACCCAGTTCGGTCCAGATCTTCGGATCAAAGGGATGGTTTTCAATAGCCAGGCGATATCGGATGGCAGCAAGTTCAAATCGTTTTTGACGTTTATACAATCTGGCCAGCGTCAGGTGAGCCTCAAACATATTAGGGTTGAGCTCTGTTGCAGTCTTGAGCTGTTTTTCGGCCTCTTCATCATAGTTCTTTTCAGGTGTCGCATTTGTTTTGGCTAGATAAACGAGCGCCAAGTTGTAGTGCGTAATCGGTTTTGTCGCTCCTTTTTTAACGGCTATTTTTCCAAGGCTAAGCGCTTTACTAAGGTTTCCCAGATCCAGATAGACCATCGAAAGGTGGCTGTAGGCGTCAGCATAATTCTTATCCAGTTCCACAGCCTTCTCAAAATAGAGGATGGAATTTCGTAGGTCCCCCGTCTTCTTGGTGACAATGCCCAGGTTGTTGTAGGCCTCAATATAGTCATGACTCAGTTCAACGGCTGTCTTGAATTCAACTTCGGCCAGCTTGAGATTCCCCTCGCTGAGATAGCGAATGCCTCGGTTGTTGTGATAGACGGCCCGCTGGGTTGGCTTGGTGATTTTTCGGGCATCCAACTCGGGAATGAAAGAGATTAAAACAATAATGCCGATCAACGGAATAAAAAAACGTTTCATAAACCCCTCAGTTAGTAACAGATGCCGTGCGCTCCAATAAATTCGAGCATCTTGTTTGCTTTCGAGTTCTTTTTCTCCTGAATATAGATATGGTAAAGCTGACTGGCAGCCACATTGTCTTCGGGAACATATTTAATCGTTTTCTCAAATTCCTTCCGAGCCATCTTAACGTTGCCATTTTGCATTGCATTTAGACCGCCAATATAGTGTGCATTGGCGATTAGGTATCGATTTGTCGTCTTGGGATCGAGATCTACCGATTTGACTTTGGTTTTCCACTTGGGAATCGGCGATGGGCGATTTCGAAACGTTAGACGATCTCGTTCGAACATTTCCAGAATTTGAAGATAGGGGGCAAAATCTTGGCCGCGATTTTTTGCCAGGAGCGAGTTGTAGCCATACATATTTTCCTGTGCGATATAGATCTTCTCATAATAAGGATCATGCTTCTTGGCCTCGGTAAACCAGACATTGGCGACCTCGACTCGGTTGGGATCGAACGTCCACATGGCCTCCAGACCTTTAATGTATGCCTGATAGGAATCGAAACTCAGCGTTGCCTCCATTGCAGTCTTGAATGCCTTTTTGTCGTAGCTCAAGTTGATTTGCGTAAAAATATCGCTGACAACCTTTCCCGTTTCAATGAAAAGACGGCCGGTATTCGGTGGTGTAATTGAAAAACCCCCTTGGTAGAGGGCCTTTGAAAGGTTATTGCCGCTGGAGACTTGAACGTAGACCTCCAGACGTGAAATCCCCCTTCGATACGAGCCCGTGACGACAAAGCTTGGAGCGACAGCAACGGGGGGATAAGAACGGGAGATACCATAGAGGACGCTGACCCTCTTGGAGGTTGAGATCAGCTCACCGATCAGCTCCGGCAGACCAAGTGCCAACCACCCCTCACGACCACTGGGGGTCTGATTGGAAAAAGGCTCCACAACAACGACCTGTTTTTTCTTGCTCCCCTCGGCCCAAAGGTGTTTTGCCAGGGCGGCCTGCGGTTGACAGGTCTGGGCCCACGCGGCACTCCGTATAACTACTGATAAAATCACTAGAAAAAAGAGGGCGACTTTGAAGCGTGAATTCCCCATGGCATATGACTATAACGCAAAAAGACTAACATTATCAAGCATTTTACTTTGCATCCCCGGCCATTTATGCTAAATAAATTGAACTACCTATGGTCGATGATGAAAATAAAAAGGGTGAGGGTCCGGAGGTTTCTGAGTACGACCGGACCGTCTTACAGAGCGAGAATGAGATCCGTAACGAGGGTGAAGAGTCTGGTGGCGGACCGAGTCTGATCGTTGCACAAGGTCCTCGCCAGGGGAGCAAGTTTCCACTCATTGCCGGCGACAACACGATCGGTCGCTTGATGGGTTCCGAGGTTTTGCTTGAAGATCATAGTGTTTCCCGTCGTCACGTCATTGTAACACAGACCCCACAAGGTTTTACCGTCGAAGATTGTGGCAGTAAGAATGGCACATTCGTGAATGGTAATCAGATCACGGAAAAGGTTTCCATTGGCCACGGCGATATCATTCAGGTCGGCATCTATTCCTTAAGACTTCTAACGCGCGACGTTCCAGCGGCTGAAGAGGTGAAACCGCTTCCGGCCGAGTGGGAGGGGAAGACCCTCATGCTGGGCGCCAAGTCATCGGAAGAAGAGACTGCGACGATGATCGGCAAGGAAGAAGATATTAAGGGAAGCAAAGAGAGTGGCGAAGAGACCGAGGAAGGGGCTTCTGAGACTGAGGGAGAAAAAGCCGAAGGAGAAAAGACCGGAGAGGTTGAGATAACGCCCGAAGAACGAAAGGCTGTCGAAGAGGTTGAGAAGATCGATGAGGAGCTCGAAGAGCTGGAGAGAGAGATTGCTGAGGCAAAGGCGGCCGAAGGGAAAAAGCGTCCCATCTGGTGGACAGCCCTTTTGATTAGCCTTCTGGTTGCAGCAATACTCGGTGGTGGAGCCTATGCCTACGTCAAATTTTTCCAAAAACCCAAAAAAGAGATAAAAAAGATAGAAAAGGTTGAGAAGAAGACAGAGAAAAAGCCTGGTGATACAAAGGGTGAGAAAACGCCCGGTGAAAAGAAGCCGGTTGATGGCGCCGAAGGGAAAACTGCCGCAGAGACGGGACCCGCAGAAAAGATTGAACCCAAAAAAGAAGAACTACCGGCAACCATTCCCGTCTTTCTCGATTTTGCATCAAGCCCACTGCCGGCCAAGGTGTCGTTCAAGGGGCAAGACTATGGCATGACGCCGGTCAAGATTCAGATGAAGCTGAATGTTGATAAGGAATATACGGCCGAGGCGGTTTTCGATTTAAAAGAGATTAGTGAAACGTACAAGGGAGAAGCCAAGTTTACGATTGAACGTGATGAACCGCTGGTTCCCATTCTCTTTAAAGGTCCCATCGGTGTCCTAAAGGTGATGGAGTTGCCACGGGACGTCGAACTTTATGTTGAGGGTTACTTTGTCTACGATCCCTTCAATGCCAAGACGGCGAAACTCGATAACGTTGTCTTCGGAAAGCCGGTCTATATTCCATATGGTAAATATGTTGTTGAGCTGCGAGCCGGCAAAGAGCTTGCAGGCGCTGGTGAATACATTAAGGATATCCGATATCGGCGTGAAATCCTAGTCTCCGAGGACAATCCCATCTTTGTCCTCAAGATTACTGCGAAGGATTTGACTGAGTTTCCGGTCGAGATCGTTTCTGTGCCGGAGGGCTCTGATGTCTTCATCGATACAAAACGGGTTGGCAGAACGCCATATAAGGGGATCTTTCCACTGGGCGATCACACGTTGACACTCCGTAAAGATGGTTATTTTGAACACAAGCAAGAACTTAAGATGGACAGTAATACGCCGGTCAAATTGGAAATCGTTTTAAAGACGACGGTGGCTGGTGAGAATATTAATGCCGGTCAGCATTTGATGCAGAAGGGCCGTTATAAAGATGCTATTTCGAAACTGACAGAAGTTTTCAAACAGAGTCCGTCAACAGGCGAGAAGGCTCAGGCGCAATATCTTATCGGTTCCTGTTTTGTTCATATGGGAGATCTCTCCACTGCAGAAGATTATTTCAAACAGGCGATCGAAGAAGAAGAGATGAAGTATCCGTCGATGCTCGGTCTTGTGAGTGCCTATCACGGTCTCGGGCGTCGCGATGAAGCGATTCCACATTTGGTTGAGGTCCTTTTGAATGCAAAGGACGAGGTTGTGAAGAAAGAAGCGGCCACACTCTTTCAACAGGTCTCACCACTGCGTTCCATTATGTATATTCACTCAGATCCCGAAGGGGCGCGCGTCATCTTGAACGACAAGGTGATGGATCAACAGACGCCACTGATTCTTCCCGATTTGTCACTGGGTAACTATAAGGTGCGAATTGAGAAGGAAGGTTATCATCCTCAAGATTTGAGCATCAATCTCTCGGTTAACGAATTCAACCCCGTCCTGGTTAAATTGAAACCAAATTCGTAGGCCTTGTCATCCAGCAAACACTCTGATATATTTCCTATTATGATTGAAACTAGAGAAAGAGATGGGAAGAAAATCCTCAGTGCTGGCTATCCGGAGGTCGAGAATTTGATAGATTCCGAGGATTTTGACGCTGTAAACCAAGCCTTTGAAGCCGCCCATGGAGAGCTCGAAGCGATAAATAAGAAGAAAAGGGGCCTAAAAAAGGGGCGAGATGCCAAAAAGGCGATGCTGGCCATCGAGCACGTGATGGATTTATTCAAGGAACTCCTTGAAATTAAATACAGTTTGCTCGAAGTGCTCGATAATGCCTCAAAAAGCAAAAAAAAGAAGTAAAACGCAACTTGGGCGGGTCCCAAATCCGATAATATAAGTGTAAGAAGGGGTTACATGGAGAAAAGGCTATGAGCGTACAGATTAACCCAAAATCAATTAAGGCGCAGATGGTTCAAGGTAAGAAGGGAATGTTTGGTCCCCCTACGACTGGCGGTGGATTTCCGAACGCCATGAATAGTGCCCTTGGGGCCGGATCTGCATTCGGTCCAGCCATGCAGGAATTTATGTGGCAGGGCGGTGCATCGGATACAGCCTTGACCGTTCTCAATGCAGCGTTTTCGGGAATGAACGCGTTGCAGCAGCCGGGCGGCGGTATGGCGATGACCGGTATGGGCATGGGTGGTATGGGTGCGATGAGCCCCTATTCAACGGTTCCCGGAATGATGGGTACCGGCCGATATGCCACAACGGGCGGAATGATTAATGGTGCTAAGGGTCAGTTTGGTATTCAGGATCCAAACGCTACCAACATCGACGATCCAGCGTCGTACCAGTACGAACTGATGCAGACGATGAATTCAAATAACCTGAAACTCTTAGAGCTTCAGGCCTTGATGCAGTCGAACATGCAGTCATGGACGACGAAATCGAACATTCTGTCTGCGGACCATCGGGCCAGAATGGCGATGATCGAAAAGTTTAGCGCCAGAGGTTAATTGATAGTTAGAAATTGACGATTGATAACTCCCCGTGGATCATCTATAATGCCGATGATTCA
>CAYWXY010000025.1:15809-21986 GCA_964462555.1 uncultured Pseudomonadota bacterium | reverse complement strand
CAGACTTTGTTGCTAATGTGTCTCATGAGATACGGTCGCCCATGGCGCCGATGAAAGATGCTCTTAGTCTTTTATTGGATGGAAGTGTAGGTCCTCTCCTGCCTGATCAAACGAGGTTTCTAAATATTTTAGACAATAATATTGGTCGGCTTTTGAGGCTCGTGAACGATCTTTTGGATATTTCGAAGATTGAAGCGGGTAGGATGAATTTTACTTTCAAAGGTGAGAACATAAGTCAAATTATTGATGAGGTAGTGGTGTCGATTGGCGGATATGCCGAAAAAGTAAAGATCACGTTAAGTAGCGAATGTTCTTTGAATGACCCGTCGGTCATTTGTGACAAGGATCGAGTCGTGCAGGTGATGGTCAATCTTCTAATGAATGCAATCAAATTTTCAAGTGAGGGCGATGTTGTTCGTGTTGCGGCTTCACAGGCAGAGTGGGATGCGGATGAGGGTGATTATATTCTGGTTTCAATTCAAGATACAGGTCCTGGTTTGGTCCCGGAAGATGTGGATCTTCTCTTTAATCGATTTCAGCAGATTGATTCCCCTCAGAAGATGAAGGGAACAGGGCTTGGGCTTTCGATCTCAAAGGCCATTGTCGAGATGCATGGCGGGCGAATATGGGTAGAGTCGGAGATTGGTAAGGGGTCCACCTTTAATTTTACTCTTCCCACCAAAAGGTAAGGATTTAATGTCTATTTTGAATGATCCATCGCTGGTTAATCTCCTTTCCAAATTGCACGATGAGAGGGGTTTGGATTTTTCTCAGTATAAGCAGTCGATGCTTGAGAGGAGAATCAAAAAACAAATCAGAAAACACGAGCTTGGGTCATATGATGAATATTATCAGTTTCTCGAAGAAAATCCGGATGAATTGATAGAGTTGATTGATTCATTGACGATAAATGTTACTGAATTCTTTAGAAATCCAGAGAGTTTTAGAGGGATCGACAATGTTGTTATTCCAAATGTAATCAAAAACAAACAGGCGAAGCAGCACAAAATCATAAGATGCTGGAGTTGTGGTTGTTCACATGGGGATGAGCCCTATTCATTGGCGATGCTGTTGTTGCAACGGCTGGGGCATTTAAAGGAGACGTTTAAAGTCACAGTTTACGGGACCGATATTGATACACGTGTAGTTAACAATGCTCGAAACATTATTTGCGATGAGGATCGTCTTAAGGATGTGGACTCTCGGTTACGCAGTGAATATTTCGAAAATGTGGGTGGTGCTACATATCGACCCACGAAAGAGGTGAGGGATATTGTCAAGTTTCGTTATCAAGATGTCGTTAAGGATAAGCCTTTGCTTCATTGTGATATTGTCCTTTGTCGAAATCTTCTGATTTATTTTAATAAGGAGCTCCAGGAAGAAATTTTGCTCAAGTTTTATGAATGTTTAAATCCCGGGGGTTATCTTGTTTTGGGGATGGTGGAGAGCTTGATCGGGGCGGCGGGTAAACGTTTTGAGGTGGTTGATAACCGATTGAGGATCTATCGCCGTTCAGATAATGTTGCTGAGGAAGAAGAAATGGATGGAATGTTGTCACAAGACGAGATTGATAAAATTGTTAATGAAATGATTAAGTAGGAAGGTTGTTATGGCAAAGATACTTGTTGTGGATGACGAAGTCGATTTGGTTGATACATTGGTTTTTCGACTGAAACAGATTGGTCATGATGTTGAAAAGGCATTTGATGGTTTGGAGGCACTGGATGTAGTCCGAAAATATATACCGGATGTCATTATTTTGGATGTCATGCTTCCAGATCTAGATGGTTACAGGGTTTGCAGGGAAATCAAAAAAGATCGAAGTCTGAGTTCAATACCGATTATTATGGTCTCTGCCAGATCTCAGGAGTCCGACCGGCGTGAGGGGCTAGAGGCGGGAGCTAGTGAGTATATTACGAAGCCGATTGAGGTTAATTATCTTTTGGGGATAGTCGATGCCCTATTGGGGGGTGAAAAATGAGGAAAAAAATCTTACTTGTCGATGATGATAAGAGTTTGGTGGAAGTTTTGCGAAAGAGGCTTGAGGTTTCGGGATATGAAGTGGTTTGTGCGTACGAGGGGATTCGTGCTGTTCAGCTATCTCACAGTGAAAAGCCGGATCTCATTCTTCTGGATTGGATGATTCCTACCGGTCACGGTGGAGCTGTCCTGGAGTCACTGGCGTCAAAGGGTGATACGCGCCGTATCCCCGTTATTATTATTACTGGGGTTTATGAAAAATTGCAGGAGCATGAAAGCGAATTGCCGAAAGTGGTGCAGGCGGTCCTTAAGAAGCCGATTGACACAAAGGCCCTCCTTCACAAAATACGGGAAGCATTGGAATGGAAGGAAATTGAAGAAAGTATGGTGTAATATGCGTTTTTTTCCGTGCAGTGTTGTTCCTTTCCTTGTCGTTGCATCCCTAATCATGGGTTGTGGCACTGCGAATAATAGTAGTACGTCGTCGAGTGTCACGGGCGTTGGGGCCGGTGGCTATCATACGTTTGCCGTCAAGAGTAACGGACGCGGTTGGGCCTGGGGTTGGAATGTTTCTGGTCAGCTGGGGGATGGGACGACGACTGATGCTCAAGTGCCGGTTCAGGTGAAATCGCTTACTAATATTGCAGCCATTAAGGGGGGGCGTTTTCATTCGCTGGGTCGAAAGACTGGAAATGTGGTCTATGGTTGGGGGCAAAACAGCTATGGTCAAGTTGGAGATGGGACGACGACGAACAGGTCAACACCGGTTTGGATTGATTCTATAAGCAACATTACCTCGTTCGCTGCAGGTGCCTACCATTCAATTGCCAATCAGGGCTCTGGCGTTATCTGGACCTGGGGGCGAAATAATTATGGCCAATTGGGAGATGGGACGACGACCGATAATTCAAGCCCTGTTCAGGTAACCGGCCTCTTGGTTTCAACTGTGACCGCTGGAGAGTATTTTAGCGCGGCGAAAACGTCAGGGGGCTTGGTCCATACATGGGGCGGCAATGAATATGGGCAGTTGGGGGACGGCACCACGACCGATAGTTTGACGCCGATTCGTGTTCCGAGTCTTACGGATGCCTCTGTGATTGCCGCAGGGGATTCTCATATTCTTGTCATTAAAAGTAACGGGACAATGGTGGCGTGGGGATACAATGCGTCTGGACAACTGGGGGATGGCACTAACACAAATAGCTCATCTCCTGTCGATGTCTCGACAATTAGCAGTGCGTCTTCGATCTGTGCGGGTCGCTTTCATTCGGTTGCATTGACCAGTGGTGGTGATGTTTATGCGTGGGGTCAGAATAGTTCTGGACAGCTGGGAGACGGAACGACGACCAATTCCAATGTCCCTGTTAGAGTGACTGCAATTTCTGATGTTACAGCGATTGCCTGCGGTGGATACCATACGTTGGCGCTCAAGTCTGATAAAACGGTCTGGGCCTGGGGACAGAATGATTATGGCCAGCTCGGTGATGAAAGCCTGACAAACCAATCCTCACCGGTTGCCGTCAGTGGGCTCTAGTTCATATATTACGTGGCTTCGGCGTGGGCGATGACTTTTTGGCCGACGAATGTGTAGTAGTGTAGATATCTAAGTTTGACATTGAAGAGCATAAATCCGACCATCAGCGAGATCAGACAGGCTCCGAAGTAACCATATCCGTAATAACTAAACCCCAAACGTATCGATAATATCGATAGAATGATATTGCTTGCTGCGAATGTCGCAGCCATGATCAAGGCGTCTTTGCGGAAATCGAAATAGAGAATAATAATAAGGAGTGTCAGAAGAAGTGATTGGAGGAATGTGGCCAGAATGGCGATATGGAAAACACCGAGATTCATGGCCGACATTCCAAGATAGGAATAAATTTTGGGCGCAGTGACAAGTCCCACAACGGTGATAGTTCCCTGCATCACAACCATTCGACCCAGGCTGAGGTTAAGGTCTTTCACAATATTTTTTCGACGTTCCTCAACTGATGAAAATGGATGTTTGTTAAGAATTGAAAGAAAATACTTTTTATAATGCATGTAAAAACTGGTTTCGATACGTATGGTGAACATGGCGAGTGAGGGAACTAGGAAAAGATAGGCCAGAAAGACGGGAGTGTCGTATATGTATGATGCATGGAGGTAACCATGGACTTCCTGAAATGTTTCTGGAGAAAACCAGAAGACAATCTTGTCGGCCCAGATACCGATATTGTAGAACGTGGCAATGAAGGCCAGTGAGGTGTAGCGCTTGAAGTAGCTGAGGAAGTAAAATTCAATCCGTTTCCGATATTCAAACTCCGTAAATATCTGAATTAAAAGGAGAATTACTAATAATACCTGGCCGGCCGTAAATCCTGCAAGAAGGCCCAGGAATCCAAAATGCATGCCTAGAAAATAGCTGGCTCCAATACTTAAGATGGAGCCGAAGAGGAAGGAGTAGACGATCCACAAAAACTCTTTAGCGGCTGAGAGAACGATCATCGCGATCCAAATGATGCCGATGTTGACAAAAAGGACGACTGCGGTGACAGATGCGCCGAAGCTTAACTCCAAAAAGTAAATGCCGATATATCCAATGACGGCATCGATGCCGATGAATATGATGACAATACCGACAAAGGCCGGAACAATTGCCTTGAAGTCATTCACGAAGATCCGGTCGGACATGTAACGTGTGATGATCATTTGGGCAGGAGAGGAGATGATCAGGGATGCGCCATAGATGTAGACGACCAGCGTTCGAAATACGGTGACGTCCTGAAGGCCGACAATGCTGACTGAAATGACACTTAGAATAGCAATGGAAAAGATCGTGAATAAAACGGGGCCCGCCGAGACGATCGCAGCGTAGGCATATCCCTCCAGGAGATTAAAATAAGAGTTCTTGGAGAGAATTTTTTCTAATCTAAAACCGATGCCAGCCATAATAGTTCCAAGTTGTCAGTTGTAAGTTGTCAGTTATAAGTCGTAAGACTCATAACTTAAAACAAATCAAATATATTGTTCATACAAGTTTCTGTAGGCGACAATCATATCTGTCTGATTATAATATTTATTCACTCGTTTAAATGCTGCTTCCGACATTGCCTCATAGAGCTCATCGTCTGTAAGTAGCTTGATAGCGGCCTCTTCCGGAGAATGAAACTTAACGACGATGCCACTTGGGCCCAACGCCTGGTCTTCCTCATCTGTTCCTTCGATAAGTTCTCGGCATGATCCCACATCCGTTGCGATGGAAGGAATCGCGCATGCGCCAGCCTCCAAAATCACGAGCGGCTGCGCCTCGCTGATGCTGGTTAGAAGAATTGCGTCGATGCTCGGGAAATATTGTTTGATATCGACGTGGCCTGTGAAGCCCATATGTTCCTCAAGGCCCAAGGTTTTGATTAGAACACTACATTCCTGATAATATTGAGATTGTTCTTCCTGGGGTCCCATCAACAATATCTGAACATCGGGCAACTGCTGTGTGATGATCTTTGAGGCCTTGATCAGCGTCTTGACGTCTTTGATTGGGACCATTCGTCCAATGAATGCCAGGGTTCGGCGTTTATCCTTTTTTTCCCTATTTTTTGCAATGCTTCGAAATGCCTTTACGTTTACACCGTTAGGAATAATCTCAATGTTCGCCTCTTCGGCCCCGTCGGCTATTTCGGCAACCTTGTTTCCATAGTAGAGCGTTGTGATTTTGTCAGCAAATTGGTACGTGAACTTACTCATTAAACTGAAATACCGGATCCACCAGTCCTTAAAGAATCCGAGCTCAGATGTTGCCTTTACAAACTCCGTTTCTCGTTCGTAAATCCAGTTGGCCTGGGCGATCTCGATACGTCGTTCCTTGGTGTAGATTCCGTGCTCTGTTGCTATCATATTGCTGTTAAATTTGATTTTGGCCAAACAGGAGAGAAGACCTGCATATCCAGTCGATATGGTGTGGTAAAGTGGGGCTGGAGGGATGCTGGCTTTGAGGAGCTGGACCAGGGGGAGAAAGGTAAACCGATAGTTCCAGAAGAAGTCAAGGAAGCTGATCGTATTGTCTCCTTCTTCGTACATTTTTCGAACAGCCTTCCAGAATGGACGTGAGCTAAAGACATAGTTGAGATCTATTTTGGACCGCTCTTTGATAAGGCGGATCATGAATTGTTCGATTTCCTCTTTAGGGATGTTCTCAATGCCCTTAAAAAAGAG
>CAYWXY010000025.1:0-15799 GCA_964462555.1 uncultured Pseudomonadota bacterium | reverse complement strand
TCGAAGAAGTCAAAAATCGATGGGGCGCGCCTCTGAATGAAAGATGATTTAAAAACGAAGTCATGAAGGTAGACATTAATGATGCTTTGAACATTATCGGGTATAGGGTATTTTTCCTCTTGTGTATCTTCGGCCCGTGGCATGATTGAAAGGATTGAAAATTTGATATCCGGCATTTGAGATATGATATCATAGACCCACGAAGAGACGCCTCCGCGGATATACGGATAGGTTCCCTCAAGTATTAAGCAGACATCGCTCATATTATATGTTCCTCAACATAATATTTGATGATATTTTTTGCAATAATGCCAGGTGTCGTTCCTGCATTCTTCTCAGCAATTCGGGTCAACATGGGCATCACCCTTGGGTTTCTCATGGCAATAATGAGTTGCATGATGTCAGCGCGCAACTCCTCATTGTCGACCCGTAAAAGGTCCAAGATCTCGGCCTCAACCGCTTCTATCAAGTCCGTGTCCGATTTTTGGAGTAGACGGCGAATAAAAAACTTTTGCCAGCCGATGCTCGGGAGTATCTTGATGAATGTTCGAGTTACTTCGGCGTGCAACATGTATATATTACAAGTAGCCTCGTAAATTTCCCTGATGGACTTATCTTCTTTCTTGCCCTCCGTTTTTTTGAAAACGATTGTGGCAAGTTCCCGATAAAAGTCCAGGTCATCGCCTGATGGTATGAAATTAAGGAGGCGACTGCATTTATCAATGGAACAGCTATTAATAAATTTCAGGATTTCATCCTTATAGTGTGCTGATATTTTTGAGAGAGAGTGTTCGGTGGCTTCAACCTCAAAACTTTCTGTCGTGGAAGTCAGGATATCGAGGAGGTACTCCAGCGTTTCAACGGATGGGGCGAATTCCAGAAGTGAAAGAGAAAGGTACCGAACATTTATATTATCATCTTTTTTCAGTATTGCCTGCACGGCCTTTAGAATTTTATCCGGGGCAATGGAGAGTCCGCGTCTGCGAATGAGATATTTAATAATGACCTGTTTTTGTGTGGCGGACATCTCATCGTGAAGGGAGTCGAGGATTTTGTCCTTGTCTTCCAATCGCCAGGTGCGCGTGAGTGCGATAACAGCGCTATAAGCGCTAAAGAGCCCCTCTCGAAGCATCTGGTGAACATCTTCTTTGTCCTCTGATCGCCATGTCTTAGTTAGGGCCATAAGAGCATTGTATGAACTCATGGGATCCTTCCCAAGATACTCCATGAGGAGCTCAATGTCTTGGTGTTCTGCAATAAAACCTAAGGCCTGCAGGCAGGCCTGAGAGATAAGTTGGTCGTCCGTTTTCTTGAGAAGCTTGCGAATATAGTTTTTATATCGTTCCTTATCTGTTCCAAATTTTCCCAGTCGAAATATAACCTCTGCACGCATTTGTGAGTCACTAATGTTTCTTAGTCGAAACATTTCGCGCGGTGAAATGAGGCCCTGAACGCGATCGAGACTTCGTGAAGCAACAAAGCGTGCCTTCTGATCTTCGTCTTTCGTGACAATTTTGAGCATCGGCTTGAGAAGCTTTCGACTCGGAATCATACCAGCATATTGGAGCAATAAATATTTTGTTTTTATGTCAGTTTCGCGTCCCAGAGCCTTGAGTACGGACCGGGCGCTCTTTTCGCGCTTTCTTAGTGCTATGGAAAACGCCGCTTCGGAACGAACCTCATTGTAGTCATGAAAAAGAAGGGGTTTAAATACTTTCCAGGATATCTCTTTTGTCCATTTGGCCAATGTTCGAATGGTTAAAACGAGAACACCTTTGTCGCTTGATTTTAGTGCATTTCGGACGGTTTTGATACCGAGGGGGTCCCCAATTTCACCCAAGGTGAATACGATACCCTTTGTGAGTTCGATATTTTCGAGACTAAATATTTGGTTAAGGTATGGGATGGCCAAGGGATCTTTTAAAATTCCGATAAAGCGAATCGACGTTAAAACGATATTCATTTCCTTGGACTCAAACTGGTCGATAAAAAATTGTGTTTTATCCCCCTTGTGAGACCAGGAGACGATCCGACGAATTTCATGTTTAATTTCCTCTTCGGAAGAAAGGTATAGAATGATAAGTTTCGAAAAACTTTCCTCATTCGATTCTTCATTATTGATTTGGCACTCGCGAATCTTTTCGCTGAGGGCCATTTTTGTCAATTGTGTCTCATATGAGATAAGGCGGTCTAGGACCCCCTTATCTTTTAATATGATGTGTTTCGCATAATCCATTATTCTGTCCAGTAGTTAACCACGTCTGTCCGAAGGCCTTTTAGTTCATTCTTTTTAGCGTTGGATATTGATTTTTCCAAATCGCTATATTCCGCTTGTGAGAACTGTACTTCCCATAGCAGTTGGATTATTTGAGTGTCATCACTCTTTTCCTTCAGGTATGCCTTTGCATTCTTCTCAGCCTCAGTAAAGTTGCCAAGTTCAAAATAAATATGGGCTCTATTGCGGAGGATGCTAAGACCTTCCGGGAGTTCGTCGAGAACCTTGATGGCCTCATTGTAATAATAGGTCCGGGCAATCGTATCGAGGAGGCCAATTTCAGCATATGATAGATAAATGTCAACAAGTTCAAACCCTAATTTTTCACTGCCTCGGTGCTTGTTGTATTCTAGGGCCTTGTTTTTGATATCGATGGCATATTCGTCCTCGATCCTGCTTAAAATACCGGCTGCAAAGAGACGGATTTCGATGTCGTCATCCATTAATGCCATCATCAGTGTTTTAATCGATTTTTTTGATCGGATACTCCCGAGAAGCTTCACGGCACTCTTTTTTAATTCAGCACTTCCGCTTCTGAAGATATCGACAAATGGCTCGATGTCTTTGCGGTCCAAAATGGCCAGCTGTTTTGAGAGATTACCTATTTTACGGAAAACTTCGGGGTCCTGAACTACAATTTCATCACTGACAATCGGGGGTGGTAGGGTCTTTTTTAGTCGCTGAATGATGTAGATTATGAGAGAGGTCAATATTCCGTATAGTGGAAGGGCGAAGGAGGTAATAAACACAAAAATCCACCAAACATTCCCTCTCTTTTCGCGGCTAAAACGGCTCTTGATTTCACGTTCATCGGTTAACAGGAAAAAACCGATGGAAAATAGGATTGCGGCGCAAATGTGAAAGATGATGGCTTTTTTAAGAGTGATGGACTCTGGGAAAAAAATCTTGGATCCGACGGGGATGGTCAATGCCAGCGACAAAAGGATTGCCACGTAGGCCAAGAGCCTTATTATTTTTTGACGCGTCTTTTTTGTCATGCAGCTTTAGAGTCCTATGATCTTCAACATATCCTTTGCATTTGAGACCTTGTTTGGATTGAAATCTGAAATAACGACGCTCTCCTCTAGAGATTTTTCTCCAATGATATCTTCGAATTCATAGTCTTTGATCTTTCCGATAAATTTCTCCTTCAGGCCATTTGCCTGGGGACCTGGTGTTGTGGCCAAGAGCAGAACGAGAGGGGTTTCTTTGATGGGCCCTTTTGCCAGGACATCAAATGCCCTCAGGTTCGAGCTGATAATTTCGACGATAGATCCAAAGATTGCGGCGCGTTTTTCTCCGGTAAGGTCCGAGAGTTTTGGCCATTTAAAGGCCATGATACTCAATGGGAGCATATAGTTGAGTGAACGGAGAAACTCTTGTTCCAGGCGTTCAATAAAGTAATGGTACCTGAAGAGGTTGAACTCTTCTCCCCGGATCTGTTGCTCTTTAATGCTTTGGATGCTGTATGCGTTGTTGAGTGAGGAGGCGGCAAGCTCACAGGTGATGCGGGCGGCCTGGATGGTCGAATCGGTCAGACTTAACAAATCAATCTTTTCAACGCTTGCAACGCCATAGACTTTGTCGTCAATCCCAAGTACCGGTACGACCAGCACCGAATCTCCTAACATATCTAGATCTTGGGCCGCACTTTTTCGCCGTTTTAAAACGACGTCTTTGATGCTTAGGACCTCTTTGTTCTGGGCGGAGAGACCAACCAGCCCTTCACCCAACTCGAACGATTCGGGTCTCTTGTAGTAGTCTTTCCACCCGTCGGTGCATTTCAAAGCGAGTAAGTTGCCCTCCAAAGCATAGAATGAACATTCTTCAGCATTTAGATGATCGTGAAGGCTGTTCAAGATGCCCGTGTAGATGTCATCGATGTTGGTAGATTTGAGGTTGTCGGTGATTTCGTTGAGAATTGTAATCGTGTCTTGGCTCGTGGCAACGTCGATCGTCAAATCTTTATGGGCCTCCTTAACAATTTCGTTTTCATTTCTGAGTTCAGAATTTTGTTTTTCAAGCTCTTCGACTCGGGAAGTCAGGTATTCCTCTCTCAGGATGTAGACGGTCTTAACCTCGCCGATCAGAAAACCGACCAGCAGGAAAAAGAAGGGGTAGCGGAGAAGCCAGAGATCTTCATAGAAAATATCGACACCATGAATCAGGATGTTGTAAGCGGCGAAATAGACGGATACCAAGATGCTTGAAAAA
Source organism: uncultured Pseudomonadota bacterium (assembly GCA_964462555.1). Classification (GTDB taxonomy): domain Bacteria; phylum UBA10199; class UBA10199; family CAYWXY01; genus CAYWXY01. Next base: position 11,310 of record CAYWXY010000025.1, on the reverse strand, counting down.
AGGGCACCATTTCTGCCATAGCGAGCAGCGATGGCGATAATGATGATCCATAATGGATTAGGATGAACCCCCTCGAAGGCTGGGCTGGTTTTCAGGAATGTGACATTGATTCCCGCCATGATCATCATGCCGAGGACTGTCTCGACAAAATAGAGTCGTGACCGCCTGATTCTGACAATTCTATCGTACATATGTCCCCATTTAGCCTGTGACTATTTCACGAACCTTTTCCAGGAGTCTGGAAGGTTCGAACGGTTTCGACATCACGTTTGCCCCATGCTCCTTTAAAAACTCTGTTTCATCGTTCGTTAATTGGCGACTACTTAAAATGAGTACTTTTAATTCTTTGAGTGGGTCTTCTTTTCTAAGCGCCTCGAGGACATCAAAGCCACTCATCTTGGGCATCATGAGATCGAGGATTAGGAGTGCATATTGATTTGCAAGGAGTTCATTAACCGCCAATGTTGAGTCGTTAAGACGCATAACTTCGAACCCGCCATTTGTCAGAACGAACTCAACGATATATGTAATATCGGGTTCATCATCGACCTGTAAAATCTTCTTTAATTCTTCTGCCATGCGACTCCCAGTTGCTAGAAGCGATAAAGCACTTCCGCATTAAAGTACTGATATGTGCCGACATTATCGGTGAGACTCTCACTTGAATATTCGTAATGGCCTAAAAATTCAAGCCTTTTTGATACTTTTATTCGTGGTGTGACGTTGAATCCATACAGGTCTCCGAAATCCAGATTTCGTTTTGGATCATATCCGACAAAACCACCGATGTCGGTGCTCAACCATTTATTCCATTCATGGAAGAAACCGAAGTTGATGTCGCTGCGATCGGATGCCTGGATCAGGGGAATTAAAGTCACGTAGTTGTATCTTTGGTGGAGGCGACTGAAGTGGAAACTGTATCCAATTCGAATATCGGGTTTTTTGTGGACATACCAATCAAAGCCTACGTCGGCAATGTCGTCACGTCCCCAGTCATCTCCCTGATTAGTCGGCATCTTATCCGAGTCAACGCGGTACCAGCGACTTTCATAGGCAGCCCTAACAAATAGTCTTTCATTGAAGAGAAAATTTTCGTAGCGCACGATGAGAGGGCTTTGGCGACCTTCGAAATAGAGGGCCTCAACCGGATCGTCAAGAAGTTTGTTGTACGTAGCCTCGAGAGTGAATCGCCCGATTTCGGAGTGAATCCAATCTACAAGAAGGTGCGGTGCTGGAGCGGCGGCGCTGTCCTCAAACTGATTCATAAGGCCGAGGTCGATGGTTAGGTTTCGAATAGGTGTATAGCGAGCCGAAAGATCAACGATGTTGGTATATGAGACGTAACTTGGATTCAATGTTCCCACGTGGGCGATATTTCGGTCTAACATATAGAATGTGCTAAATGACCACTCTGAATTGAAGGGATATAAGAACCTAACATACGGGCCAAAGAGATTGTCGCCACCGGTTCGGCGGAAACCAAAGCCACCAACGATCTGCGGGCGATAAAGCATGAAGAGTTCATCGAGTGTTGTTTGGATCGATTTGTTGCCGGGATATTTCTCTGCTAGCTTGGTAAATCGAGGCCAGGCGCGGTACCAGTCGCCCATTTCGTAGAGGAGATAGGCGTAGTCGATATCGAGCGATTCGTCCTCGGGGTAACTTTTTCGGAGCGACTTGAGTATGGTTTTGGCCTGGTCGTATTTTTGTTCGTGAGCAAGAATCCGAGAGGTGTTTCTCAGTAAGGTTTTATTCGTTGGGTTTGAAGCGAGGTAGTCCTCGGCAAGACGTGCTGCCTTCTTGATACTTTTGTTTTCAATCAATGTGTCGATATAGAGATTGGCCAGCTCAATATCGCGAGGGTCTTGTTCGAGAAGTCGGTCAAACTCTTGATCTGAGAGTTCCTTTTCACCAAGGAGTCCGTGAATCCGAGCCTCGGCAATCAAAGTGGTTCTGTCTTGCGGTGTTGCCTCGAGAAGTGCAAGGGCCGTGGCAAACTCTTCATCGGCCTTCTTTGGTTTTTCAAGTGATCGGTAAATTTCGGCCATTTGGTAATGAGGTTCGTAGTCGTTTGGCTGGAGTTCGGCTAATTGTTGATAGTAGATCAGAGACTCTTCCATTTGTCCTTGTTCCATGGCCATGCCGGCCAGATATTCGTAAACCGCTGGGTCTTCTGGCGTCATATGGAGAAGTTTTCTGAATATGGCCTCGGATTTTTCCTTTTCTCCAACCGTGTAATAGCGTTCCCCAAGGCTTTTTAGGAGCATGGGAGATTTATTAACCTTTGTAAGGCGTTCCAGCAGGGCAATAGCGGCACCCTGGTTTTTTTCAAGATCGTAAATATGAATCATTGATTCAATGTATTCTTGGTCTGTCGGAAAAATTGAGAGAAGTGTGATGAGAACTCTCTTGGCTTCGCCGTATTGTCTAAGATCCATCAAGGCATAGAGGAGAGAGTTTGAATTTTTCTTGTCGGAGGGATCTTTTTCAAAATTCTCCAGATAGATGGGTAATAACTTGTTTAGATCTCCTTTGGATTCATAGAGACCTATAAGCGTTTTGTGAAGTTCCGACTGAGATGGTGCACCCTCCGCCATCATTGTTTCTATGAGTTCAATGGCCTTGTCGTCTTGTTTCGAAACGATGAGCCAATTGAGGTAGTCGTCTCGTTTCTGTCTTGTATCCTCGAAGGCGATCCACTCAAGATAAAGTTTGTTGACCTCTTCATCTTTCTTGAGACTCTTCTCAAATGTAATAAAACGTTTCCAGTTGTCGTCGTTTTCTGGATATTTTTCGATATTCGTTTTGAGGATGCCTTCAACATACTCGGTGTTATCGCTCAGGACCGCAATCTGCATCATCTTTTTGAGTGCGTATCCATCCATTGAATCTGCGTTTAGGCGTTCTTTAAGTTCACGAACGGTCTCCTCGAGATTGCCTGTGGCTTCATAAAGAGTGAGGAGATCATGGTGGATCTGGTCGGTATCCCCAATGCCCATTCGTTCCTGCTCCTTGAGTATGTGAATGGCGTCGGTATATCGTTGGTAGAGGAGGTCATAACTGTAGAGATCGGTTAAAATCTTTTTGCCCCTTTTGTCCTTAAATGTTTTCTTTTCATCGATTCGAAATTTGTACCATTTTTCGTAGATTCTCATGGCCTCTTTCGGTTGCTCCGTCCAAATGTAGAATCTGACAACTTCACTGAAATTGTTGTCGCTGGGTTTGATCTCGAGAAGTTCTTTGAAGTAGTCATTTGCCTTGTGGGTTTTACCTAAGAACTCAAAGGCCTGTGCCATTGAGCGGAGGGCGCGATAGTTGGTGGGGTCCTTTGCATATTCATCCTGAAAATGTTTGATGGCCTCGTGGGCCTTTCCACTCTGCTGATACATCCATCCCGTCCTCATCTTTGTCGGATGAAGTATCTTGGCCGTGATCAAAACAATCACGAAGAAGATCAGTATGTGCCACCACTTTATTTTCATTACTGTCCTATGCTGCCGGCCTAATTGCTACGCTGGCCCACTCAAATGTGTTTCGAGGTATAAATGGTTTTCGATCAATGAGTTTCGGGTGGATCCAGCGAATAATATTACTGAGAACATTGTATGTAAAAGAGAGCTCTCCCCTGGCGTTACTCTTAGAATAAAAGTTTTTATTGTTAATCTTGATGTTATATTTTTGTCCGGGGTTAAGAGATCCTATCGTAAATTGAATGCGCCCCATGACGCGTGTTTTGAAATCGACATGACCTGATCCACCTTTCCAATCCTGGATTTCCCCATTGGCCTTTACCACATAGGGGATAGGGGGTGGAGATGATGAGAGATGAATAACGGATCGTTCACCATTGTTCAGGTGAACATACGTTGAACCCTGAAAGATGTTAGAGCCGAGGACGCCGGTAGATCGAGTGGTGTCTGCATAACCTTCAAAATCGTCGAAGCGAATAGTTCTTAGATCACCACTATCCAATATTTCCCATGAGAGGGGAGAGATTTTTTTAATTTTTGTTGTGATGAATCCGCTGGCGGCTCGAACGTAATCGGTAGCGAAGGCGGAATAGATCTCTTGATCCAGTGACCAGTTGTAGGCCTCATAAACAGTAGCAATGGAGACATCGTATTCCGCGATAAAGATATGGTAGTAGATATCAATAGGTTTGAGACGCATCGGTGAATCGGTTCTCTTGAGTGTCTCGATGACATAACGAAAACCGTAGAAGGGGCCCTTCCAGCCGTCGGTATATGTGACTTCGTTTGCAATGGGGGCGTACGTTTGAACAAGATCCCCAACGTGGCGGAAAAGCGGTGCAACGTAGGCGTAGCTCGGGTATTTGTTGTCGAGGCGCGTGTCGCCACCGTTCATGTTGAGCAGATTGTGGTCAAAGATGTACTTTAGTGCATCATAATCGGGCTCGCAATCACCCGTCCAGAGAAAGAGTTTGGCCGGCTTGTCTTTGGGGGTCAGGTTTTCGTTGATATAATCAATGGAGTTTCCGATTTCATTTTGGGGCGAGAATTCATAGCCGAAAAGGTTCAATGCCACTTTTCTTCCGTCTTCTTTCCAGATGAAAGGATGCGCCCACCCGTGGCTGGCTGGTTCAATGTTTGGGAGTTCGAACATTTTCTGAACGGTCTCGATCAGCTTCTTCTCTCTTCTTCCTCCTGTCTTGAGAATGTCACCGATAAGGACAGAACTCGTGATCGGTAGATTGTATCGCGTGAATATTCTATCGTAGGCCATTTCTCCACAGCTGCTCTTGTTGTCGACGTAACTGAGATTTCGAAGTCCATCGCCATCGATGTGACTGATGAAGAGCCGCATGCCATTCATCGTAGAGACATCCGGTTTCGGAAAGTTGCTATCAAAGACTTCTTTAAAGAAGATGAATGGGTTGATTTTCCAGCGGCGTTGGAAATCATGGGGGTTGTCATAGCTGGAATAGCCGCTCAGGATGAACCCGCCCCGGGAGTGTTTGAAAATGGCATCACCGATGGCCCCGGTATCTCTTCGTTTTAACTGAAGGTAGATGGTTGCGTTGCTATCCAGGGGACGAATAGCCTGAAAGTTTCTGAGGTCTCCTTTGAGTTGACGTTCAAATTCTGTGACCTCAGGAACATTCTTTATGATTTCAATTAATAGGGGGCTGTTTGTGTTTTGATTGTAATCGTACGAAATATGAAAGGCCTCTAAGAACTTGTTCAATAGTTCTTCGGGTAGCAGATTGTCTTTTTCGTCGACTTCAAATCCAAACTCGTTGATAATCAGTAGTTTTTTTCCGTTATTGAGTTGCCGGGTGATCCAGTTTGCAAATTTCTGGGCGTCTTTTAGCTGATTGTCTTTAAACCAACTGATCATCGCCGGATATTTTTTCATCTCTTCATCCGTGGGCAAGCGCTTGGATACATCGACAAAGTCGAGAGTGAAACCGAGATGGTTGAGCGGCATTTCGGCCCACGATGCAAGGTAGTTGTCGACCGGATCTTTGATTTCGGTGCTGTCGATCAACGCCAGGATATGCCGGTTGATCTCCTGGGCAAAGAGGCCCTTTGGGATTATGGTTAAAATGACCAATAAAAACAAATATTTGATGAGTTTCATAACCTATCACTTTAACATTTTCTGGGGATGAGCGCAAATGTCTTCGGGGGGATTTTTTTCAAGTAATAACGCTGAGTTTAGGTCTCTTACGGGTGGAAAAAGATGGTTTGGAGATGGATGTCGGCGATATAGGGGATGAAATCTTCCTTTTTAGCCATTTTTGAGATCTTTTTTATCGCTTTCTTGTCATTTTTATCCAGATATTCGAGCGGAAGGATCGGTTTGTCGAATTTTTTCTGAAATTCTAGAACAGGTTGGATCCGTTCGGTCGTCCATTCCGTTGTAGCCAGATTATACGACTTCTTTTTGAAGTCGTAGAGGGTGTAGATATCCTCGATAACCAGCGCGTCGATATCGTCTCCGACATCATCCAGGAGGAAAAGGCCGTTGTTGAGGACGATGATCAACTTGGGATAATGTTTTCGGACTGACTTCAGGAGTTGGATGGCGCCCTGAACAGACCCCGGAATCTTTTTGTCGTTTTCTAGATAAATGGCCGTGTCGATAGTGTCGATAAATATACCGTCAAAACCTTGTCCCGTGATTTTCGGAATCATATGGTTGATCACAAAGTCGTGCCATTCCTTTTTGCGAATATCGACTCGAAATGATCCAGGCCAATTTTTATTTTCGTCGATTAAGAGGTTCTTGGATTTGATATCTGAGAAAAACGGATCATGTTTGGCAACCTCTCCGAAACTCAGATAGCCAACCTTTTTACTTTTTTTCAGTGGTTCTAGGGGGGGATGGTTGTAACCGTCGAAGACATAGAGGTCGTACCTTGGAATTTTCTGATCCGGGAATTTAGCCCCGTAATAGACCATCCATGATTTCATTTTTGAAAGCCTTCCCTTTGTTTTCGCTGAGTAGGCCGGGCTAAGTCCGAGAATGAGGGTGATTGCTGTAATGCACGCTACTACCCGAGACGTCATTTGAGAAATTCCTCAACCTTTTTTAAGAGGTCCTCTGCCGAATAGGGCTTTGTGACATAGTCGTTGGCTCCGGCCTCCAATGCTCTCTTGACATCTTCCTCTCGACCGAGCGCCGTGACCATAATGATTGGAACGTCTTTTAGATCGCTGTTGGCTCGGATGATCTTTGTCATCTCGATACCGTCAAGTTCTGGCATCATGATATCGGCCAAAATGAGGTCCGGCTTATCTGACATGGCCTTGAAGGAACCATCTTTGCCGTTTTCTGCTGTGATAACTTCATACCCTTTTGATTCCAGGCGAAACTTCATTGTTTCAAGAAGCATGATTTCGTCTTCAACAATTAATAATTTCTTTGCCATAATTCCTCCTCTAGATGGTCATACGAGTACCAGATAATGAGCTATTTCACAATTTGTTTTATCTTTTCCAGGATCTCATGGGCCTTGTAGGGCTTGGATATGAAATCGGCGGCCCCGGCGCGGATGGCCTCTTTGGCCTCTTTGTTGAAACCGAGACCAGAGGCTAAAACAATCGGTATGTTGGTCGTGGATTCATTGGCCTTAAGTTCCTTGGTGAGCTGAATGCCGTCGAGTTCTGGCATCATGAGATCGGCGAAGATAAAATCGGGTTTTTGCGTGCGTGCCACTTCAAGTCCTTCTCTTCCGTTGGTGGCGATAACAACATCAAAACCGTTGGCCTGGAGAAGCTCTTTCATCATCTCCTGAAGCAAAATGTCGTCTTCCACGACTAAAATCTTTTTAATTGCCATACTGTTCCCCCTGTCGCTATAATGCGACATTATCAAAATAATGCAATATTATCAAGTGGCTATTGAGTGAAAGGGCGGGCTAACTTATGGAAATTCCCGAAAGATTGAGGGAACAGTTTTATCAGGTTACGAGAGAACGTATTAAAGATCTGGGGCCGATATTGGATGGTTTGGTGGATGATCCAGCTAATCGATCGTTATATGAGCCAGCCTTTCAGATTTTTCACAAGGTTCATGGTTCGGCAGCCATTTATGGTCACGAAAAATTGGGTGATATTGCGGGTCTGATGGAGGGGCTTCTCTACGCCACTATCCAGAACAACGTTGATCTTGAGCCACCAGTTGTTGAATTAATGATCGAGATCAGGGAGTGCCTGACGAAGGTCGTCGATGGATCGGAATGTGATGAATCGAAGTATGAGCACTTTCGGACACGAATCGGCGGATTTATAAAAAAGGACGCATAATGTCTAGATACTTGGTTACCGGCGGGGCCGGATTTGTCGGTTCTCACATTGTCGAGACCATTCTTCGGGAGGGGCGAGGTGAAGTGGTTGTCTATGACAATCTTTCGTCCGGATATGAACGGAACATTTCTGCCTTTCAAGAACGAATTACATTTGTTGAGGGAGATATTCGTGATCGGGAATCTTTAGATAATGTGATGCCGGGTGTTGATATTGTTTTTCACAATGCGGCCTTTGTCTCGGCCTTTGATTCGATTCATCGGCCGGAAGAGACGCGTGCCATTAATGTTGATGGTACACGAAATGTTTTAGAGTCTGCGAAAAAGAAAGGTGTTAAGCGTGTCGTCCTGGCTTCATCGGCGGCGATTTATGGAACAAAGGCCGCGTTGCCAAATAATGAAACATTTTCACCAGATCCGATTAGTCCCTATGCCGAGTCGAAGTTTCAGAATGAGATCGATGCTCGTCGCTATGCTGAAGAGGGCCTTGAAACGGTATGCCTAAGATATTTTAATGTCTTTGGCCCGCGTCAAGATCCGTCGTCGGAATATTCGGGTGTTATTTCTCGATTTGTCGATTGTTTTAAATCTGGGCGTCAACCTGTGATCTACGGTGATGGGTCGCAGACGCGCGACTTTGTTTCTGTTACGGATGTTGCGCGTGCAAATCTGTTGGCTTCAGAGAGTGCGAATTGTGGCGGTGGAGAAATTATCAATATTGGAAAAGGCGAAGAGATTTCTCTTTTGGATCTGGTAGCTGCCCTGAATCATGCTACCAATCTTCAGGTGAAACCAGATATGGCGCCGTGGCGCGATGGCGATATTCGTCGATCGGTGGCTGATGTATCTCTTGCAAAAGAGCTATTAGGTTTTGAGGCTCAGATTACCTTCCAAGATGCTATTCAAGAATTGATCAATATGTAGAGGAATAGTTTTAGTCTAAACGCCGAGGTGTTTTTTGACGACGGAGGCCAGTTCTTCGACTTTTTGTTCGGTGGTCTTCATGTCGTCGGATTCGATCGTGACTCGAGCGACCATTTCGGTTCCTGAATATCTCAGCAAGCTCCGGCCTCTCCCTTCAAGTTCAGTGTCGATGGCCTCTTTTACCTTAATGATGTCGCTGATCTTTTCAAAGGGCGTTTTCTTTTTCACGTCGATGTTGATTGTTTTCTGTGGGAAGGGTTTGTAGCCTTTGACGAGTTCGCTGAGCGGCTTCTCCGTTTGCTTCATGATTGAGAGAATGCGAAGGGCTCCCAATATTCCGTCACCGGTTGAGCTGTGATGGAGGTAGATCAGATGCCCTGAGGACTCTCCGCCCAGATTGATGCCGTTTTGCCGCATGTGTGAGATGACATGATGATCTCCAACATCCGTGCGCGCGAGGCTGATTCCTTCTGCCTTGAGAGCAGTATCGAGTCCATAATTGGTCATGATCGTTCCGACGACGGTGGACTGCCCTAGATTTCCTTTGGCGTGAAGGTGTTTGGCGCAGATGTAGAGGATACCATCCCCGTCGATGAGGTTTCCCTTTTCGTCCGACAAAAGGACACGGTCGGCGTCACCGTCAAATGTAATGCCGATATTCACATTGGAATCTTTGACCGTTTGACAAATGAATTCGGGGTGAAGGGCTCCGCACTCTTCGTTAATATTATGTCCGCTGGGTTGGTCATTGAAGGAGAGAACATTGGCACCAAGTTCCGAAAAGACCAGTGGAGCGACCTGGTATGCAGCACCGTTCGCCGAATCGACGGCAATATGAAAGCCCTTTAAATTAAGATTATGTGAAAAACGTTCCTTTAGATATTGAATATAGCGCCCACCTGCATCATCAACCTGTAGCATTTTTCCTATGGACCTCGGTTTTGCGAGATTCTTTTCGGGGATCTGATGGTAGATTAGGTTTTCGATCTCTGCTTCTTCTTCGGCTTCATACTTAAAACCGTCTTGACCGAAGAGCTTGATGCCATTTTGGTCGGCGGGGTTGTGGGAGGCCGAGATAACAATTCCCATCCGGGCTCTCATGGAGCGGGTGATGAATGAAATACCCGGTGTGGGTAGTGGACCGGTTTTGACAACATCCAAGCCCATCGAGTTGATGCCGCTCGCGATGGCGGTTTCAATCATATATCCCGAGAGGCGTGTATCTTTGCCAATCACAATCTGAGGCAGTTCATCACTGTTTCGAACGAAATGGGCGGCAGCACGTCCCAGGGCAACCGCAATTTCCGTATTCATGTTTGCCGAATTGGCTATTCCTCGGATGCCATCCGTTCCGAAAAGCTTGAGTTTTGACATATTTCCCCCTTGGCCGCCTAACGTATAATAAAGGGGCGGGGATTTCAATTTACAAATTATTTATCTCTGGATACGATGCCTCCATGCGGATTCTTCTGACAAATACGGGGTCGTGGGGGACGGGGGCAGGCACTGTTATTGACGGTGTGGCACATGAGCTGATTCGCCTTGGGCATACGGTCAAGGTGGTTTTCCCCGATGCCGGGGGACATTCGGAGGACCGTGAGACCTATTATGGAAACCCCGATCTTTATGAGATCATCCGTTTTCCGATTGAATATAGGGGAAAGACGTTTGATAATTTTCCGTTAATGATTGAGGATCCGAATCCTCGAAGCACGGAGCGACCATATACGTATCGCGACATGTCCGATGAAGATTTTCGTCTTTTTATTGAGCTGATGACCGACCGTCTTGGAAAAGTTGTGGCCGACTTTGTTCCCGACGTCATTGAAACTCATCATATCTGGATCATGGGCTACATTTTGAAACGTCTGGGCCAGAAATTTATTGCCGTGGCGCATAATTCGGATCAGATCGGTTATCGTTACGATGAACGGATGCAACCTTATGCCATGTCTTGTGCGAATGGGGCAGATACGATCTTTGCTGTTTCCGATTTTGTGAGAGATGAGGTTCTCGATCTCTATCAGGTGCCATCTGAAAAGGTTGTAACGGTTGAGAATGGTTTTAACGAGACGATTTTTTCGCCACAGACGATCGACAAAAAGAAACTCTTTGATGAGTATGGGATTTCTGTCGATCCCAATCTTCCGATCGTGACATTTGGAGGAAAGCTGTCGCGGACGAAGGGTGTCGACACATTGATCGAGGCCAATCGTTTGTTGCAGGGCGAGGTTCCCTTCCATCTGGTGCTTTTTGGCGTGGGTGATCTGGAAGAGGTCTTGGGCCATCCGCCGACAGATGATGAGATGAAACATGTGACGTTGATGGGACATCTTCCGCAATCTGTTTTGGCGCGTTTTCATAATGTGGCTCGGCTATCGACTGTGCCGTCACGGTTCGAGGGTTTTAATATTGCGGCGCTAGAGGCGATGGGATGTGGTCTTCCGGTTGTGGGAACGCGGACCGGCCAGATCGAGAAATTCGTTGTGGGCGAAATTGTAGAGGCTGCGGATTCAGAGGCGTTGGCCGGCGCGATAAAGAAAATTCTTACGATGCCTGACGACGAGTATGTCAAGCTTTCCAAAAGGGCAACGGACGTTGCCGCCAATTATTCA
>CAYWXY010000024.1:0-21992 GCA_964462555.1 uncultured Pseudomonadota bacterium | reverse complement strand
GAGGGCGATTGCACCGATGGAGAGAAGAATTGCCGACACCTTGATAATTAATGCCCTGACATGGTCATTTCGAAATATCAGTAGAACAAAGGCTATGAGAAGGGGGAAGAGAATTAGGAAGGAAATCAACTGCATTGTCCCTCCAATACCACTGGGGTAGGTTAAAATCAAGTGGGTTGACGGTTCGGGCAATCCGGGGATGAAACCGAGGAATTAAGCATGATGTTCCCGGAGTGTAAAAAAAAGTTTGTCTATTCGTTGATCCAGCCCCAGGCGTCTGTCAATTGATCCGCTGTGAACGTTTTGATCTCGGCCGTTATGAGATGCTTTGAAAGTTTCATGCTCCATTCGATCCAATTGGGGCCGCCGACGACTGCCAATCGGTCAAAGTCATTTCTGTGTATCCAACCAAAATGCGCATCATCCCACATGGCCTTTGGTGTCCATCCTTCAAAGCTTTCATCAAGATAGATCAAGACTCGTGCTGTCTTATGTTCTTTGATGATGCTGGCTAGTCTTGGTAAAAAAGTATTTTTGTAATCGTCATCTGTCAGTTTGCCGGTCGCCTTAACACCCAAAATATTTCCACTGCTCTCACTCATTATTTCGAACATTTTCTGCCCCCTTTGTTGTTCATGAAATTGTCTCCTGCCGGAAACGACCACGAATGTTGTGGAATGTCAATGGATACGTAGTGGAGCAAATATTGACGGTCTCCGGGTGAATTTATACTGCTCGATTTGTCAGTGATTTCATAATGTTAGCCGAAAGTCCGTATCTGTCCTTCACGAGGGAGGGTGAAAATTAACTCGGTTTGCTCGCTCCACGAAAATATTCTCTAATAATTACATATAATTAAGAGCGGTCCATTTTGGTACGGATCTTGCTGTCTAATAGTAACGGATCTGTAATTGTACGTTGATGCGGGGGGAGGTCATGAAAAAGCTAATAGTCATCCTAGGGATCTTGGTGCTAATAGCGGCCTGTGGGGGTGGCGGCGGCGGAGGAGGTACAACTGGAGATGGAGAGACGGGTGGAGGAGGAGGCGTCGGAGTGATAGCCGGAGACAATAGTGTCACAGAAGCACAGCAGGAACAGGTTAGCGTAGGAATCTTGGCAGCGACCCAGGCGGCCTTTGAAGCTTCAGGCATTGATGCTGGGAAGAGCCTGTCGGCCAAGGCAACTGTGACCGAAAGTTGTTTGGGTGGTGGTTTGGTATCGGTGACAAACGAGACTCTGGCTACATTTTCAAGTTGTGTTACTGATCGTGCTGGATGGACATTTACTCTGGGTGGGACTATGTCTGGGGTAGATACATCAACGTTAATCACAATTGAACACAATTATGATGTCTCTGCGACAGATGGTTCCTCGACGTTAGAGTTTTCCGTTTCAGGAACAGAATACATTAATAATGTAACTGATAGACTCATCGTTGACGATCTGACGCTCACATATAATGACTATGAATATGTCTTTGCTGCCAATTTTCTTATAGTTGATGAAGGCGTCTATACCGGATCTTCGACCATCACAGTCAACTCACTTGTGATCGAATGTGAATTTTCCGCCTTCGATCTAAATACCGCTACAACAAGTAGTATCGAGGCGCTCTGCGATTTCGAAAACGCGAGCTAAAATCACCAGAAAAGCCATCTAATTTTCTCAATTATATCAATGGGTTATCGCATGTCTTTCACTGTTTCTTTTTTGAAACGGAAGTTGGGGGGCTTCAGCAACATGATGTCGTCCATTTGCCGATAATATATCGAGATCGTGAGAGATCAAACCGTGGAGAAATATGATGGGGGAAACCAGTCCTGTAAAATCAAATGCCGGTAGTTCCGTTGCAGCCTTTGAGAATAGTGGCGGCATCAGTCCACATATAGAGAGGATGGGAGATACTTCTCTAGACAATTACCTGAACACCTTTTTCAAGAAAAGTCCCTGGCGCGTAGGCACAAAAAAACTTTTGGGCAAAGAATGGTATGTCTGGCAAAGAGTCGAAGGTGGAAGGCCACAGTTACCAATCATTTTTCTTGCCCCTGTTTCAAAAGAGGCACCCTTTGTCTATAGAACACCATTGGGAACATCTGATCTTCTCATGATAAAGGTTTCAGAGAATGCTTTTGGTTATATTATTGACGATTCCAGTATGCTTCGCCCGATCGAATCCAAGAATAGATGTGAATTCCCAACATATATAGTCATTCCAAGGGAAGCAAGATTAGTTAACAGTGGCATTGAGTGGACTATAAAAAAAGATGGTGAGCCCATTAAATATCACTATGATATTGATAGAACCGAGCTCTCCAGTCTGGATTCCTATATCACTGTCGATGGATATCGCGGGATACTTTATGGCGTTGAGGTCAGTTGTCTTAATCCACCGCCTGCAAAAAAAGTAGAGATAAAGCCGCCTCCACCTCCACCTGATGATGTAGAGGTAGAAGGAGAAGTGGAATCTGTCGAAGGGGTGAAGATTAATCCTTTCCCATATGACGAGCAGGGTGACACCTGTTTAATATACGATGGAAGCGGTTCTGCCGGCCGATTTGATATCGATTTCTACAACGAGCGTGCATCGAATGTGGTTGCAAGCCAGGTTGCCAAATTCCTGTCCAACAATATCGACATGTTGAATTATTATTATGAAACGTATCCAGCTGAAGAGGTTGATGATGAGCTAAGAAAAATCAAGCTCTCATTTAGAATCTATTTTATAAATGAAAATGAGACGGCGCGGAGAGATGTTCAAATCCAATTTGATGAGGTGGTCGATTTTGATTCTCTCAGAACGTACATGGGGATGTTTGATCAATATAGCTATAACGATACTGAGGAAGGCGAAAAAATCAGCACCTTAATGACATTTGATCCTAGTTCACTGGTTAAAGGGGACGCAGTAAAAGAGATTGTTCGAAGCCAGGTTGACACAATCCTAAGTTCGGTCAATTTTTTCGTAGACAATGATAATTCTCAAGAGACTGCGAATGTCTTTAAACAGTGCGCAAAAAAAGGAAGTGCCATCTTATTCACAGATGAAGCTGCTGGATTAAGTGTTGCTCCCCCGGCCATCCAAGTTGAAACGATAATGGGCCCGTTGGCATTTCCTCCAGTTAAAACACCTGCGGAGATTGCTAGCAAAAGGGTTTCGACTGCATTCGACGAAGGGACTCCTCTTTTTATCTCAATTGCACTTGATGACTCACCACTTAAAATGGAGTTGCTTTCAGAGGGGTTTAAGGCTGCGCAAAAGAGTATAAAGAGTGAAAATGATGCTATTGCAATAGTGCATGAAAATTCGCCAAAAGAGATGGATCTCTTTGTGGCGATCGGAAAATTGAGCAACCTCGTCAAGACAAAGAGGGCAGCCCTTTACAAAAAATTAATCGGAATAGCTCAAGATGAAAGATACGACGTGCACGTCACAAAGAGGGCGATTTCACTCATCGCTCTTTGGGCGATCAAGGGAGATTCTACTGCCAAAGAGATTCTCTTTAAGTCGATCTTAGACGTAAGCAAATTTCCCTCAATGATTGAGCGTATCTTTTTGGCTAAATCCGTATCCTTGTTCATGGATGACAAGCATGCGGAAGATCTTCTTAAGAAGATCACGTCTGATCCTGAGGCTCGCGAAAATTATATTTACCTTATTGCCCTTTCGTCAAACAAGAGATTTGTAAATGCATTGCAGTTTATTCTCGACCATATTTGGACATATAGGATCGTTGAGAACGACCATATGACAAACCTCATGGTTGCGCTTGTTATCCTCTTTTCAGATCCCGTTATTAAGTATGAATACCCAGAAGATATCAAGGATAAGGTTCTGGAGACCCTGGCTGGTGGCGGCTTTACGCCCGAGAGACTTCAGGAGGCCTTTGAGACGTTTGCTGCCGATATTCTTCCAGCACTTGCGGGTGAGACGGCACCTGCCGCTGCAATGATGTCGACTTTTGCCATAAAGCTTTTGCAGCCGGAATGGAAAGAGAAGAAAGTTGTTACGCTAAACCCAATTCCTAAGGAGCGGCATTTTTACCATTTATCTCAACGCGTGTTTGAAAATAACATTGGAAGGTTGGTGAAAAATGCAAAATGGGAAGAGGGTTGGATCGCATTCTATACATATGACAAATCGTTTGAGGCCGAGACCGGCGTCTTGTCTTCTCAGGGCTCAACTATTGTAAATGTTGACTGGGATTTCGTCGAAAAAGAAGTTGTGGAGATAATAAAGGAGACGGAGGAAGGGGCGGAGAATTTAAAGGTGGTCGATTACCATATTCACCCTTGGCACGATACGGCCTTTCCATTGAAGATGAGCGCTCTTCCTTCAAGTGCCGATTTTTTAAACTGGATTGGTAAGCTTTGTGAAATTAAGAGACGTTATCCAGGTGCGACTGTAGAATTTAAGGTGAGCTCGCCTCTGGGAATTACAACGCTTAAACCTAAACCAGCTCTAATAAATATCGTAGAGGCTATGGTCAAGGGAGATGCTGATAGAGCCGGGCATATTCCGGCAGGATATGGAATGGCTGTTATGGAGTATGAAGCATATATAAACAAGCATCTTGATACGGCAAGAACATATGCCATGCCGATGAGGGTATTTTTTGATATTGAGGTTCCAAGAGGAGCGCGTTGAAAGAGGAAATATGGGCGATGAGATTAACAACCGAATAGGTATAAAGAATGCTGAGTACAAGCAAGACCCTCCAAAAGTGATCGACTTTGGAGAAATGACAATATGGGGCGGAGAGCGCCTCCACGCCATTCTTTGTCTTGACCCAGCAATGTTGGATAACCATCTTCCTTCCCTTATGCTTTTTCTCTCACAGCTGATTGACCAGACAAAGGCAGAAGGTAAATATTTAGACCTCACGATTCATATTAAAGGGGGGGAGACCCCCATTAAATTGATGACTGTGACAGAGGGGGATAAGTCAACAGAAGGGACAGTAGATGACATCCTTGCCTACCTATTTGAGGCGGCAGTCACAGGCATTAAGGGGACGTCTCTTAAGAGTAAGAAAGAGGGTTTTTCGCTTGGAGATATGGCTGAAATAGATGCGCATGAAGAGTTGGAACAATATCCACGAGATAATGATGTCATTTTTGTCTTTGAACCAGACAGTGCAACGTTTAGTGAAGTTCCCGAAGAAAGAGACCTGGTAAGTGTTGCGTTCCGCTCCGACCGTGCTGCCTATCCTTACAAATTTAATAGGGTAAAAACGAACGAAAAAACAAAAACTCTTCTCGATAATCTTAAGCCGATTAGCCCCTGTACAATGCAGGCAAAATATGCTCACCTCTTTGGTGAGTATTATCAGGAAAATGGGCTCCCCGTATTAAAGAGATTATTTGGACAAAGTAGGTCGACTCTTCCGTATGTATTCAAGCACTCACTCTCTGAATTTATGAAGCATAAAGGGCTGGTTCATGATGCCTCGATCTGCAACTCTGAGGATGCCCTCTCAACGGCGGTAAGTGTTTACTTCGGCCGTGAATTGGATACATTTGGATTCTTCCTAGCTATGTCGAATCCCTCTCTTGCGCTTAGATCTTTAATGCTCTTCACGGACGGTGAGAATAGACTTCCTGAGGCTGATGAGGTCAGTGCTCTCCCATCTGGTTTCTATGAGATGCTTACTGAACTCTCTCAACGCGGAGACGAAAAGGCCGCACCATTTTTTATCCATTCTATTCTTGGTCTCTATTTTGACTATGCCGATAATAGGTTTAGACACGGTGAGCGAGTTGACATTAAGCCGGAACCCGAAAAGACATTTGCTGAATACTTCAAAAGAATAAACGCTCTTCCCTCTGACTTTATCGAAGGTCTCGTTGGTGTCGAATCTCTTGAAGAGATGCATACCGAAGGGAAGAGAAAACTTGGTTATCTAACGTTTGAGAATAAAAAAGGAAGTGAATTTCGGGAGCAATTCAACGACATCGTCTTAAAAACTTTTTTAACGTTAGCAGGCAATTTTAAGACTCTAACTGCCGAGGAAAAATCAAAAGAGGTTAAAAAAGCCCTTTCATGGTGTTCTGGAAAAATGAAAGAGATAATATTTTCAAAAAATTGTAACCTAGATACCTTTGGTGTTTTTCTGGACATCATGTATGAGGCCCTCTCTGACGAGCCAGAGCTGAGGCGCACATTTACATCGGGCCTTGTGAGAATCATTACGGAACTAGACCCAAAGGAAATTTTCCCGCAAGATCAATACGATAGGCACTATTTTTATTACGTTGTTTCTTATCTGCACAAAAAAGGTGTTCTCAATGCCTGGGACGCAAAAAGATTTGTTGAATGGACGCTAAAGTTCGAGAGGATGGATGAGTATCTCATTGGTCACGCACACTTGTCCCAGGTAAATAACACGTGGGTAGATATGTGGGGATATCTCAGTGAGGGTGATAAGAGAGCTTTTTCTAAGATCATTTCGGAAAAATCAGCAGCCTTTGTAGATAAAGTAATCAAGTGGACCAACTTTACACAAGACGAACTTCAAGAAGAGGGCATCCTGGTGAGCAATTGGGAGGATAGGCACGAGGCATATTTTTTTAATGGTACTGATCAATATGTCGACGATCCAGGATTGTCGACAATTGCCGGTCTTTCTAAGATTCTGGGCGTAAAGGATTTAGTGCCAATAGTCGTGGAAATGTTGGATAACGAATACATCAATACGCGGAAACGGTATTACCTAGATAATGCGATTACAGCAGTTCACCACTACAAAAAGGGCCGGGAGTGGCTTGAGTTCGTTTGTTATCTTACGTTTGCTGCACCTACTTCATACAAATTGATAAATCGGATATTAGAAGTCTCTAAAGATGATGCGAATAGGGACTTGATTCTCAAGGCTGTGCACACTGGCCTTGTGAAGCATTATGCCGGCCGACTCTCTATGACTGATGACGATAAAAATATGGGAGATCTTCTTCTTTTTGTTAGATCTGTTTTAGATGAAGACATCGATGGTTTTGTGAAATGGTTTCAGGCTGACACAGATTATGGGATTGGCCCCTATATATCGGCGTATTTCACAAAGGCCTTTAAAACGAAGATTATCACGAAGGTCTTAAGGCTTGCACAAAACAAATCTAAAAGAGAACTCTTTAAGAGTTTTTCAAGGACATTCTTTTGGGGCGATGTTGGCCTGATAGGCGAGGGTTATGATTCTAAGATACATGACGAACTTTTTCTGGAGCTTTTTTCTAATTTGATAACAATGCCTGCTGTAAAGGGTGAGACTATTGACGTGTATAATTCTAATATTGTCGATAATTTTGTTGTGATCCTCTTCAATCGCCTTGGGCCTAAGACGCAAAAGAGTCTTATTGGAGAGATGCTTTCAATTCTCAGGCGAGAGAGGGTAGTCTCTGACACCAGTTACGATTCGTTTATACAACTATTTTCTTCTTTGCTCGGGCAGATCAAGACCGCAGAAGGGGTTCTCTTTACACGACCGTTTTTTGATGTCGCTTCGAAGGAAATTGAATCGGAGACTCTTAATTCCGATAGCAAGGTTGTAGACCTGTTCCTTCAGCGGTGGGAAGAATTTATTGGCAAATATGATACAGATGTTAAGTGCGCTGTGCTGGCCGACATGCTTGGGCGTTTTCCCGCGGCACTCTCGGTAAACGATATCGACATTCGAGGACTCTTTACAAAGGTACTGCGCCCCGAAAACTTCAAGTCTGCTGTTCGCTACGTTAAGAAAGAAAACGAACTTATGGAAGAGCTTTCCCGGTTGGGACAGGGAGAGACTGCGATTGTGGCATTTTCTAAGACACGGAGTGGAAAAAGCAAAAAGATCCTCCCGGCATTCGAAGAGTGCTCACAGCTTGAGGGTGAAAAGCGTCTATATCTATGGATTGAAAATAAAGAATTATCTGAAAAATATAAAATTTCTTCATTTCCATCAGTAGTTGAGATGAACGCCGATGGAAGTGTGGCCAAGGAAATAGGTCGACATGAGATATACGAGTTAGCGGAAAATGGTTATCAAGACCCTGCGACCGCTTTTAAGTTGGGGGGACATATAGCAGTTAGTCCTTATGCGCCCTTGATTCCGCGATTTTTTGGAGATTTTTTGAATAAGGGCACTTATAGGGAAATGATCAAGGGTTTTGTGGCCGAAGTTTCAAAAAAGAAGTTTAATTCATTGAAACCGAGAGACGTGAAGAGCTTCTTGACGGCGACAAATCTTATCTATTTTCGTTATGATAAGGATGATTATTATGACTTCGCACTTGAGATGATGAGGAGCGATATTCCAAATCACTTAGCCAACTATTTCCTCTATCCAATGAGAAATCAGTACCTCCACATTGTGCAACTTCCCTTTGGAAAGCTTGCTGCATTCCAAGAGGGATTGATGATGATAGCGACCTTTTTTGAAAAGGCCTTGGAAGACAAAGATATCTCAAGAGAGAGAAAAAAATATATTTACCAATGTTTTAAACAGATTGAGACAGATATCGTTGAAGGCCTCTTTAAAGGAGTCCCTACCTACACGGATGGGGTGAAAAAGATTAGAGACAAGTTTCACTACCTTGAAGAGAGGTTTAAGTTCCTCCTTGTCCAACAAGACCAACAGTTATAATTCCGAGAAAATTATATGTTAAAATACGGTAGGTTGGCTTTCCTTGCTCTGTTCCTGTTTGCCCCGTGGTCGGGTTTTTTAATTTCACTGTACTAACTTTGCTCCCGGGGATAGGAAGAGACTTCAGGAAAAAGAGAAAGGGGTTTTTATGACCGGTATCTTTGGCGTGGTGGAGAAGGGTGATTGCCTAGAGACACTTTTTTATGGAACCGACTATCATTCTCATCTGGGTACCGAATATGGGGGCATGGCGGTTCTGGGTGACGAGCTGAGGCGAAAAATTCACAGTCTTCGTTCCAGTCAATTCAAGTCAAAATTCTACGAGCAGCACTATGGCCTCTCGGGCAATAAGGGGATTGGTGTTATCAGCGCAACGCAAGAGCAGCCGATAAGTCTTAACGG
Source organism: uncultured Pseudomonadota bacterium (assembly GCA_964462555.1). Classification (GTDB taxonomy): domain Bacteria; phylum UBA10199; class UBA10199; family CAYWXY01; genus CAYWXY01. The sequence goes on along the minus strand of CAYWXY010000024.1, from coordinate 12,975 downwards.
CCGACTGGGTCGATTTTCCATCGCAATCAATGGCTGGATAGATAATGCCAAAGAGTTGGCCGAGGAACTTTTGGAGAATGGGAACTCTTTCGCTGAGGTCAGAAGAGGCACAATTAATCATATTGAGCTGGTGGCGAAGTTAATTAACGAAAAGGATAACGTTGTTGAGGGTATAAAAAATGTTTTTGCCAAGATTGAGGGTTCTTGCTCAATGTTGATCCTTACGGAAGAAGGGCTCTACGCTGCATGTGATCGGCTTGGCCACTCTCCTCTGATACTTGGAGAGAGTGAAAACGGTTGGGCGGTTACAAGTGAGACAGGCGCGTTTACAAACCTGGGTTATGAGGTGAAGAAATATTTTGGGCCCGGTGAAATTATTCTTATTGATGATAATGGACCACAGGTGAAAAGCGATGCCGGCAGTCAGTGCCAGATTTGTTCTTTTCTTTGGATCTATACCGGTTTTCCTACGTCCAATTATGAGGGGATCAATTCCGAGATTGTTCGTGAACGGTGCGGACAATGCCTTGCTCGTTCGGATACTGTGAAACCGGACGTTGTAGCCGGTGTGCCTGAATCGGGTGTGGCTCATGCCGTCGGTTATGCCATGGAATCGGGTATTCCATATCGGAGACCGTTGGTGAAATATACGCCGGGCTATGGTCGCAGTTATACTCCTCCCACACAGGAGGAACGGGATCGTGTTGCCAAAATGAAGTTGATCACGGTTAACGAATTGATTGATGGCAAGAGCGTCCTTATCTGTGAAGATTCTATCGTGCGTGGTACTCAGCTTAAAAACTTCACCGTACAGAAACTCTGGAAGGGGGGCGCAAAAGAGGTTCACGTTCGTCCTGCCTGTCCCCCGCTTATGTTTCCGTGCAAGTTCAATATTTCTACCCGTTCGATCGACGAGCTTGTGGGAAGGCGCGCCATTCGGGCGTTGGAAGGACATGACATAGATGACATTTCTGCCTATCTAGATGCTGACTCCGAAAAATATCAGAAAATGATCGATTGGATAACAGACTACTTAGATGTAACGACGCTTAGGTATCAGAAGGGCGATGATATGGTGGAGGCGATTGGGTTGCCCAAGGAAAAACTTTGCCTCTATTGCTGGACCGGCAAATCTCAATAATCATAATTACCGTAATGAAAGTCCCAGGCCGAATGCAAGGAAGGTGATGCATGGTTTTGAAACATGACCGTCTTCGTCAAAGGAGTGCGTATATCGCGATTCCAACTTAGCACTTATGCCGACATGCTTAGAGACCCAAAAATCCCAGGTCGTATTGATGAATGCTCCGGCAAGTGGCACAGTCGCCTCGGTTGCAGGATAGCCATGGTAATCGTCTGAATTGAAATTAATAAAATCGACGCCAAGAAGGGCGCCAATCTTAATGGCACCTGTGATGTTGGGTCCATGTTCAACCAGCTCGGTGTCAAATCCATAAATATCATTCTTATCGTATCGATTAAAGATGACAGAACTGTTTCTATCTTTGCTTTCGTAACGATAGACATTGATTGCGGGGGCAATGGAAAGTTTGTGTGATTTCTCTTGTTCGACAAGATACCATGCCCCGTTGGCTGGCATGGGACTCGTATTGCTAGGGCGCCCATTGCCATGATATTGGTCGAAGGCATAATCAAGACCAATGTTAAACCATTTTCCGATATCAAGGTTTGCGTAAAGGATGAGTTGGGCTCCAAAGCCAGCAGGGGATGTGTCGTCGGGCCAAACATTGAGATGGTTGGCCCATTTGATGCCTCCGAGAGCTCCTATTCTGAAAAGTAGAGGGGATCCGGCGATGGAGTAGGTCGATTCGTCCCGCCGATACTTGAGCTCAGGAAGTTCCGGTAGGTCTCTATCCTGAGATTGAAGGGCTGTAGCACCTTTGGGGCCATCGGGGCCCGCGACCGATAATAATCCACCCATGGCATCTACCTCCTAGTGCCGATTTAAGTATCGCTGACAGCCTCTTTTGTAAAGGGAATTCGAGCATTATGCGAACTACGTGCTACGGAGGGGGCTGTAGGGAATATTGATATAGGTGTTTCCTAAAAAGTCACTAGATTAGAACTGATGGTAGATCTTCGGATCGGGAGAAAGTACAGCTGGTGCCAATTGAAGGTATTGAAATGTGCTTCTAAAGAGATGGTCTGTTTTAGGTGTTGTCTTGCCTCCTTCTACTAGAATGGGACCGCTTGTAATTTCTTGAGCCATCTTTAAGAGCTTCATCATTTTTGCAAATTGATTGATTGGTTGGGCTTCTATTTTAATGACACTGGATTTTTCTACTGTAATGTATTCGATGTTTCTTCCAAGATGTTTGAGCGTATCCTTGGCGATCCTTGCTTGAATGGCCGCCTGGTCAGTGTCAATCGTTTGGTCACCATTGTATAGTTGTGTTTCATGATTCGACGTGGAGTTGCTGACAACTGTTAATACCAATTGTTTAACCGCTTCTGATAGTGTGACTGCCATAATAGGCCTCCTTACTTCTATTTTCGGCAGTTTTTAGAGAAAGTTGACTGTTTTAGAGAAAAGGCGTTCATTGGAATGAACGGGCCTTCTGGGGGAAAATAAAGCTTAATCAAATTGTCCTAAAAATGATGTGGTGCATGTGCCGGATTCCCAGCCCTTAGGATACTGTTGCATCAATAGTCACTGTCTGAATCTGTGCTTTCGCTACTCGACGGAAGGACCGGCTTGGATTCGATTAATGTACAGTCGGCGTTAAGTGTGCCATCTTGCGTGAACGACGCCTTGGGTACGATAGCAGCTGAAATATTTGTGATTGCCGAAGTCCCACCCGAATAGGTGATGGAAATCTCACCATCGCCAGTCTCAGTCCAGGCAAATGTTCCTACGCTGGTGCTGTATCCTGTGCCATCTTCAAAAATTCCGAAGTAGTATGAGTTGCCACTACTATCGTCACATGACCAGTAGGATGTTGGCGAGGATGCGTCGCTTCCGTTGAAAAAGTCAGTTAGGCTGGAGCTGCCAGCGCCAGAACCGCTACCACCTCCACACGATGAAATGACCAGCGAAAGTACGAAAAGTACCACGAGATACCGCTTCATAATGGGGTCTCACTTTCTGCTTCCGCTGCAGAGTCCCCCGTATAGTCCAATATCCATCAATGTTCAAGGGTTTTTTGGGTTGGTGTTTCTATCTGTTATCTGGGATCTCTTAGCTTGATCTGTAGATATGTATAAAGGCCACCGTCAATCGTAAAAACAAGGGCACCATTTTCTCCCGCTAGATATTCAAGATTCAAGGCAGCGTCTATGCCCAGTGTATAATCGGACCAACTGGTGGAAATGCCAACTGCAAGGTTTCCACCAGCGCCTGCCCCCTTAAACCTAGCAATTTCCAGACCCCTCTTAATATCACCCCACGCAAAAAGACCGTAGGCCCCGAGGTTGGTTTCAAAAAGATTGAGAGAAATTGTTGAGCCCGGTTTGCCCATCTCCAAAAATTGAATACCTTCATGATACCATATAAAACCTATCGGCAGTGTCAGGTATGAAATACTTACCGATGAGCCAACCTCTTCCTCACCTATATCTTCAATTTTCCCCTCAACATCTTCACGGCCTTCTGTTGGTGCTCTCTCCATATCATCACTATCTTGCATTCTTCTCATTATTTCCCCAAATGCGGGAAAATCTTTAAGTTTCGTTTCATCTATAGTAAATCTTGAATTTGAAATTCCCAGGCGAAGTCCCGCTGCTGACCCTTTTCCTTTTTTTCTCCAGAGTGCACTTATTCCGAAACCTGTTTGTGTTACATGTACAGATTGGCCAGACATCATTGGCACGACGCTGGTGGGGGTCATTGGAACACCGAAGCCGGAAAAGAAATCAAGGCGTAGATCGTCCGGCGGCCTGACCGTAATCTTAAAGTCCCTCTTTGGAGGTGCAACTTTGGGGCTGGGTTCATCGAGTGAGAGTGGTGACGCCATTGGTGACCACCATAACAACGTCTTATAATGTATGCAAGGGCTTTAAGGAACCCCTGAACAATGGACTATTTTAATGGAGGAAGACTGATTTTGCCTTGAATTAAGTCACGTGTCCCCATATTTTGCTGACTGGAGTTTCTATGATTCCCTGGAAAACAATTGATCGTACCAAGTTGCCGGAGGGCGGTGGAGAACTCAGTTTGCACAGGCGAGGTGATGAATTTTCGATACGTGTGAATGGGCTAGATCTCATGAACAGCTTGGCCCATGAATCTGAGGATGCCCTCGGCAAGTTAGCGTGTTCAAAAGTTGCGAATTGTCCTGGGCCTTCTGTGTTGGTCGGGGGATTGGGGATGGGTTTCACATTGGCCTCAGCCCTAAACCAGCTCGGACCCAAGGCGCGGGTAGTGGTGGCCGAATGGGTTCCGGCGGTGGTGGTGTGGAACCGAGAATACTTGGCAGAACTTTCCGGTCATTCTCTCCGGGATAAACGTGTCATTGTTCGTGAAGTTGATGTTGCCCAGATCTTGAAGGAGGAGTGTGGGACTTACGATGTTATCGTTTTGGACGTGGATAACGGTCCCGAGGGCATGACACATAAGGAGAACGATTGGCTTTACTCCCGAAAGGGGTTGGATGCGTCTTTTAAGGCACTTCGCTCCAAGGGCGTGTTGGCTGTTTGGTCGGCAACGCCTGACAAAACTTTCACAAGGCGTTTTAAAGAGGCCGGATTTGAAGTGGAAGAGGTACGCGTGCGATCAAGGGACCGTCATGGCTCAGCCCGTCACACGATTTGGATAGGAAGAAAGCCGGAGTAACACTGTTCACTCCCGGGTCCTTTTACGAAGGATGCAGAGCGGGAGTGCGACCAGGAGTCCAACGCCTACCATCATCACAGATTCGTATGTCAAAATAGTGATTGTTTTTGTGGGAGGTGGAATAAAACCAATCAGAAAACAGACAAAAACTGTAATGAGACCCATTCCTCCATTTAGCCAATTTCCTAAATTTCCGCCGGGGAATCGGTTTGGTCGGGGGGTGTCGGGGTGGGTGTATCTTAGACGAATAGCGGCGACAAACATGATGATGTACATAATGGAATAGAGTAGAACGGCGATACTGGTGAGAACGAGAAAGCCGGTTTGAACATTGGTAAAGAGGAGAAATAGAAGGGCAATGGTGGAAATCAGGACGGCCTGCAGGATTAGAAGATTTTTAGGAACTCCTTTGGAATTCTCTCTTCGAAAAATAGGGGGGAGGTTGCCGGCCTTACCCGCGGCAAAGATACCTTTGACCGGCCCTACAATCCAGGTGCTTACTTGCCCAGCCGCTCCAAAAGCCACCAGAAAAGCAGCCAAGGGAGTGAGCCACGAGAGATTGTAAGTTTTAAAGATAGCGGAAAAAGTCTGCATGGCTCCTGAGACCAGGTTGATATCTTTGACGGGTATGACGATTGCAATGGCCATGCCGCCCAGGAGTGTAAGAATAAAACCAATGATAGCCGCAGAAAAAATAGCAATGGGATAATTTTTGTGAGGACTCTCTACTTCTCGTGCATGTGATGCGGAGACCTCGATTCCAACAAAGCCGAAGATGAAACTCAAAAACAGACCCAAGTATCTGGAGTCATGAATGGACGGTAGATAATTTTGTGCTGTGAACGAGATGTCTAAGTGGCCTGGGTGTCCACTGCTCACATAGATGATTGATAGAACGATTAGGGCAATTGTTGGAATGAAAACTCCGCTGATGACGCAAACGCTACTGATAATCCCCGAAAGCTTTGTTCCGTGCAGGTTGGCAAAAGTGGCCCCCCAATAGACGACCAAGATTATCAGGACAATAAAGTATTTGTTTGATGCCAGGTCTGGATTTATCAAAAAAGAAAACGAGGCGGCTGCGTATGCCAGAATAGAAGTGACACCAAAAATACTTTGGCTCCATTGCAACCAAACGGCGAGCCAGCCGATCTTTTCGCTGAAGGCCTCTCTTATCCAGTGATAGACGCCGTTGTGGGGCCAGCCGGTAGCCAACTCCGCTGAGACCAGGGCGACTGGAATCAAAAAGGCAAAGACAGTGATAAAATTGAGAAAGAGCATCTGCATCCCTGTCTCGGCCATGACGGGCATGTTTCTGAGCGTCATGAAGAGGGCGGACGTAATCATTGTCAGCGTGAAAACACCCATTTTATGCGGAGTATTTGTCTTTATGGGATTCATCGGGGACTATAGTAATATAAAGGCAATGAATTGTCTTTGATTATTGTCGTATGATATTTAACTCGAATGGTCGGCGACAATGACCCACTTACCATCAATTTTTTTCCAGATCAGGGAATAGTATCCACTCAATTCGTCTTTTGTCCGTGTTAACTTCCATGCCCCGATAACAAAGATGGCCTCTTTGCCCAGAGGCTCGATAGATATTAGCTCAAATGTCAAATTTCCCATTGTGGCCTTATCGGGATAGTTTTTTTTGTATCGATCAAGTGTATTTTGCCAGCCGTAGACGGGTCCGTCCTTGCCAATGAACGTCAGTGAATCCGATTTCCAATAGCCATCCATATAACAATCAATGTTACCATTATTCCAACAGTTGGACTGCTTGTTCATGGTGCCAACAATTTCACTTTTTATTTTGTCATCAACGGTGTTTTTGGTTGCGGCATCGGCTGTTGGAATCAAAAAAAGGCCAAACATTAGTATAGTAAAAAAGGACTTCAGGCGAAAATTAGAGATCATAGAAACCACCTTTCTTGAATTTCTGTATGGCATATATTTTCCGCTGACAACAGTAGATTTGAATCTGGGGGAGATGTGTTGAATAAAGATCTAGACAGAACCTGGAGATTCGACACAAAATTCGGAAGAATATTTGGGCTTAGATTTATGTTTACGGGATAATTTGGGGTAAAAACATACCTGGTGGCATGTAAAAAAACACCCATAAAATGGGATTATCAGACATTCCCCATGTCATTTAATAAGTAAATTCAACGAGTTATAATTTACAATAAAATCGACTGGTTGGCTCGAATCTTGCTTCAATATGGGTGTTAGGGAGGGGTCTATGAGGAATCTAATCACCGTTTTGTCGATGATCGTCCTTCTCACAGGTTTCACTGCGTGTGGTGGAGGGGGTGGTTCGGCCCCACCGGCTGATGACGATAGCGGTGCTCTGGCGTTTTCGAGCTTGGATGGCTCAACCGATGTTGCGGTTGATGCTACGTTTCAGAAAAGCTTCGATAGTGCCATCGATACATCGACCGTTGATGAAACCAATTTTTTCATCGTCCAGACAGCGTCTTCTAATTTGGCTCTTCCGGTGATGGCTTCACTTGATGAATCATCGTGTGTTGTTGCAAATGCTCTTGACGCAACGGTTACTTGTTCCTCCTCAACAGCATGTGTCCTAGATCCTTCTAGCGATCTTGCTGCTGGTACGAGCTATACACTTTGTCTGGTCTCCGGAATCGAATATGCCGATGCCGATTCGTCTCTATTTATTCGAAGTGCATATGCGGCGGAAAACGTTGCGTCGGACAGTGTTTCGTTTAGGACCGCAGGAACGGCTGTCGAAGAAATTCCAGATGTTTCGGGATTTTACTCAAGCGATGATATTAACTGTTTAGATGGTATGGTATTAGAGTCACCTTCAGATAATGTCTATGCCATTGATGAATTTATGACGCTTGAGATGACTGGAAGTACAACCTGCGAAGTTACAATAGTGGTGGATAGCGATGTTAGCGTTGGTATTAAAGGGGGGAATGAAGGAGTTGAAATAGCCTGTTCGTACGAAACGGATCAGTTTACACTTGTTTTGAGTGTGGGGGAAAATAGTTGCCCGGCCATTCTCACTAAGAATGATGATGTGGTCTGTGGTGATGGAGAATGCGATCTTGATGGGGGTGAGAGTGTTTCAGTTTGTGGACAGGATTGTAATGTAGAGGTAACAGACCTTTCTTTTATGGATGGAGCGACCTTTGGTACAGTGTTACTGGCAGACGATTGTCTGGATGGGTTGGATGGGAATTCAGCCATTACGTTCGGGGTGGATCCCGAGGAGGGTATGTCGGAATCCTATTTTGGTGCGATTGGTCGTTCTGGGTATTTTCTCAGGATCAGTCGAGAAACGGACGATTACTGTCATGTCCGATTTGAGATGATTGAGGGGGAGCCAGAGCTAGACGTAGAATGTGCCTATTATATTAGTTCATGCAGTTCGAGTCGGATTGCAGCCACGTGTTCAGTCGAGGGTGGCACGACATGTTCACTGCGTATTGAATCAAGATAGATAATGACTCAGATGTGATAAGTCTTTTTACCTGCTTGGCATCTTGGGTGGAAATTCACTAGGGGTCCACTTGTTAGGAGAACCGTCCATGATCTTCTTTCGTTCGATGGATGTGTTGCTTCCTTTATACGCGTCAGAACTTTTGAACGAATCAGTCTTCACCTCAAAACTAGATGTGCTTGGCGTGTAACTGTAGCCAAACTCGTTCGTCTTCCAATAAGCACCCTGGTTTCTTGAAAAATAAGAATCTGCGCTGAATCTTGCCCATGAAACGGAAGAAAGTGTGGCGCCAACAATCAATACAATAGCAATAAGAGAAAGTTTCTTCATGGAATTCCCCTCAAGCGGAATTAGTCTTGTGCCTTGGTATGAATCAGGATTTTTTCGCCAGTTTCGAAAACCATTTTTATCTTATTGTGATCGATCAATTCTTCCACAACGCCCTTGCCGAACGTTGGATGATCAACGAGATCTCCCATAGCAAATTCTGCAGTCATTGCATAAGCTTTCGCTGGTTCCGATGCTCCAGCCATGGCAGTGTTCCATATTGATTCGGCACTTTCCTTTTTTGTTGCCTTTGCTTTCGCTCGAGGTTTTTTTGGCTTGTCTGGGTCCCGATAGAGGTGAAGGGCTCCACAGGTTTTGCACTCACATTTGCCAACGCTTCCATTCTTTTTCATGGCAATGATGGTATGTGCTAGAGGAAGTTTACATTTTCCGCAAAAGGAAAGAATTTCTGCTCCTGGCCCAATTTCTTTATCTTTACTCATAGTTATTAATCTCCTTAATATTTAAATGGATTTTTTGGTCTCGAATAAGGCGCCCATCTTAACGAAAGACCGAGGCCAAATGCAAGAAAAGTAATAATCGGCCATGAGTATGCTTAACAGCCTGATTTGTAAAGAAAATTCGAATATTATGCGAATTGCGCGTTGATCGGCATGTCAAGAATCGGGGTCGTCACCTTGGTATTATTACGTATTTTCTCGAGGAGAACTGCTTCATAAAGGGTGGAGATTCGAAATGACATTGTGCCCATTTTGCTGTAGAACGGGTCCTTGGGTTGTTAATCTTATTTTTAGGGGAGGTGTTATGAAAAAGGGAATGATTGGCGTCATTGTTGTTTTGCTTATGGGAACACTTTTTGTATCGTGTACCTGCAGGAATGATAAGGCCATGTACAAATCGATTCCGGTAGGTGTCATTGTGGCTGGCGCCGATGGAAAAATTGCGAATGCGAACAAGCCGCTTCAGGAGATGCTTGGGTATACGCTTTCAGAGCTTGAGGCGTTAACTTGGCAAGATATTACACCGAAGAAATGGCATGCCATGGAAGATGAAATGATAAAAATTGCGAAAGAACAGCCCTACGTTATCTATCGCAAGTCCTTTACGAAGAAAGATGGTACAGCATTGCCCATTCAAATCATCGGTTGGGTGAAAGCCGATAAGGATGGAAAGGTTTCCAGCAGTGGTGGTGTTGTTTGGCCTCTTGATGAGGGAGGTTTTTCATCGGGTGCTGCAGCGCCAGCCGAGCCAGCCATTAAGGAAGCGCCGGAAGAGTCGGAAGCTACAGATACCACGGCTCCAGATGACAAATAATTAAATTATGAGTAGATATATAGGTAGCATATTGATCCTGATTGGTGCTGCCATTGGTGCCGGGATGCTTGCGTTGCCGATGGTAAGCGCCTCTGCGGGTTTTTGGCCTGCTGCAACCCTATTGGTGATTGTCTGGGCGATCATGACAGTCACTGCGCTTTTGACATTGGAAGTTTGTCTCGCCTTCAAACCCCTTCGTAACAGCTTTGGAACAATGGCCCGGAAGACTCTTGGTGTTCCGGGTAAGGTTGTTGTTTGGATTGCGTATTCACTGCTTCTCTATGCCACGACTGCATCATACATTGCGGGTAGCACGTCGCTCTTGGATGAACTGCTGATGAACTGTTTTCATGTTGACCTGCCACCCTGGCTCGATTCCGTCATGTTTACAGTCGTCTTGGGTGGCATGGTCTTTTGGTCCATGAGGACCGTCGACTATTTCGTGAGATTCTTGCTCTCCATAAAGGGTGTCTTATTGGCGATAGCGCTAACAATGTTGATGCCCCACATTCGATTCGATAATCTTATTTTCCAGGCGGGCAGAATAAATTATTTATGGATGGCCGCCCCTATCTTTCTAAATGCCTTTGGCTTTCACTTTGTCATCCCGAGTGTTTGCACGTACTGTGACAAAAAGGTCGTTGCTCTTAAGCGGGTGATCATTGCCTCTACGACGATTCCCCTGATTATCTATCTATTATGGTTGTTGGTTTCGCTGGGCATTATCCCTCTATTTGGCACTGTGAGTTTTGCCGATATTGCTGAACATAGAACCTCTGTCGGCGGTTTTGTTATGTCGCTCGGAGAGCTTTCGAATAGCAAGACCCTCTTTTTTATCATTAATGTTTTTTCCAATATTGCCATGGTTACATCATTCTTAGGTGTGACGCTCGGTCTCTTCGATTTTCTTGCGGATGGATTTAAGCGAAAGAATAATTTGTCGGGTCGTTTTCAGACGGCACTCATGACATTTGTTCCGCCTCTTGCATTTGCCCTCTTTTATCCGGATGGGTTCATCATGGCCCTTTTATACTCGACCTTTTTTGCGATCATCTTGGAGCTATTCCTTCCCGGACTGATGGTCTATCGACTTAGGCGGAGCAATGAGCTGAAGTCGCCGTATCGCTTTCCAATGAATGCAACGGTTATGGCTGTAGTATTGGTCGCAATCGGCCTTGCTCTTATGGGGGTTATTGTAGCCGAGCAGTTAAAGTTGTTGCCGAGGCTGATTTAGGTCGTTGATGCAGTAAACGCGTGTCGTTGCCGTCCATCCATGTTGATGTAAAATTATCTATTGTCTCTTTATCATTATCACGTATTGTTGTATTTACTCGTGTGAATCCAGGGTGACTTCAGGGGGAGCTGGCTTGGTTGTAAAAGAATCGACAAGTAATAAGCTTATTTTAAGCATCTTGGTCATAGCCGTTATTTCGCTCTTTCTTCAGTTTGGTTCCGACCAGACATTTGCAGTCATGCTGGTCGTTAATATTCTCGATTTCGCAATTCTCATATTGTTTGGCTTGGAAATTTCTCTCAGGTATTTTAGCGCGAGGTCTAAGCGTGAATTCATCAGGAAAAATGTTGTCGATATTGCCTTCTTTTTTGTCTTTGTAATTCTCTTTGCCTACTCAAAGTATATTACCTTTACGCATACAGCGTATGAATTGAAATATATGCCCGTGAAATATATGATTTTGAGAAACGCCTTCTTTGTTATCAAGATTATAAGTCGGTTTAATAAGCTTAATGTTGTTATTAAGAATTTCACAAAGAATCCTGCCCAGACAACATTGGTTAGCTTCATGGGTGTTATTCTCGTTGGCGCCATCCTTCTCATGTTGCCTCATGCTTCTACGACCAAGATGCCGGTGGGCTTTATCGATGCACTCTTTACTTCGACCTCTGCGGTCTGTGTGACCGGTTTGACCGCGGTAGACACGGCTGCACGATTTTCGCTCTTTGGTCAGGTTGTGATTATGTTCCTGATACAATGCGGTGGTCTGGGAATCATGATCTTTACGTCGTTTACGGCCTATCTGATTGGGAGCCGTGTATCGCTTGAGGACAAGCTTACTATTTCATATATGCTTGATGAACGGGATATGAGCCAAATTTCTAAGGTGTTATCGAGGATTATCTATCTGACATTTTCAATAGAGGCGGTGGGAGCCCTCATTCTCATCTTTAGTTTCTCGGAGCATTTTGGTTTTGGATGGAAGCCGATCTATTACGGTATTTTCCATGCGGTTTCGGCCTTCTGTAATGCCGGGTTTTCTGTCTTTCCGGGCAATCTTGAGATGTTTAAATCAAACACTATTGTCAACTTTACAATATGTGGACTTATTATCCTGGGTGGTTTGAGTTTTATCGTCATTACAAATGTGGCCCAAAATTTCATTGCACGGTTTAAAAACTATATTCACGCCAAGAAGGTTCGTGTCCGAAAATTGACGCTCAATACGAAGATTGTTATTGTCGTAACAACAATATTGATTTTTGGTGGGTTGCTAATCATCTATGCGCTGGAACATGAGTCCCAGCTTCTCAATTATGATATCAAGACACAATATTTGGCTGCTTTTTTTCAGTCCGTTACGCTCAGGACGGCGGGATTTAATACGATTGATATGACCGTTTTGAGGGTCCCGACCTATCTGGTGATGACACTTTGGATGTTTATCGGTGGGGCCGCTGGGTCAACAGCCGGCGGTATTAAGGTTAACGTTTTTGGTATTATTTATGGTTACATCAAATCAATTATTAAAGGATCGACGGACGTTGTGGTCTTCAAGACTGCGATAGCCAGGCAGCAAGTTAGTCGGGCGCTTCTTATCGTTTTCCTGTCGATATCGGCTGTCTTTTTTGCGGTCTTTCTGATGTCGCTTGTTGAAGATGCCGACTTGGTTAAAATCATTTTTGAAGTGACGTCGGCGTTTGGAACGGTGGGTTTGACCGCTGGGATTACTCCAACGCTCACTGCTATTGGAAAGTTGATACTGATTGCGATGATGTATCTGGGTCGACTTGGGCCGCTGACGATGATTGCTGCTCTGGCGGTCTATAAAAAGGATGTTGTTCGGTACCCTGAAGGTTATGTAGATAT
>CAYWXY010000023.1:0-22168 GCA_964462555.1 uncultured Pseudomonadota bacterium | reverse complement strand
CCGCTATCAGTTGTGAAAAGTTATATCCCCGAAGGTCTTGAGTTGCCCGAAATAGATCCTACTGATGACCTCTTAACTCTAGCGAAAAATATTATGCTGGGTCGCTTCTACGAAGAGGCGATTACAGCCTGTTTTGAATTGCAGCTGGCCCACGATCTTCTTATGGTCGGCTATTCGCCCGAAGTGATGCCTGACTACGTCTGGGCAGAGAAAGAGATTTTTGATACTGGGATCAAGGAATTCCTGGCCTCTTATGTCTATCTCGGTGACAATCATAAAGCCCTTTATCCCCTCTACACCGCCCACAAAATAGCGAGCACGATCAAGCGCGATCCTTCAAAGCTCAAGGATTTAAAAGTGGGGGATGTTGATGTTGGAACGATAAGTGCCGCGGAAATCACCAAGTTTATTGCCGAGCATCCCGACGAAATCAGAATGATGAAGGAGTTTCTGGCCGAATTCTTCAGCCGCGACTATCGCAAACACCTTGGTGAGGTTGAAAAGTTTCAGACACACGTCGCCGAGCTTCGCCATGCCGTAATTATCAGCGGGGCACTGCTTAAGAAGCTGGAAGTGGGAATCGCACGGGGCCATGATAAAGAAGATATGGTCGCATCACTTCTGGCGATGGGTGACATTCTCAGAATGTTTAAGGGAAAACGTCTGACGAGAATTTTAGGCATTCTAACCGAATATGCCCTTGAATATAAATCGTTTGATCTGGTGATTCAAATTGGTGAGATTCTCTTTGATAATGGATATGCCACAGCTGCCCGGTCTTGGTTTAATAGGTTTGATGTGCTTAGAATAATACGTGGTGCTGGTGATGATGATTCATTTCCTTACGAGCTCTATCGCAAGGTCACGGGGCGAGATCATCCTGCCGAGTCACTTTATGGCAAAATTTTTGTCACAGAAGAGGGGGGCGTGGCGACACGTGAGGAGGTCTTCACCTCTTTGGCTGAAATTGCTGAACATATCCGAACCTACAACCATTGGAGAACGCCCTATGATGCAGTGCTTGATGGGTTGGAGAGGCGCGATTTTATTGTCGCAGGACTCTATGTTGTGTATAAGGCTCTGCTCGAATATGGAGTGAGCGATCTTTCTCCTGCCGAGCAGGATAGCCTGCAAACAATCTTTAATTTTCTGCTCGACCCGGAAGCGGTTTATGTCGACCGCGCAACGGGAGAGTTAGAAGAAAAACAGCCCCGGCCATTCACCGAGATGAGGGCTGCTTTTGCCGATCTTCTAAAGGGCGATCTTGATAGTGTAGATGTGCAAATCAGCTATTTAGATGCGTATCACGAAGATTTTATACAAAGCTACTCGATGTTTCTTCCCGTCTATTTGAGGATGCGGCGGGGTGACCCGGATTATCGACCTTCCCCGTTTATGTTTGGTGAACTTATTCAAAGAGGCAGCCATGAGTTGTTTGAACATTGGGATAATCCTCTGCAATATTATGCCTTTCCTGACTCATCGGTAGAAGATGTAGAGTTTGAGTCCCATTTTCATGAGATGCAGGAGGGGTTCGCTTCGATGCTAGTATTCTATGAGTTGGAAAGATACGCAGAGGCCGCCGAGCATTTTGTCGAGTCCATCCAGTCTTATGAAGTTTTGGATCAATCCATCTACAGCGATAATGATTTGGCACGTATGGCTCAGATACTTAAGGATCAGGGAGTTGAAGATCCCACTGTTGATGCCTGGGCAGCGAAGGTAAGAGAAGCACCACCCCGACCTGAGCTGCTACGTACTGATGATATGCCAGCGAGTCCTAAGCGCAGGCAGGCGGGAGATCTGCCTGATCTGAATAGTGCAACGGCGGCAGAAATTACCGAGTTTATAGAGGCCTGGCAGACGAGCATTGACAATTCCCAGCCGCTCCAGGCCAAGCCGTGGGAGCTGAAGGATTGGTTGGTCAAGCTCAGTGAAAGTAAAATTAATGAACGAGCAGAGTTGGTGGCGGATGCTCTGCGTGTCTATATGTTTGAGGTGACGAGCGGCTTTGCACGGGAGGTCGATTATTCAGGCGGAGAGCTTTGGGGTGATGCCAGGACCTTGCGGCGGGTTCATAAGGAGGAGGCGTTTACCCGTTGGTTGAGAGTCTTTGAAGATGTGACATTGGATGTTCAAATACGTGAAGAGATCTTGAGTGAAGCCGTTGATAGTTTTTTACCGGAAAAACCACATCCACCCATTCCGGAGACATGGCATCGAATCGTTACCAGTATTAATTCGCTCGGTCCCGTTGCCTTAAAAGAAGAGTATCCTAAGGCGCGACTTCTCTTTTTGGAAAGGGTGTCGGGATATTTAACATCTGGGGATATGGAACTCAGTACAATAAACCATCGTTTGGTTGTTGAGATTGCGAATAATCTCTTGTATCCACTCTTGAAGCTTCATCCCGAGATTATCTCTCCCTTCTTCTACGGAGATGTTCGTGCCTTGGGTGAGGTTGAGGATTGGCATTTTGTGACGGCTGTCAACACGATCTTTGCCGACCTGATTGCCGAGATCGACGTTACGCGTGACTTGCTGGAGTGGGAAACAGAGATGATCGCCTATGGTACGATGGATCCCGATGCCGTCGAGTTTGAGCTCGTGCGGGAAATTTCAGCGCATGTGGCCGATCCTGATTACTCTTTGGAACGTCAGGCGAAACTCAAAGAGGTCCTGCATCGCTTTGTCCAATATCGTCTCGAAGAATATATGGCCGGCCTCGGTGATCTGAAAGATTTTGAGCAGGGCTTTTTCTCTGAGAACGATTTACGGGAGATGCCGGTCTTTGCGCTCCTCTTTTATGCCCTCGATGCTGCGGAACTACGTGAGGCTTACGATCTCGCTGAACTTTCACTTCCGGCGGGAAGCTTTGAGCCCGCGAATCTCTGGGACTATATCGAAGCGGAAGAGGGACTAACACCGGTCCAGAGGGTCGTTATTGAAGTGTTGTTGGAGAGTCGTTCGCAGGCGATTGCCCGCGCAAAAGTGAGTATGATTATTGAAATTGCCGATGCGGAGCATCTCGATCTCGAGCTGTTACAGATGGGTGTGGAAAGTATGATGGTTGCCGGTTTTGGCTCACCCTGTCTCCATAAGTATTATCAAGAGGTAAAGGCTGACCGGGTCAAGTTGCAGCAACTGATTGGTTGGCTCGTAAAATTTGAAGGTCTGAATCATACGACCGAGATCGGTGACTATGAATTTATGACTCTTTTGCGTTTTGCCCAGCAGGGTCACGAAGAACTCTTTTGGAAAACGTACGAGCGGGCCCTCGAGTATATGCCTGTAGGCGGAAGGAGTCTCGTCTCACAGGTCTCCGCCGATATTGCCAAGTTAAAGGAGCTAGTCGCGTCTTTTAGAGAAGGTGGAGAGTTGGGAGCTAGCCCCTTACCGAGAAAGCGGAATAGGTTTGTAATCAAGAGGCTCAGTGATTATTATTATTTGCCATTTATCATTCCCTACAAGACAAAGGATCGTGTGCGCGATCGAGCATCCTTTTTACAGGCAGAGAAGCAGGAGATTCCACAGTTAAAGTTCCTGATGTATATCAAATATATGTTAGAAGTTGCTGCGGGAATGCGCGGAAAGAAAATATCCGAAAGAATGCAAATAATGATTGCCGATACGCGCGATCGTTTTGCTGATCCGAGCGTTTCGTTAGAATATCTGCATTCCATAAGTCCGGAGGCGGCCCGCAAACATCTTGCCGCCGTCGATCGGGCGATTATTCACTTTTTGGAAGTACGACGTGCGGGTCGCGAAGAAGCGGCATCACTTCCCGCTGCAGCACGTAAGCTTCCCGACATCGTGAGGCTTCTCTTTACGGAGATGTGGCTGCAGATGGATGGTCGCGAAAAGGGGCGGATCGCGAAGAAGATCGAGGCAGCGGGTGCAAAGGATGATCAGATTAAGGCCTTGCAGATTATTTTACAGGAGAAGAAGCTCGAAAAAATTGGCCAGGTGATCTTGATGTTGGTCGGTATTGTTCCTGACAGTTGGCGTACTCCCTTTGCTTCTACTTTGGAGGACAATCAACCGGCGAGCTTCTATGAGGTGAAAGAGATTATTGAAGATGCGTATGGTGGGCCGCTTACAGATCGCTACCGTGAGTTTGACGAGGAGCCGATTGCGGTCGGTTCAATTGCCCAGGTGCATCGTGCGGTGACGGTTGATGGCAGGGAAGTGGCTGTTAAGGTTATCATCCCGGCACGTCGGGTAGTGATGCAGAAGTCACTTAAGCAACTGCAGGTCGCAATTGCCGAGAGTATGCATTCACAGATGTTGTTTGATCTGCCGCTTGATTTGGGAGAATTTTTTAAGTGGTTCAACGGTAGTCTGCAGCCCGAATTTAATCTCATCCGCGAGACAGAGAATAATATGCTCTTTAGACAATTGGCAGGTGACGAGGTAGGTGTGCCGGAGATTCATAAGGTCGGACCAAATGTCATGGAGATGGATTTTGTGGAATTTCCCGCCGAACGCTACACGGCCGATTCAATTGAAGTCGTTATTAAGGCTGTCATGCGCGCGATGCTGGCCGGCTTTGTTCATGATGATCCGCATGCGGGAAATATTGCCGGAACAACGCTCTTCGATTTCGGACGGGCGGAACTCTTGAAGCCTGAAGCGCGGTCAGGGCTCATGGATTTCTTTCTGGGTGCCTATTTTGTACTGGGTGGTGAGGGAGATGTGGCCGAAGTTGTTACTAAGTTCCGCGCACTGGGTCTTAATGGTAAAGAGATTGAGCTTGCAAAATTAGCTGAATATCTTGAGTCATCGGTATTTCGGAAAGGCGACTTCGATGGGGAAAAGTTAACCGAAATTATTCGTCTGGCCGGTGAAGATGGTTTTGTCTTGCAGCCGAAAATATACGCGGTCCTTAAGGTATTGATAACGCTTGATGCGTTAGGGCGGCAACATATTGGAGATGATTTTAGCATGGGAAGTATCTTGCTCGAGCTATCTGCTGAACTTCCTGAAAAATTTGCCCCAGTTCCAGACACTCCTGATGTATCCGATGACCTTCGTTGGTTTCCCGACAAACCCAAGTCATTAAATGAATAAGCTGCCCTTACCTGCCGTTCCTTATAAGAAACGAAAATAGCTCCAAATAGACTGAAATAGGGCAACGTATTGCGTCAAATGCCGATAATAATTCATAAACCGTTAACCAGAGGCACTAAAACACGGGAGCGTTTATGTCATATCCAAAACCAGCACCGCGTATACGCGGTATCGAAACCATAACCAACGCCGCCGAGGTTACCAGAGGAATCAAAGTTGGCAGAGTTGCGCCAGAAGTTGCCGATGTAGTGGGCGTAGCTATCGATGGTGTCATTCCAAATCTGGAGATTGTTCCGGGATTAAATCTGGAATTAAACGGGCAACCTGCCTTCGGTCTTGCAATTGCCGCTGAGACAAAGGATATCTTGGGCAAAACCGCTGAGGCATTTGGTCTTTCCAATATTTACATCCCCACACTGCAACTCGTCCCCGAAAACAGAGCCAGTTCGTCTGTTCTGGCCGGTGGTCTCAGTCTCGTGGCGGCAGGTAAGGCTGTAACAGAGACCAGTTTTTGGGAATCGGATCTTGGTCTGGGCACTCTTGCAACAGCAGTGGGCGCTTTAGCAGCCATAGCTGGAGGTCTCTTTCTCCGCGGTCGCAAGCAGCGAAGAGCGGCCGAAGCTCAAGCAGTCGCAGACGCAAAAAAGTATTCCGTAAAGAATTTACAGGATGAGATACGTACTCTCATTCAAGATACTCGTGAGATCTATGCCACACCGGGTAAACCCATCCTTGACATTGTTTGGCTTCGGCTCGATCTCAAGGGGCTTTTGACGCTTATTCGTGGCATACATGAGAGGCAAGGTGGAAACATAAGCGAAGCAGATTTTGGAAACCTTGGAGCAGCATCGGCAGTAATTCAGGAATTAATTACTAAATCTAGTAGCATTGTTGATCTACAATTATTCAGAGCAGAAGTTATAGACCAACTTTCTGATTTATCAATTTTACATAGTGAAACGGGTGGGGGAATTTTGGGACAAGTCGATTTCTTTCCAAATCCTTCCCGTCCCTCTAGACCCGTCTTGACAGAGGAACGAGTGGATTTTACGCAGCTCCCCGGTTCACCCCTTAAAGATGTAGCTTTTTTTCGGACCGAAGCTCAGGGCAATTTTAAAACAGCGATAGGCAAAATTACTTGGGCATTATCAACAATCAGCACCTATGGAGCTAGATATGCACCGGGGCCTAGGTTTCACGCAATGCAACAGGGAATTGCTTTGGGTGTCGAGAGCGCAGTTACCCATAATTTTAAATTGATGACCACAGCACGCAGCAAGCTCCAAGGTCTTGGGCAAGAGACGCAAGAAATCGACGCTCAAATTGAGGTGTTACAAAAGACGGTAGCCTCCCTACAAATACTGGCATCGCTCCAAATGGATACAACCATTGAAGTAATAACCCTTAATCGCCAAGACCCCTTTCATTCTACCATAAAGGTCAATGGTACAAACTCCCAAGGTGAGATGATCGATTACGAAGGACCCCTTTTAGATTTTGCCGATTTACATTAGTTCCTAGTTCCTGGTGCCATTTATCCAGATCATAACCGATAGTAACCTCCGAGGTTAACCTCGGAGGTTACTATCGGTTTAACTCAAGTTAGAGTGAGATTATCTGTTCTTCTAAGGTGCTGGTGGAAGGGGAGTACATTCGAAACGGTATACCGATTGCTTGAGACCATTGGTGTACGCCGTTCCAAAGTAAATATCTGAATTGTGTTTTGTAATTGCCGTAACGGCGTTTGTTTCTCCTGAAAGTGAAAAGGATGTGAAGATATTGTCCCCAGGAATAAGGCGTTTGATATACCCTTTGCTTAACGAAGACTTTCCACCGGTCCCCATATACAAAATATCTTCATCTTTAAATAACACAGTCGGTGCATAGAAATTTTCGTTGAACCCCTTGATCTTTTTCCAGAAAGGCGAGTCGTTGATTCGCTCTTTTACGAACGGCCCGCTGATGACATACATTGTGCCGTCTAAATCAACGATATCTTGGATTGTGTGTGGGGTATTTGCGCTGCCATAAATTGGTGAAGCAGACCATGCTTCAACGTTGGGTTGCCAATAAAACATACCCTCATTGCTGTCAGGATTGGATGAATCCTTTTTCTTTACTGCAAGGAGGTAATCATCATAGTCAGCAAGTAGATATATTCTATCGATATCTCCCATTTGACTCCAAGAATTATCCAAATTCATTTCAAAAACACCGGAGTATCCACCTGCATAGAGTTTCCCATCATGAATGGCCAAATCCAATATGAAACTCGGAGCATTTGCAACCTTTGTCCAATTCAGATCAACTTCTGAAAGTTGGTATATTGCGGTATTATATGCAGAGAAGCCGCTGTCTGAGCTAGCATCTGTATGAACAATTGCGTAGAGTATGCCCTTGTATGATATTAGCTTTCTAATCGAAGTCACCGTTGGCTCATTATCAATGTCTGTAGGTATTTGATTTGGTGGTAATCCATTGTTTACCCATTCCCATGTATTGCTATCTTCGGAAAAACGTCTAACGCCTCCAATGTCTCCGGCATAAAGATATCCATTGAAGCTCACTAATCCGCCATAAAGACTAACACCTTCGTATTCAATGTGGTTCCCAACAGCTACTGGTTTGAGAAATTCTCCATCCACACAAGGGCTGATAGGTGACGAAAATTGCTCAGGACAAGCATAATGATAGACTCCACTTACGCCGATATAGATATTATTGTCGTATGAATAGGATGTGTTTATAGCATCATTCTGAAAGAAACCGATCTTTTCCCAGAGGTTGGAAGGAGGTGCTGATTTCCAGCAAACGTTATCTCCATAGGTGGTGTAAAGTGTGCCATTATGACTCAGAAGTGATTTTGCTATTCCCATGGTCGAGGCCGGCAACCCATTATTTACAGTTTCCCAAGATTGAGTGACTTGATTGTGTTTCATAATTTTAGCCACGGAGCCAGCATATAGAGAATCTAAATGGACTCCAAGCGATAAAACACCGGAGTTCATTTCATACAAGAGTTGCCAACTATCTGTAAATGGATCAAAAGTGAACACTCTGCCGTTATTCCCTTTTGTGCCTGCATAAAGTTTCCCACCGCTGCTTAGAAGAGCTGTTATGTTTTGCGCTGTTGATTCAAATATCTCCTGTGGAAGCCCTGTAGTGATGGGTTCCCAATTGAGACCGTCGGCTGATCGGAACACACCATTTGTTCCAGAAATGTAGAGCATTCCATTCAAGACCGCAAAATTACTCCATTTACCGACGTCCGGCATGTTTTCTACCAGTTGCCAAGTTGCTCCATCGTCAGATGTATATGAGATTCTGTCTGATTCAGCTGCAAATAATTTATTGTCGAATGAGTGAATTGCCCAAACAAGACCGCCTGAAAAATAGACGCGTTTCCAGCTGTTTTTGTTTTTGTCATATTGGAAGATGCTTTTCTCGCCATCATTGGTGCCAGCATGATAATTTTGAGTTGCGTAGAGGAGACCGTTATGTTTGGCAAAATTGTTAACATTGCTATAGCCTCCGAGATTTCCAAAGAGTCCCTTTCCTGTTGGAAGCCAAACAGGAGAGACATCGTCTCCGCAGGCCATTATTTCTGAAGGGCTCATGCAGTTTTCGCCGGCAGGAGTCTTTTTTAAAGGCTCAAATGTTATTGTTCCATTTGAATCATCGCAAATGTCTTTTGTGCAAGGATCGTTGTCACCTTGAATATCGACTAGCTGAGTTATCTTGATACCACCTGGCTCGATACACTCTTCGACTGTGCATGGATTGCCATCATCGAAATCTTCCGGCGTTAAGGGAATATGTTGAATTCCTAGGTTTGGATCGCAGGAATCCTTTGTGCATGCAAGCCCATCATCCATTTGTTCTTGCGTAATAGGGGTATGTTGTTCTCCATCCGTTGGGCTGCAGGTATCTACAGTGCAAGCATTATTATCATCAACTAATTTTGCAACATGAACTGGATGATGCGTAACAGGGTTGCAGGAATCTGTTGTGCAGGCATTGTTGTCATTTGGATCTTCACAACATCCAACGCCGTTACTATCCGTAAATGGATATGCCACGAAGGGGCCACCGGGTGTGTCAAAACAGAGATTTGCAAGGTTTGGTTCGGCGCAAAAAGCGGCCTTGATATTGGTGCCCGGAGCTTTTCCTGTGGTACAAATGGGTGCAGAATTTGGGCATTTCTTTGTTATTGTTTGAACCGTTGGCAGTGACCCATATCCAGATGATCCTACAAGGCATGTTCGTTCTCTAATCCATTGAGAGTATTTATCATCTTTTTCACGATATTGGCAGTAATCAACTACGTTTTTTGTTACAAAGCCTGGTGTGGTGATTTGTTGGTTAAGGGGAAGGTTTCCATCGGAGTCACTACAACCTAAAGGTTTTGTGTATCTAAATAAGAAGCCTTTTCTGGGTAATACATTTTTTTTATCTGATGGGACTTCTCTCTGGAACCTTTTTTGAAACCATGGAATTCGAGGGTCAAAGGACCATCCGATGGTGGGTATAAGAAAAGTTAACAGGACGATTGCAAATATTATGCGTGTCGTTTTCACAATAACCTCCTTATTGAGAGACTCCAATTCTAATACGTAACAGCAATTTGTATGCCAAGCATACTATCACTTTAGTCCTTATAACTGTATGAATTAATTGCTTAAATTTTCAAGAAACTGTGAGGAGGGGAGTAATAGTGCCAGTATATCGTCATATTGTCAATTTATTGACGGGTCAGAATTAGTATACCAGCGTTTCTTTTTTGAGTGCCTTGCCGACGTGCATCTCCTCGAGCGCCTTTGTTACTGCATGGACCACGAGCTCGTTCTCATTTTGGGCCGCTCGTATTTTGCCATCCTTTAAGGAGATCGCAATAGCTCGGGATTCGCCAAGGGGTGAACCGATACGCGTAAGATATATGACCAGACGATCCCAGTCGGCAATTTTTAAACTCGTGCGTATATTACTCGTAGATGTTGGATCGGTTTCGAGGTTTCGACCATCACTACCTCTTAAAGCAATTCTGGTCGAAATGGGTAGTGCTCGTTTGAGTCTTCTCATTGCTATCCGTATGGCTTGATTGATATCGTTGGCCTTGGCCTCGGCAGTTTTTAATTGACCGTTTTCAAGACCGAACATTACAACGTGCCTGTCTCCCTCGACGGGGTTTGCGAAGAGCAAGACTGTTCCAAACGTGTAGAGGTAAGATCTGATTTCGTCCTTTATATCTTTGTTCTCTTCAAAAAAGGTCTCTTCATTGCCGAATGTAAAGAGATCGGGACGTCTACTTAGAGATTTGGCAGCAACAATATATTCTGTGTAGTTGCCGGTAACTGGAACGCCGCGGTGACTAAATACTTCGCCTTTTTCACAGTGTTTACCATCATGATCTGTGTCAACGCACTCAAGCGAACCGAGGACGTCTTTCATCCCGGCGAAGAAATGTTTCAGGAATGTTACTCTTTCACCCATGCCACACAACATACATACTTATGCGACATCCGTCAAGAAGGTGGAGTTGACCTATTTTGGGGGCTTAGGCCGTTTCGAAATAGTTGCCAAGGGCTAAAACTGACGAATTAAGTACGGTTTTTCAATTTAACCCTTCAGAAATCTACTTGAATTACCGGTAGGGCTGGTGTAGTTATTCGACGTATAATCTAACAATAGGAGAAATATCTATGACTACGAGTTTACGAATTGCGCAAGCGGTTAAATTGGTTGAGCAGTGGCTTGATGCACATCCGGGGTATAAACCTGACCCCAAAAGGGTTCCGAAGGGAAGTGAGTCCTGGTTTAAGAAGGATGGGTTGGCCCAGGATGCGGCCATTAGCGAGCGTCGAGTGGAAGTTTGTGGTATGCCGATCATGATTGGTGACTCATACAAGGCGGTCGTTCACGTAGAATATGATGTGATGAGGCGAGGTCAGTTCGTGGAAGGCGAGGGGAGCCCAGCCGGGTTTACCCCAAATGTTGGGCCATATAGGGCCTATGGAAATAATTTCCTAGCCACATTTCGCAAAGAAGATAATGGGCATGTAGGTGTTGAGATACAGGGCTTGGGAAGGGAGGCAATCGATTTTGACACCTATCCAGACCTGCAAGGATCTGCCAGGGCGACCTGCTATCATCATCGAGTTGAGCCGAACAATATGATTAATGACCTGATAAGAGAAGGAGTGGAGTTGGGTGAGCATGCTCTCCACTATATGTATCTCAAATCGGATATTTCCATTTTTTTCAAAAACGCTTTACCTTATCTCTTCAGGACAATTACTTGATTGTTTTGACTATTTCTTCTCAGATAGATAAGGCTTCCCAAGCGAAAATTCGTATTGGACTATTTGGGCAAATATGCTAAATCCTTCGCAAAAGGAGGGTGGTATGATCATTTGTGAAGGCAAGACGAAGCGTATTGTGACAACGGACAATCCAAACGAGGTCATCATTGAGACCAAGGACGATCTAACCGGTGGTGACGCCGCTAAGAAAGAGACCATTCAGGGGATTTCCGAACATAAAACAACGCAGGCGAGCAATGTCTTTGAGCTTTTAAATCGTTCCGGGATCGATACGGCATTTATTAAGAGAACATCGAAGAATGAGATGCTTACGCACAAGTGCGACATGCTCCCTCTTGAAATTGTGATGCGGCGATTTGCATGGGGTAGCTACCTCAAGCGGTGTCCCGATTTTAAGAAAGAGAAACCGCACCGTTTTGATCAGATTCAGGTCGAACTCTTTCATAAACATGCTGTCGTTATGCCCCCACTTGCTGACACACCCACACAGATGGAAGAGGGAGAGGCGCGCGGGAAATACCTTCGTGATGGCGTTTGGAAAGAGGGGGTCTATACGGATCCCTTAATTGTGGATGAAGGCGAGAAATGGTTTTTGTATCCTGCAAAAGAGCCGATGACGTCGGGAAATCAATTAATGGAGATTCAGCCGGCCCTGACGCCTGAAGAAAAGAAAAAATTGGTAAACGATATTGCCATTCCGGTTTTTGAGGCTCTTGAGAAGGCCTGGTCTAAGATTGAGACGAGTGATGGGGCGGTTTCTTTGGTTGATATTAAGATCGAGGCCGGTCGTCGCGCTAGTGACGGAGCCATCGTTGTTGCCGATGTCATCGACAATGACAGCTGGAGGATATGGCCAGGTGGAGATCCCACAAAGCAGCTCGATAAGCAGTGTTTCAGAGATGGCTATGACTTGAATGATGTTGCCAACAAATATCAACTTGTTGCCGGACTGACACAAAAATTTTTGTAGGAAGCTAGCGCATATCACAAATTGTGTGGACACAATACTTATCTTCCAACCCCATTACTGAATACGTGATAGATTCCATCGCGAACTGGCAATACAGGGGGATATGGCGATTTCAGCATATCAGGCTCTGACACTTCAGGACAGGCAAATACGACTTTTTCATATCCACAGACTTACTAGACAGTTTCGATTACGACGGGTCTTCTGGTATGGTGAAGTAGGCGTTTTGAGAATCGCTCGACCAGCTAAACGACGATGAGTTGAATGGATATGTTGCATCGTCAACTCCAAGTTGCATGAGCGGGCCAACAGGAGGATCCGAATAGTATGCACCAAACGTTCCTGTTTGGCCGTCATATGTGTAACTAAATTGCAACTCTCCTTCAGATGTCCACCCAAAGAGTGTATTTGCCTGTAACGTCATGGCGCATATTCTGTCACTTTGTTCACCAGCAGAGATACTGCTTGGAAAATCTCTCTGACTACTGCAGTTATCTTCAACAGGTGCGTCTTGAAGTTCGTTAATCAGATTATAGTTCTCTATAACAAAGGGCATGTCTGAATCATTATTTATGTAAGTCCATATAATGTCCTCTGCGATACAGGGGGTGGTGATTCCAATTAAAAAGATAGTTAATAACAGATATGTTTTTTTCATTTGGATTTTCCCATGTTGTTTCTACAGGCTATATTGTTAAAAGATATATCAAGATTAGAGGGTGAGTTAAAGGTGTTTTTCTGGGAACCATTGTTCAGAGGACAGATAGCATGGATAGGCACTCATTTCCGCCTTAGAGCCTATTTGGGAAGGAAAAGGTAGAAAATTTGCAGCAATGAAGAGAATTGAATGACGCACAGTGCGTGACGTACGATGCCCTATTTATATGCCCTGATAACATCTCCTTTAGCTTCCCCTGTCTTTCCGTCGATCTCTGTGACTCCAATATCATCAAACCGTATTTCGTCACAATGATAGTGGTTACCAGTGGATTCGAACTCTATCGAAATCGTTGATTTCTTTGGGGTGAAGGATATTTCGATCAGTTTTTTGCTCCCCCGAGCTATCGATGTGCCACGAGAGAGATGGGCACTCGTTTTTTTGTCGCTCTTCTTCTTTGTCCTCTCATCCGATGTCAAAAACCAGTTTCTCCCGGACCTGTTTCTGTCAATCAATTCGAAGTCGAGGGTTTTCATCCATCTTGCACGTGTGTATGACCTGAATATCGACCATGCACTCAGCCAATCTCCCGTATGAACGCGTTTTTGCATCTCAAAAAGATCACGCTTCTCATTAAATCGAAAACAGCTTACGAAATATTCATCGTTTATATTGTCAACCCAGATCTTAAATTTGTTGCCTTCCGGATCTTGGCCAATAACGCCCATAACAACCCCTCTATGATCCTTGATCTCTGTTTCCATTATAAACCGTTCGGGTACAATTCCTTTTCCAGCTAGATTGGCCCATTTGTCGACTGCCGCGCCGTTACTAGGGCGTGGCGGTTTTTTTGTCTCAATATGATTTTTTTCAATTCGTACTATCGCCGCTTGAGTAAAATGGACAACTTCCTTTTTCTTGCCATGAGATATAATTATCCGCCCACCATTATCTATGCCGGAGATCTTTGCCCTGAATATATATTGTCTTCCCGGTTTTACCCGGAAGGATCGTTTGTCCCTGTCAATTTCTGCATTCGGATTTCTGCTCATTGGATGATATTTTATATATGCCTCGGGATAGAGATATTTTCCACTGTCTGCTGTGCTGGGAAGGGCCCCGGGAATTGGTTCGCGGCTCCCGTCATCTGTAATTCTCGTAATTTTGGAGAGTTCTTCGCCGAGGACAACTGTTGCACCGGGGTCGGCACCAAGCACAGGATCCAATCTCGTGTTTTCGCCTGAGATATCGATTGCAATATTGTCAAAATGGTCTTTTACACCTTTCTGTTTTTCGGCCTCTCCTGAAACTGCAATAATCTGATACTCTGCGGCCGGCATTTCTACATCAAACGTCGATGTGTTGCCCTTTTTGGGTGTGAATTTTTTGAAGTAAGCCATGAGTTCTTCAACTCTCTTATTTTTGTGACCTCTTTTGCTTGTGCGCATCCACTGACTAATATGTTCGAGTTTGATATCTTCCGGTCCTCCATTTTCCGGGAGAGGAAACCTGAAGTCACTCGGTACAATCCATACATGAGTCGGTCTTTTTAGTCTCTCAGTTGCGCCCTCATGATAGTCGACATTTCTGAGTCGGACATGAAATTTCATCGAACCGTCAGATTTTGCCGGTATGAAGTACTCACGTTCGGTAGGGAGCGATGGTCTTGCATATCTCCTTACGTCACTGTCATGGTTTGATGGGACCTGCGCATTTCCGACATAGATCGTTTGGTACTTTTCCTTCTTTTTCGTCTCCGTCATACCAACGATTTTTTTGGCTTCGGTCAGTTCGTAATCTTTAAGTGTGGTCAGCTTGAGAATATCTATCGGGCCTGTTTCGTTCTTTACCTCGGGCACCACCGGTGCTGAGATGGCTGGCATAATGACTTTTCTAAAATCTTTTGGTGTTACCTTTTTGAGTCTCTTTTCCCTCAGGGATGATACCTTCAGCCACTTCTTGATTCCGTCATCTGTTGGTATGCATTTATCTCCGTCCTGTTTGCACTCAATGCCTTCTTCCCTGATGAAGGCCATTGCCTCGACAGGGTCTAAATGCCTAGCCTTGGATGTGCCCGACACATTTATCTTGTCGTCGTAGTTTTGTAATAGATACTTTTTAAGCCTGTCGACACCGCCCATAGAAATCATCCTTTTTTCTATTCTCGGCGGCGGGAGGCTTTAAGTTGTTTGGGGGGCGGGAAATGTCGCAATATCCGTTTCTTATTGTAAACGGAGAATATTTCTCCACAGAATTTTCCGCATTTTTTGTTCTCTCAAAATGAGTGTCAATACATTGACGCACCCTTGGTTTATTCTCACCAGGCGCGTTGGGAAATGTTGCTATGTCTTTGAAATCATAGCTACTATTGGATTTGAAACATATAGGAATGTGGCACACTCGTTGCAGCAGAATACATTGACAAGGGGAGGTAACTATGAATCGGGTCAAAATATTCTTTTTGGTTGTTTTCATCCTGGGTATGGCTGCTCCAAGTGTTATGGCGGGAGATCTGCCAGTGGGCCCGGGATATCCGAATTATGAGGTAAGGGATGATGGGTGTGCAATCGTAGGAACTAACGACATAAATCAGATTAAAAATTTCATTCAATATATCGCTTCGCATGATCATGTCTGTTTTGGGACGCCTCAATATTACGGAAAGAAAAAGACCATCTACTGGGATACACAAGGTCAGCAGACGGGCATTGCGTTGTCTCAGCAACTTGTGATCGATAATCAAACGCCAGATAGACTTATCATAAAAGGGTCCAAAAAATTCTCTAGGAATGCCACAGGTGGTAGTGTCACCCCATGCTTTTTTTACGGGTAGTTGTGGTTTCTTGATTAAAGGAGACGTTACGATTGATGGTCTAGAGTTTTTGAATTTCTCAGAGAATGCCGTTTGTGTGGATGGGATGTATGGCACGGTCCACAGTTCATGGTTTACAAATAATAAGAGAGGGGTGTTGATATATTCGGATGCAAAAGGCGTATATATTGACTCTAATGTGTTTTCTTATAACGAAAGTCCTATATTTGCTCAAGGATATGCAGGTTCCTTTATGAGTAATCTTTTTTATGAGAATAGCTCAATCCCCATAACGAGGGTGCAACAGGCCTTCCCCGAATCTGATATACCGATTGTCACGTTGATCGATATCCCTGGAGATGTATCGGAGTCCCTCAAGTTTACTGTGAAGGTGAATGGGCCAATGGAGAAGGTGTCATTTATTCAAGCCTATGTCGCTGACGGGGATGATACCCTTATAGGACGAAATATACTTCCCCTCTACTCTTCGAAGCTGACTCAAGAAGTTGATTATGAAAATAGTGAAATAACGTACAGTATTCCAGTTGATGAACTGCAATCGATTCTCCCAGGCTGGAAGACGGTGACTGCGCTTGTTCATTATTTTGATGTTGCCCAGGCGGATGGTTATGAATATACAACAATGTTTTTACCAGTTAAAAAACCGGAACTGTTTAAGTACCAGACCGATATGGGTTGTGACATGTCATTGATTGATCCGGTAAAGATTCCGGACTTTATCAAAGATGTGGCTCAGGAGATGATGAAATGCGTTGTTCTCAAGCCCACGGGTGATGTGAAGGTTATTTATTGGAGTTTGCCGAGTAAGGGGTCTCAGATACTCAAGCTCTCAAATGAAATCGTCATCAAAAACGATGGTCCTCCCTTAGAGATATGGGGCGGGATGCCTTGGGTGTCGTTGCCGAGTGGTCAGTGGCCAAAAGTTCGGTTTTGGAGAGCACACGATTTTACGGGGGCTGCCGCGATTCGGACGCAGGGTAATGTGTTGTTGGCGAATCTGGCGTTTGAGGGATTTAAGGATGAAACCGCTATTTTTATTACAAAAGATGGTCCAACCGGTTCAACAAAGAATGTGACTCTTGTAAATGATTATTTTGTCAGCAATGAAAATGGTGTGGCTGTAGGGCATTATTTTGAGAATGTGAATATCATAAACTCTCATTTTCAAAAAAACGGTCTTCCCATCTGGTCCGATGGGAAATCTGTCATGATAAAAAATAATCGTTATTCGGGTAACGAGGGTGTGCCCATCACGCTGGGAAGCCAGCCAAAAGGGAGTTATCCGGCACCGGTTTTTACGTCGGGTCCTGCGTACGACCCTGTTGGCGATTATATGATTGATTTTAAATTTGCTTATGCTGATCAGGGAGATGCCCCGATTAAAGTGCATCTCTACGTGAGTGGGAAAGATGACAGTTTGGTTGATACACGCATCATGGCGATACCAGAAAGTAGTTACTATTGCTATGGGGTAAGTTTGAGCAATGAGGTTGCATGCCAGATCAGTCAAAATTATCTCGACGCGACGTTTCAGGAGCTGGGTACCAATCAGATATGGTGGAAGAGCTTGGCCGCGACATTCGAATATGCGGGTGGTGCGATATCTGAATTTAGTGAGGCAAAAGTTCCAGTGGATAAGAATGGGTGTAATATGGCCCATTTGACAGCCACTCAGATCCCGGCCAAGATTCAGAGTGTTGCCGCTTCAACAACAGAGTGTCTGGTTCCGGACGGTTCGATAAAGAAATTATATTGGATGTCTCCTGTTGATATGTTTCCTGTCGTCCTTTCAGAGCCGATCGTTATTCAGAATGCCGACGGGCCATCTTTGCAGATATCGGGGACACATAATGGGGTAACGCTTGATTATCCAGTATTGCAGTTTGTACGCGATGCTGAATTTTCAGGTCAGTCGGGATTTATCGTTGGAAATAATGTGGAGATAAATAATATCAGGGTTGAGGGGTTTGATACAGGCGTGGGTGTTGAGGTTGTTGCAGATAATGTTGTGTTAAAAAATATCACATATGAGCATAATAATTATGGTGTTAAAGTGTTAGATTCGGCCAATCATGTGCTGATTGCGGGGTCGTTATTTAATGAAAATTCTTACTCTGTTAAGGTTGAGGGCAATGCGGTTGCTCTGATGGGTAATGATTATGACTCGCAGCTGATGGGCACTGTTGTTTTGAATGAAGGTCTGAAAGCCAACAATGGAACTCCAATTATCGATAAAATAAGTTTTGTTGATTCTGGTGATGTGGCCTATTTTTATGTTCAGTTTCGGTGTGATCTGATCAAGGGTTGGAAGAATACACAGGCATTGGCTAGTAGTAGTCCAAATAGTATCACAGGTTCTCTGAAGGCGGTTGCCGTCCCGACTCATTCCTGTACACCGGTTCATGCAACGAATACGGTTTATTGCAAAATTGATGTTCCGACGGTGTTGGAAAGGATGCCAGATCCAAAGGGCCTATCCATATCTGTGACTTATTCAGATGGGCAGGGTTCTGAGTTTAGCTCTGTGCTGGGTTTACCGACGCCCGATGTGCCGGTTGTGCAGCCCGAAAATGCCCCACCTGCTGGGTCGGGTCCAGACGATCCAGCTCCAGACGATCCGGGTCCGGATGAGCCGGTTCCAGATGATGATCTGGATGATGATGGTGTTCTTAATAATGTTGATGCATGTGCGGATACACCGGCAGGTGAAGGGGTGAACGATCTTGGATGTTCCTGTTCACAGCTTGAGTTGCCCGCAGTCACGTGTCCAGAGGATACGTGTCATGATGGTAAGTGGTACGATTATCCACTCGGGGGGGAGTCATGTAAAGATGGTGAGCCTGTTTCTGTCGATTGCACAGCAACGATTAGTGAAACTGAAGAATGTCAGGCAGGTGGTGATGAAGAGGATGATGATTTAGATGATGATTCGGTGCTCAATATTAACGATACGTGTGCAGATACGCCGGCTGGGGAAGATGTGAATGCTAATGGCTGTTCATGTTCTCAGATTTCAGTTCCGATGACCTACTGTCCGCCGGATCAGTGTGTGGGTGGCCAGCTCTTGGATTATCCGGATAGTGGGCTGGGAACGTGTAATGATGGTGTCGTGACGATGCATGTCTGTACGCCACAACTTAAAGTCAGTGGAGAATGTGCGCTGATTGAAGAGCAAAAGAAATCGATAGGGGGGGACGAAGCTGACGATGAAGCGAGTGTGCTTGAGGAGAAATTAGAAAAACTGAAAGCGGATGGCAAGATTGATGAGATAACGTCCGATCAGGTTAAGGAAGCTATTGAGGCGGGCATTACGATTCAGAAGTTGGTAGAGTATGGAGTGCCATTGGCACTATTGACAGAATACGGGATTTCTATACAGGAACTATTAGATGCAGGTGTTACAGTTGATCAGTTGACGGCAAGCGGTATTACCGTTCCTGAGGAGTTTATTAGACAAGCGCGTGTGGAGAGTGGTGCGAAGTCGGGAGGTTGTTCGTTGATCCTTAATTAGTTCCTAAACCCTTGGTGATCGGTTTATTCGGTTGGTTTTTCTGGGAACCAGCGTGTCATGACTTCCATGATTTGGTAGGCCTGCTTGGCGTTTGTGATGTTGAACTTGCTCTTTGGCATGTATGTGCCATCTCTTTTTTGATATCTCTGAATCCTGATCTTTGGATCGCCAAATTCGCCGGTCTTATTGTTGAGTTCCTGAAATAGGAACATGATCGTTGTCCAGGCCCCCTTGGTGAGAACCTCTTTTTTTAGTTCTTTGACCTTTTGTGTGCCGTCCGCCGGGTCTGACCAATTAATTGTGATTTCCTCGATTGTTTCCGCCATTGTCATACTCCTCGTAATAGAGTGATTCAGTAGAGCCTAACCCCTTACCGTTTTAGCGCCCGTTTGGGAAGGGAAAGGTGAAAAAATGCAATTTGCCGGAATTTTCCCTACATTTCGACTTCAATATTGTCGATATAGAATTCTTTGCTGCCCTGGGCCTCTCTTATCCTAAGCTCTGTACCGCTAAAGAGCTCATCTTCGGCAAGTGTTTCAAAATAGAGGCGTACAGACTCTTCGGCGAAACCCAGAAGGTTGCCCAAGACAAGCGTGACGACCTTGATCTTTTTGGCACCGCTCTCCTCAGCTTTTTTTCTAATTTCACCGACGACAGATTCTACGGCGTGGTATTCGTGCATTTTTTGTAAACCTCTTTCTTCTTCGCAAGCATCGGCTTGGTATAGTCTTTCTCCATGGTCAGACATTTTTTTGGACAGGCCTCGACACATGCGGAGCATGTAATGCAGCGGAGTCTATCGATCTCCCAACTCTTGTCCTCTTTGACGACTTTGAGTGCGTCGGCAGGGCACTTCTTCTGACAAATGCCACAAAAAATACAGTCCTCGATCTTGATGGCAATACTGCCCCTTGTTACTTCACCATGATAGACTCGTGGTCCGAGGGGGTATTTTACCGTATAGGGTCTCTTGACGAGACTCTTAAGAACCGTTTTCGACATCTTTACAAAGGCCATCTTTACCTCTCCGAACAACTGATGCAGGGATCGATCGTAAGGACCATAACCGGCACATCTGCCAGCTGGCATCCCGCCAATACTTTTAGTAGGGCCGGAATATTTGCAAAGGTCGGCGTTCTGACGCGCAGCCTCTTGATGAACTTAGATCCATCCGCCTTCACATAATAGATCACTTCGCCTCTGGGTTGCTCTGTCCGCGCAAAATATTCTCCATCTGGGAGGCCCGTAACCTTTACCTCTGTCGGACCATTCGGAATCTTTTGGATGACTTGTCCGATGAGATCAATCGACTGAAAGAGTTCACGAATCCTCACTACGCATCGTGCATAGCAGTCGCCTGCAGTTTCAACCTGGGGTTCAAATGAGAGATCGCCATAGGCCGAATATCCGATTTGGCGTGTGTCTATCGTGACACCACTTCCCCTCAACGTTGGGCCGACGGCACCCAGCTGATAGGCGTCATCTTTGCCCAGTACGCCAACGCCAACAAGCCTGTGTTTAACAGAGGTGTCTTTGACAAAGACGTTCGTGATCTCTTTTATATCCTTGGCGTGTTCCTCGAGCCTCTTCATGATCGACTTGAGGGTTTCATTGTCGACATCTCTCTTAACGCCGCCAATTTTCGTCGAACCGAAGATGACTCGACCGCCGGTCGTCTCTTCAATGATGTCCAAAATTTTATCTCGGATCCGCCACGAATGCATAAAGAGACTCTCAAACCCGATCGCGTCTGCCATTAGGCCGAGCCAAAGCAGATGGCTGTGTATTCTGGAGAGTTCTGACCAAAAGACTCTTAGATAGTCGGCGCGCGGTGGAGCATCGACGTTCATGATTTCTTCAACCGCGACACAATAGGTCATCCCATGTATAAAACTGCAAATGCCGCAGATTCTCTCTGCAACATATAGCATCTGGTTAAAGTCCTTCTTTTCAACCAGCCGCTCAAGCCCTCTGTGGATAAATCCGATGGACGGAATAGCCTCAACAACTGTTTCGTCCTCCATGACAAGGTCGAGCTGGAGCGGTTCCGGCAAAACCGGGTGTTGCGGGCCGAAGGGGATGATGGTGCGTCTATTGGGCATCGCTACCCCCTTCATCTTCACTCTTCGGATCTGTGTTGTCTTTGCATTCATTTAATCTAAATGGGTACTTGATCTTTGTGCGATAGAGATTTCCCTTGTAATCGACAACAATATCTTGGACATCGATACCAAAGAGATCATGGACCTCATTTTCGTAGAGAAAGGCATTCC
This sequence comes from uncultured Pseudomonadota bacterium, assembly GCA_964462555.1. Classification (GTDB taxonomy): domain Bacteria; phylum UBA10199; class UBA10199; family CAYWXY01; genus CAYWXY01. The sequence goes on along the minus strand of CAYWXY010000023.1, from coordinate 533 downwards.
AATAAACAGTGCTGATGCTGGGAACCTCTGCTCCCTCAAGTGGAAGGGTGAGCCTGAGGTTAACAAAACTAAACGCCTTATCGAAAGAGTAGTTCAGTTCAATGTTGTTCAATCTGGTGCAGCCGATCTGAACCAATCTATGCCCAGAAGTGTGGAGTTCTTTCACTTTTGGTAATAGTTCCTCTGTAGAGATGTTTACTGTTTTCTGTTTTTCAGTCATTGGTTATTGCCCCTTACCCCGATCCTTTTTCTTTTCTAGAATATCCAGTGCCTCGACCACACCATCAATGATCAATTCCGGTCTTGCGGCGCATCCGGGGACGTAGACGTCAACCGGGATCACCTTATCAACGCCACCCTCTACGTTGTAGCACTCCGAATATATTCCGCCCGATGTCGCGCATATTCCAATGGCCACAACAACCTTTGGGTTGGGCATCTGGTTATATATTGTCTCCACGACGCTTCTGTTTTGCTCATTGATCGAACCTGTTAGGAGAAAGACGTCTGCATGTTTTGGGTTGCCCGTATTA
>CAYWXY010000022.1:0-22352 GCA_964462555.1 uncultured Pseudomonadota bacterium | reverse complement strand
AAGCGGCCGGATTGGGGCCGTCTCGCTTCATGGTAACAAACAGACAGTCTCTCTCACCGGAAACGATTTTCGTCGCTACATTGGTTTCGACACAGTCAAGAGCACTCTCACAACAATCACGAAAGACGGCGACGGATTTCTTTTTTCAGGTCAAGGTTTTGGTCACGGTGTTGGCATGTGCCAGTGGGGCGCCAAGGGAATGGCTGAGGAACAGAAATCGTACCGAGACATCTTAAACTTCTACTACCCCGGAACGGAAATCCAGAAACGTTACTAACGATGAAACTCTCAGACTTTGATTACAACTATCCCGAAGAACTGGTGGCGCAACGACCGCCTGAAAAACGAGACCATTCTCGAATGATGGTCTTAAATCGCGGGGACCAGACTTTCACGAATGGCTCAATCCAGGATCTTCCCGATTACGTTCAGAGCGGAGACATCGTCGTTGTTAATGACACAAAGGTCTTGCCGATGCGCCTCTTTGGAGAGAGGGCAAGCGGCTCAAAGGTTGAAGTCCTTTTACTTCGAGAAATTGATCGTGATGAAAAGATTTGGCTCGCATTGGCGACGCGAAAAAAGCGCCTCAAGGAAGGTGATACTCTCACGTTTGATAAGACGGTGTCAGCAACCATTCTTGAGAACCGCTTCGAGGGGATCCTTCTTCAATTTCAGACCAACCAACCAATCGAAGAACTCTTACCCTTGATCGGTCTTCCTCCGCTTCCACCCTACATTCAGCGAAAAGAACGCAGTGACTACACAGAGGAAGACCACCAGCGGTACCAGACAATCTATGCCAAACACATCGGGTCGGCGGCCGCACCAACGGCAGGCTTCCATTTGACCGAGAAAATTGTCGATGCGTGTCGAGTGCGTGGAGCTGAAATTGTTCCGATCACACTTCATGTAGGAATCGATACATTCTCCCCAGTTCGGGTTGAAAAAGTTTTGGATCATGAGATGCACGGAGAAGAATATCGAATCGGCAAGGAATCTGGTGAGGCAATTCGAAAGGCGAAGGGTGACGGTCGTCGTATTATTGCAATTGGAACAACTACCGTTAGGGCACTTGAATCGTTTGCCACCCACCTCACAGAACACCAGAACACCAGAACACAGGAAAACCAGAACACCAATCTTTTCATCACTCCCGGTTATTCATTTAAAATTGTCGACGCAATGCTGACTAATTTTCATCAACCAAAGTCGACACTCCTCATGATGGTTTCGGCGTTTGCCGGCAAGGATTTTATCTTCCGAGCATACGAAGAGGCTATCCGCGAGAAATATAGACTTTTCAGCTACGGTGACTGCATGTTAATCATATAACCTGTTGTATTTATTGAATCTTTCGCCCTATCTTTTACCCTTGCAAAGACCCCCCTGAAACACTACAACCGGTGGCCCATGTTCTCATTTAAGCTTGAAAAGACGAGCCCTGGAACGCGAGGGCGCCTGGGACATATCAAGACACTGCATGGTGAGATCGAGACACCGATCTTCATGCCGGTTGGAACGCAGGCGACCGTCAAGGCGATGACACCAGAGGAACTCAAGGAAATCGGTGCCGAGGTCATTCTTGGAAATACGTATCACCTGATGCTTCGCCCGGGACATCAACTCATCCAACGCATGGGGGGTCTTCATAAATTTATGGGGTGGGATCGGCCAATTCTTACCGACAGCGGCGGATATCAGATCTTTTCGCTATCCAAGCTTCGCAAGATTTCCGAAGAAGGGGCGCGTTTTCAATCGCCCATTGACGGTGGGGAGGAACATCTCTTAACGCCTGAGCTTGCCGTTGAAATTCAGGAGGCATTGGGTAGCGACATCATGATGGTCCTGGATGAATGCACGCCCTACCCAGTTTCGGAAAGTGATGCGCGGGCTTCGATGGAGCTTTCTCTCACGTGGGCCAAGCGTTCGCTCGAGGCATGGAAAAAGAAGGGCCTCGGTCTCTTTGGTATCGTTCAGGGGTCGATGTATAAAGAGCTTCGTAAGGAATATATCACACGTCTAATCGAAACAAAAATACCATCCGCCAAAGGCGGATCCGCCTCCGGCGGAGCACACCAGAACACCAGCACACCTGATCATTTCAGCGGATATTCCATCGGCGGTCTCTCAGTCGGGGAGCCCAATGAACTCATGTACGAAATGGCAGGATTTTGCTGCGACCATCTTCCCGAGGACAAGCCTCGCTATTTGATGGGGGTGGGAACACCCGAGGATATTCTAACGTGTATCGACCTCGGTGTTGACATGTTTGATTGCGTCATGCCGACACGAAATGCCAGAAATGGGAAACTCTTTACATCTGCCGGTGATCTCAACATCCTCAACACCCGATTTACAGAGGATGAATCGCCGATTGACCCTAAATGTGGCTGCTACACCTGCGCACGTTACAGTCGAGCCTATCTCCGGCATTTAGCCAAATCACGCGAGATTTTGGCCTCTCGCCTGGCGACAATTCACAATTTACATTTCTATATCGATCTGATAAGGGGGGCAAGGCTTGCCTTGCAAAACGGCAACTATCCAGAGTGGAAAAATCACATTATCCAACAACGAACGAAAGGAGTCTAGGGTATGAAAATTTTAACAGGTCTATTAATGAATCTTGCTTTTACATCGACCGCCTTTGCGATGGCCGGAGCTCCCGGTGGTGGCAAAGAAGGTGGCGGTGGACTTCTCGGTCTATTTTTACCCATGATCGTCGTCTTCGCAATTTTCTATCTTCTCTTGATCCGCCCACAGCAAAAGCAACAAAAGAAATTCAAGGCCATGCTCGAACAAATGCAAAAAGGTGACCAAGTTATTACGCGTGGCGGTCTTCATGGAAAGATTACGGGCCTTGCAGACAGCATTATCACGCTTGAAATCGCAGATAATGTTCGCGTCAAGGTTAACAAAGATTATGTCGGCGCAGTCGTTGGTAAAGAGGGCGTAGTCACTGCAAAGTAATCGGGGGTAATTAATCATGCCAAGCAACTGGAAATGGAAACTCTATCTTGTTCTGTTTATCACTATCGTCGGCGTCTATATCCTTATACCGACTATCTTTGAGTTCGATCTCAAACGGGAAGCTTTTGAAAATGATGGCCAAGCCATCCCTTTTCATATGAAGCTCTTTCCCGAGAAGGCTCTCAATCTCGGTCTCGATCTACGAGGCGGTATCTACATCGAGATGGAAGTTGATGTTCCCAGCGCAGTGAAGCGCAAGGCCGATCTTATGGCGATCGATCTGGAACAAGCCTTTGAGGAAGACGAAATCCCGGTATCAGGAATTACGCAACCGGATGGAAACGGGGAGCTACATATTCGGACGAAATCGGCGGCAAATGTTGATAAAATCAAGTCGCTCGTGAATACCGATTTTCGTGGCGCCTTTTCTGTTATTTCAACCACAACGGAAAAGGGAATGCCGACCGTTATCATCGGGTTTAACGACAAGTACCGAAGTTTTCTGGCGACACGTACTGTCGACCAGGCACTTGAAACGATTCGTAACCGTATTGACCGTTACGGCGTTTCCGAACCGGCAATCACCAAGATGGGTTCCAATCGCATCGCCATCGAACTTCCGGGCGTCAGAGATCCCGATCGCGCCATCGATATCATCAAGAAGACCGGTCAGCTGGAGTTTAAAATCGTTGACGATAAATTGAACCAGGCGCAACTGGTTACGATGGTCGACAAGGTTCGTTCTGAAAATAATCTTCCGGACAACTATTCGATGGAGACGGTTGGAAAAATCAATGGGTTTTTGAAGACCGAAATCCCGGAGGATGACGAGATCGCCTTTGAACTCGAACGCGATCCCATAACACGAAAGATCATCAAGGGAATTCCCTATCTTCTAAAACGCAAGGCGCAGGTAACTGGCGATATGTTGCAAAATGCAATGGTCAGCGTTCGGGACAACGAGCCCTACGTCAACCTGTCACTTGATAAGCGCGGAACGAAGCTGTTTGCGGACCTTACGCGAAAAAATGTTGGAAAGAAACTGGCGATCATTTTAGATGGTAATGTGATGAAGGCCCCGGTTATTCGCGAGGCTATTCCGAATGGTAACGCGCAGATCACACTCGGTTACGGCAATTATCACCAAGTCATGCAGGAGGCCGAGGATTTAACGCTAGTTCTCCAGGAAGGTGCCCTACCTGCGACGCTTCACGAGGCCACAAAGACTGTGGTTGGCCCGACACTGGGTCGCGATTCGATTCGGCAGGGCCTTCGTGCTAGCCTCTTTGCCGCCATTGCTGTTTTCTTGTTCATGATCGTCTACTACAAGCTCTCCGGCGTCTGGGCTAACATTGCTCTCGTTGTGAACATCATTTTGCTTCTGGCCATCCTTGCACTCTTCCAGGCTACACTGACACTTCCCGGTATCGCGGGTATCGTTCTAACGATCGGTATAGCGGTCGACGCCAACGTGATTATCAATGAGCGAATACGAGAAGAACTCAGGCTGGGGCGAACCCCCAAGGCGGCCGTTGACAACGGTTATGCTAACGCGCTGAGTGCCGTGATGGATGCCAACATCACGACGCTGATTGCCGGCTTGGTTCTCTATCAGTTTGGAACAGGCCCCATCCGCGGCTTTGCAATAACGTTGAGCATCGGTATTTTAACAACCCTCTTTACCGCCATTATTATCACGCGGCTTATTTTCGACTATCGGGCTATCCACAACAAGAGACCTCGGATTAGCATATAAAGTAAAAGGAGTTTTTGGTGCAAATCACATTTAAGAAAAAAATCCCCTTCATGCAGAATCGTTGGTACTTTGGTGCCCTTTCGATTGCCGCAATTATTACTGCTGTTATTGCCATTTATCACTTTGGCTTTAATTACGGTATCGATTTTCGCGGTGGTGTGAAATTAACCGTTCAGTTTAAGGCGCCCACTTCGGATGGTGCTATCAAGAGTGCACTCGAAGCCAACGACTTTGATGCCATTGTTCAAAAACTTGGAACGGAAAAGGAAAATCGTTTCACGATCAAGACACGTCAGACCGAAACGTCACTAGAGGAAACGGCATCTCAGGCGATTACCGCCCTAGCCAAGGCCTTTGGGACTGAGAGCTATACGATCGAGAGTGAGGAAACGGTGGGACCCAAGGTGGGTGACGAACTTCGGAAGAAGGGGCAATTGGCCATTCTGTTCACACTGATTGCTATTCTGGTCTATTTAAGTATCCGCTTTGATTTCAATTTTGCTCCGGGGGCCATTGTTGCGTTAACGCATGATGTGGCGATCACACTTGGGATCCTTGTTTTCCTTGGCGTGGAATTCAACCTCACGATTCTGGCCGCGATTTTGACTATCGTTGGTTACTCAGTCAACGATACGATCGTTGTTTTTGACCGAATCCGTGAAAACGCAAGACGCATTTCCTCGTCAACGCTTATTGAGGTCGTTAACGACAGTATTAACACAACTCTTTCACGCACCATCGTCACATCGGTGACCACTCTCATTGTGGTGGTTATCCTTTTCTTTTTCGGTGGCGGTGTGATTCATGATTTCGCTTTAACATTTATCATCGGTATCATTATCGGGACATACTCCTCGATCTTTGTGGCTAGCCCCACGTTCATCTTCATGTACCGCCATTGGCCAAAATTGGCTGTTCGTCTCGGCCTGAGAACCGAAAAGTAGTTTTCGTATGAACAAAAAGTGGTTTGTAAAAGAGGTCGACCTCGTCGCCGCATCCAAACTTGCCGAGGCCTTGGGACTTCACCCTGTGACGGCTAGTATTTTGGCTGGTCGTGGTATTCAAACGCCAGATCTGGCCGGTCTTTTTTTGGATCCCAAGTTGTCTTCGCTACCAAACCCGTTGGAGCTCCCCGATATTGAAGTAGCGCTGGATCGAACAGTTCAGGCTATTCGAAACAACGAAAAGATTGCAATTTTTGGAGACTACGATACCGATGGTGTCACCTCGACGGCACTGCTCACCCGTTTTTTTAGGGCCTGTGGTGTGACGGTCTCAACATATATCCCCAATCGGCTGAGTGAGGGTTATGGTCTTAGCCGAGAAGGAATTGAATCCCTACACAATGACAATGTTCGTCTTATCATTACTACCGACAACGGAACGAGTGCCCATAAAGAAATCGAGTTAGCCAAAGAACTTGGAATCGATGTCATCGTAACGGATCACCATGACATTCCATCAGGCCTCCCAAATGCCATTGCCGTTATCAATGCTAAGCGCCTCAGTTCTCCCAATCTTTTTGAAGACCTGGCTGGCGTGGGAATGGCCTTCTATTTTGCTGTGGCACTTCGTACGAGGCTTCTGGCAGAGAAAATTATCGAAGGAAGTGGCCCCGATCTCCGGAATTTTTTGGATCTGGTGGCCGTTGGGACGGTTGCCGACGTCGCACCACTCACGGGCCTGAATCGAACACTTGTTCGCCGCGGAATCGAAGTGTTGAGACAGGGTGGTCTCATCGGTTTTAAGGCTCTAACCGATGCTGCATCGACCGATATTCAGACGATCAACACAACAGGGATCGCATTTCGTATTTCTCCCCGCATCAATGCGGCGGGACGACTAGGCAATCATGACCTGGCCCTTGATCTCCTTTTGACCGATGATCTCACTCGAGCTCAGGAAATTTCCAAACGCCTAAATCAGATGAATGCTGAACGACAGGCTATTGAAAAGAAAATTCTAGAAGAGGCTCATCAGATGGTTGCCGAACAGGATAAAGATAATCTAAGCATCGTCATTTGGTCTGAAAATTGGCACCCGGGTGTTATCGGAATTGTCGCCGCCAGATTAGCCGATGCCTATCGAAAACCTGCTGTCACGATCTCCATTAAAAATGGTGTCGGACGGGGGTCAATTCGAAGTGTGGGGGATTTCAATATCATGGAGACACTTCGTCACTGCAGTGATCTTCTCGACAATTTTGGCGGTCATGCTGCCGCGGCAGGCTTTGACATCCAGTCAGATTCACTGACCAATTTCACCGAGCGTTTCGAGGATCATGTCAGTCAGCATCTCACTGATGATGATCGTCGACCACTTCTTCCGATCGATGCAGAACTCGATGTATCGAACATCTCATCTCAGCTAGTTCGCGAATTAACGAACCTCGAACCTTTTGGTAACTCAAACCCACACCCGACGCTTGCAACAAAACCCTGCACAGCAAAGGGAGTCCGCATTGTTGGCAAGAACCATCTTAAGCTCCGCATTCAAAGTGATGGAGTCACGCTTGATGCCATTGGATTTGGCCTTGGAGACTGCGGAGTTAAGAATGACGGGCAATACCGCTTTGCCGGCATTCCCGAATTTAATACATACAATGGTCGAACGACCATTCAATTCAAGATTAAAGACATCCAGGAAACTTGACCTTTTTGGACCCCGGGTCTATAGTCCGGGGCCTTAAATAGACCATGATAAGGAGGAATATATGCCTCGGAAGACAACCGCACGAAAGAAGCCTGTAAAACGCAAAGTGGCTACAAAGACTAAAAAGAAAACCGCCCGCCGAGCAGCAAAGAAGTCGACAAAAAAGGTGGTTCGCAAAAAGGTCGCAAAGACTCAGGCAAAAAGAGTTCCACGAAAAAAGAAAACATCTAGAGATGTTCACACCGTAGCTATTATCAATGAAAAACTCTCGCAACTCGAAGGTCAAGCAATGAAGGCCTACGAATGCGTGCAGGCCATCCGGAAACGTTCGACCCCAGATTGGAAAGAGTGGGTCGACAAATTATCACCGCAGGACTGGACGGCTTTGGCGAGCGCCCAACGTAAACGCGTTAAAGAAGAAATCCGCCATCTTTCTGATGAAATTCTTTCCAAGATCTACGATGCCGACATCCTGCAGGATAAAGATTCTATCCTTAAAGACGCCAAATTTAGTCTGGAGGATATTGTTGATCGCGTTGATAGTTGTAACCTTGTGGAAAAGGCTATCGATACCGCCCTCCATACAAAAGATGGCCTTCTTGCCTTTTTAAATATTCCGACACATGACGAGATGGTTAAGCTGAAACGAAAACTTTCTCGAATTGAGCGGCGGATGTCTGATCTTCCAGCTCGGTCTCGTCGATAAAAAAATCATGGAAACTGCCGTCACCATACTTTCCGGCGGACTTGATTCCGCCGTCTCAACCGCTATTGCCCGGGAAGAGGTTCATATTACCCATGCCATAACGTTCGACTATGGCCAACGAGCGGTTGTGCGTGAAACTGCAGCAGCAAAAAAACTTTGTGAGGGCTGGCAGATTCACCATCAGATCATTCCGCTTCCCTTCCTGGCTAACCTGGGACAGAGCGCATTAACGTCCAAACAATCAGATCTCCCCAGTGTAACATCCGACCAGCTGGATAAAAATATTTCTAGCGACAAAGAGCGTGCTCAGGCCGTTTGGGTTCCTAATCGCAATGCTATCTTTGTCAATATTGTAGCAGCTATCGCTGAGGCAGAGAATTGTCAGTGGATTATCACCGGATTCAACCTGGAAGAATCGGCGACTTTTCCGGACAACAGCCCGGCATTTATTGACGCAATCAATCAGACGCTGACACACTGCACATTGACCGGGCCACAGGTTCGAAGTTATGTTTCGGCCATGAATAAACGGGAAATTTTTAGAATGGCCCTTGAGAAAAAAATCGAGGTTAATAAGCTCTGGTTTTGTTATGAGGGTGGTGACCGCTGGTGCGGCATCTGTGAATCTTGCGCACGAACCATTCGCGCTATGAAGGAATTAGATATTTATAACGATTATGAAAAGCTTTTTCTTAAATGAAATCGTCGACTATGACGGCTCTCAGTTGCGTTCTCGCTGGATTTGCGAGCAAACGCCATGCAGTGACGATGCCATTGTGGCCTTTATCGGTCTTTGTGATGTTAAGCCAGAATTTATGGTCGATTTGGAGGACTTGGCAGAAGGAGCCTCCATTTACAGCAAGGAGATGCTTCATTTCATTGTGGAACATATCGACCAGCCCCTCCCTGAGACCATATTGTGCCAACGCCTTTTGATCTGTGTCATCAAGGAAGTATTGGAGCATCATCATCCGAATTTGCCATTGGTTCGAAGGGGCGATGATCTTTTTCTTGGAAATGATAAGCTCACTATTTCGATCGCCACGAAGAGTCCCGTTTCAGGCCTCATTCATGCGGGTATCAACATCCAAAGTAAGGGAACTCCCGTTTCGACAAAAGGCTTGAAAGATTTTGATATTGATCCTATTCTCTTCGGGCGGGTAGTAATTGATCGCTATCTCTGTGAAATTGAATTAGCCAAACATTGTGAAACAAAAGTTAAGCAGGTGAACTGACATGTTGAATGCATGTATTAATGAAATTTTTTCGTCCGTCCAGGGAGAGGGTCAACATATTGGCGAACGGATGTCCTTTATCCGGTTTGCCCACTGTGGACTCGGATGGCAATGGTGTGACACTGAATGTACTCCGATCAAATTGTGTGATTTATTTGATCCCAGGACACACGAGGTTGCCCAGACTCTTGAAAATCCGATTGGCATTCTCCAGCTCGGAAATATTCTTGATGATTTTTCCGATGACACCCTCGCCATTACTGGCGGTGAGCCCCTCGAACAAATTGAATTTTTGACAGAATTTTTTCCAACTCAAGATAAGAGGCGCCGAATTCTTTTAGAGACTAATGGGATTTACCCTGAGGCCTTCAAAAAAATTGCGTCACACGTTGATGTTGTCAGCATGGATATCAAATTACCGTCATCGACCGGCCTGAAGCCTTTTTGGAAGGAACATAAAAAATTCCTGGAGGTTGTTCTCGAAAGCGGTCGGGAGATCTACATCAAGCTGGTCGTTACGGCCACCACCTCCGATAAGGATCTTAACGAAGCCATTAAATTAATTTCCTCAACAAATCGCTATGTCCCGGTATTTTTGCAACCGGTCACGCCCAATGGCAACTTTACCAAAGTCATTCCGGAGGAACGCCTGCTCTCCTTCAAGCGCCTATTTGCCGCATGGTTTCCGAATGTCTCCATCACCCCACAAATGCACAAGATGTGGGACATTAAATAACTCTTTCCGAACTTGCGTCCCATTAAATGAATATGATAGGCTATCTTGTTTATTTCATTGAGGTATTGGGCATTTTTATGGACAATTCTATCAAACACATCCACATGCTCGGCATCGGAGGAACGGGAATGGGGTCCCTTGCTGGCCTTCTTAAGGGAAAGGGATATCATGTCACCGGAACAGATGAAATTCTTTACCCTCCAATGAGCACTCAGCTTGAAAATCTCCAGATTATTCCCTTTCAGGGCTACACAGCTGATAACCTAAAGTCCAAACCGGACCTCGTCATCGTTGGAAACGTTATTGGCCGCGATAACCCAGAAATCCAGGCAGTTTTGGATCAAGAGATTCCATACATGTCAATGCCAGAGGCTATCGGGAAATTCTTTTTATCTGACAGGGAATCGATCGTTGTTGCCGGTACGCACGGAAAAACAACGACCTCCAACCTCATCTCATGGCTCTTAACATCGGCGGGAGCTGATCCAAGCTTTATGATCGGTGGTGTGGGCTTAAATTTTGGTGCGAGCTATCACATATCGAATGGTCGTTATTTTGTTATTGAGGGAGATGAATACGATACCGCCTTCTTCGACAAGGGCTCCAAGTTTCTTCACTACCAACCACGATACGCCATTATTAGCTCGATTGAATTTGATCATGCGGATATTTTTGAGAATCTTGATCAAATCAAAGATTCGTTTCGAAAATTCGCCTCTTTGATTCCCGTTGATGGCCTCTGCGTAGCCAATGCTGATGATGCGGCGGTTCGAGAAGTCACAAGTGGGATCAGTTCTCCTATTATTAAATATGGTTTTTCAGAATCGGCGGATTACCGCGTCGTTCGCCACCAACAAGATGGCGAATGGTTGACCTTTGACCTACTCGCAAAAGGAACAAACCATTCTTTCCGAACAAAGATGGTCGGCCGCCATAACCTCTTGAATATCCTCGCATCTCTGGCACTGTTGATGGAGCTCGGATTTCAACCGGAAGACCTTAAGGGGGGTCTCGAAACATTCAAAGGAATCCGTAGGCGCCAGGAGGTTCTGGACACTATCCATGATATCTCCGTGATTGATGATTTTGCACACCACCCAACGGCCATTCGTGAAACCATTGATGCTTTTCGGATCCGTTATCCATCTGGCCGCGTTTGGGCCATCTTCGAACCTCGCTCAAACACAACTCGACGAAAAGTTTTCGAAATTGATCTCGCAGAGGCCCTTGCGCAAGCTGACAAAGTCATACTAGCTAATATCTATAAAAAGGACGGTATTGACAGTGACGAACGACTGAACCCAGAGCGTGTCGTACAATTAATTCGTGAGCACAAGACCAGTGCCTATTTTATTCCAAGAACCGACTTTATCGTTGAATATGTTATTCGAAATGTTCTTCCAGGAGACATCCTTCTCATTATGTCCAATGGGGCATTTGACAATATCCACCAGCAACTCATTGACGAATTGAAAAAGAGACGGTTTGCAAAGTGAGTAAACAAAAACAGAGAAAAAAGAGTCGCCTTCGGCTAAAGATAGCGATCCTGTTGTCTCTAAGCTTTATTTGGGCTGTTGTCGGTTTTTTCAAATATCTCAACAATCCAAATATCCAGGCAATGATTTTTGCCAGCATCAACAATATCAGCTCTCTCAAGATTGAATCGGCAACGGTCGATATCAGCATCCGAAATCGAACCATCACCATCACCGGCATCCGCCTTCACAACCCCAGCAAAAAGCAAACCTTTCGTGCCGACCAGGCCTCTTTAACATTTAATATTTTGCCCATCTTCAAGGGGGGACTTAGTATTCGTGATCTTTCTATCAAGAACCTCCAGATTGAAATTGATCGGCCCGAGCCTGAACGTCCCAAACGAAAACCGAAAATCAGTCTGGCCAACCTTCTTCTGCTTAGAAACCTCACGATTCGTCACGGCGTTGTCGACGGCATTCAGGTTAAGACATTGACCAGCCTCAATACGGCCGAGTCGGCAACCATTCATTTCGTTCCGTCCCTCTGGGGAGATGTGACTTTGACACTCGGGATTGAAGAGATCCGGATGGAGACTGAGAATAAGCGTCCGGTCACAATTGAAAGCTTCATGGTTCGCGGCAAAACCGACCCCGGTGACTGGATTGATGTCTTTCCCTATGTTGACAACCTCTCTGGGAGCATCGCCCTTTCCAATTTTCATTGGCACCGCCTCGATGTAGAATCATTTTCGGCCAAGCTTCGCTACAACGGCCGACGTGCAGCCATCCATTCGGCAGACATCACGGTTAAAGAGCGAACCCTCCACTTTGATGGACGCGTAGACGGCGTTAGCGAACGGTATGGGCTGAATATTGAGATTCCCGATCCGATCTATCTTCCGCCTCTTGGTCGAAAAACCAGTTTTCTTGATACGTCGGGATATATCGGTGGAAAGATTTCGATTACAGGAATGGGGCTTGATTACAAGACCACACAGGCCAAGATTCATCTCGATCTCAATCATTCGCTTGAGAAGAAGACTCAACTTCCGACATACCTGGTTGGTGACTTAACTAGTCAGGATGGAAAAATCGCAATTGATCAGGCTCGCCTAACGGTGGGTGACAATACGGTCACTGTTGGTGGATCGATGGATTATGTCCATCCCAATATGCAACTCAATTTTGAGGGCCAGAATATTTCAATTGAAACGGTAATGAACCGTTTTAACAACAAACATTATCATCCGACTAAGGGGATTGCGAATGTGACGGGCGAATTTCGCGGCTGGAAACCTAATCTTAAGTTTCACCTGAAGGTCCAGGCAAAAAACGCTACGTATTATGAGATCAAGACTGACCACGTCGTAATGGATCTCAATATGACGTACAACCATCTCGATCTGGCTGGAACCATTTTGCAGGAGGGTCACAAGGTTGGGACTGTCGACCTTCAGATGAAAATGGGTGGAATGCGACCTGACGGAACGCGACAGAAACATTTTAAACTAGCGGCAGCCCTAAACAACATAGATCTCCTACCAACCATGAGTGCCTACGACTTGACCGGAACAGGAAATGCCCACATGACGCTTGAGGGAAGTCCGGAACGTTATACTGGATCTGGCAAGGGAACGATAACGAATGGATCTTTTAAGAACATCGGTTTTCTGGATGCCAAAAGCGACGTTCAATTTTCTACGAAGAAGCTCGTCTTCAACAATATCTATATTGCGACTTCCGAGACTAACCCTGCAACATTTGCAGCACCGGTCACCATGGATGTGACCGATTATGGTGTTCGCTTTCACGGGGAACCCAGACATGGCTTTTCAGTCGATGCAAAATACTATTCTAACAATGGACGCTGGCAGGTCGATAAGATCAGCTATTCTAGCCTCAATAATATTGACTGGGTCAGTACACTTCGTGGAACTATTTCGGAGGCTGGCGCACTCAATCTGAAATTAACCGGCACACTCGACACATCTCTTCTCTCTCACCTCAAAGGGTTCGTTAGAGAGGCCGAGGGGCCTGCCGAGATCCCCGGACTTCAAATCGGCGGAACGACAGAAAACCCGTCGTTTTCCGGTCATATTGAACTAAAAAAGAATGTCCTCCAACTTCGGGGATGGGGTTACTACATAGATCGCATCCGTGGAACAATCGATTTTCAAGGGCATACCATCTCCACAAAGAGACTCCGTGGGCGGATTGAGTATGGCGACTTTGATCTATCTGGGTCGCTCACGCATGCTAACAAATCACTTCACCATGCTGATATCACGTTTGATGCCAAATCGATTTCCTACGCCACGTCTGACAAGGCCTTTCGGATGGAGTTTGATTGCGATCTTCAGCTCAAAGGAGGCCCTAACAACTCGCTTCTTAGCGGCACATTAAATATTCTCGATGGACGCTACACAAAACATTTTTCGATCTTTGAAAAAATGAAGAAGGGAATGGAATATATCGAGCCCGCTTCAACTGAGACTGCCTGGAAAAATATGCGTCTCGACCTCAAGGTCAAGGATAGCGGCGATCTCAAAATAGATAATAACATTGGTGAGATCTGGCTACGAGCAAACCTTGATATCACAGGATTTAAACGTAAGCCGCATATTACGGGTAACATTGAAACCGTCGGGGGTGAAGTTCATTATGCAGGACTTGATTTTGAGGTGACACGCGGTCATATGGAATTTCGCGACCCCTATAATAATCCTTTTCTAGAGTTCGTCGCCACAAAAGAGGTTGGCAACTACAACGTCACACTAACTATTCGGGGACGAATTGATAAACTATTTCTCGATCTCGAGTCGACACCTCCATTGGATAAAAATGATATCTTAGCCCTATTATCATATGGTGTCACTCCTGACCAACTTGAAGAGGCACGTTTTGGCTTTCAACTCGGGACAGGACTTGTGGCCGAACAGGTTGGCGCCATACTGCAACGCCCGGTAACTAAGTTTACGCCTCTTGATCGTTTTAGAATTGAGGCAGCGCCGCGCAGAAGCGGCGCAAATGTCACGCGCCTCTACATGGGAAAAGATATTTCAGATCGACTTCGCATTAACTTTATTACCGACATTAATACTGAGGATGCTCAGCAAACTATTCAGGCAGAGTACCTCTTAACCGATTTTTTACTTTTAAAGGGCGAGCAGATGAGTAATGCAAATTATCGATTTCATCTCTCGTTTCGATTTAGGGAACAGTAGACGACATCATGAACTCATGGGGGAAAAAATTATTTTTTGCCATCGCCCTGCTGACCCTTGTGTTTGCTTGCTCTGAGGTCGGCGCCACTCAGCTTGATGGAAAACTGATCAGCGGTATCGGCATCTCCGGTAATTACCCCTATATTGAGAGCAAAATTCGTCGATACCTCACGATTCGACCAAGTGACCATTATCACGAATCATCCATGGAAGAACAAAAAGGACGAATTATTGAGTTCTACAAGAGAGAGGGCTGGATTGGTTCTAGCGTCACTGTTCGTCCAGAATATGTTGATGAATCTGATAGTGTCTATGTCCACATCAAGATCAAGCGCGGCTTTCTTCTTCGTTACAGGAATATCGAGGTCATAGGTGACTATTCGTTACCAAAATCATTGGTTGCCACAAAAATCAATCCTTGGAAACCACATACTCCTCGACGTCTTCGCGAGTCAATTCGGCGTATCACAGCAACTTATCGAAAGCATGGCTATCCATTAGCACGCGTTCGCCTCGTGAATTCGCACGTCAACATGGCGAGTCACACGATAGATGTAACTGTCCGAATTGAGGAGGGCCCCCATGTTCGAGTAATTTTCGAGGGGAACAAGCACCTGGGTGGCCTAGTGCTCAAAAAAGTTTTAACGATATTCACTGAGGGGGCCATTGATTCATTTGAACTCGATGAAAGCGTCAAGGCAATGAAGAAACGCTACGTGAATCGCGGATTCCCTAATGTACATATTGATTTTACCCGGGATGAAATTGCGGACAACAAGATTCTGATCACCTTTCATATTGATGAGGGCAAGCCTGAACGTATTCGTAGCATTGAATTTGAGGGCAACGAAGAGCTGAAGGCCGGAAAGATCGAAAGTGCAATGGTTTCCCACCCTCTCTCTCTAATCCATCCTGGCATCTATGATAAAAACGTTTTATCGAACGACCTAAAACGAATTGATCGATTTTATATGAGTCGAGGCTTCCCTGATGCTGAGGTCGATTTACCTCATATAGCGAAACTCTATAACGACACTCAACTTGCCATTGACATTCCCATTGTAGAGGGCCCCCATTTTATTGTTCGACAAATACTCTTTGAGGGTGATGTTTTATTTCCCGAGAAGTATTTGAAGCGCGCTATTAAAGCTAGAGTGGAGCGACCTCTTGACTTTACTATCCTTGAAGATGAAGAAGTGACACTTGTTGCATTTTATGCCGACCGGGGTTTTCCTTATGCATCGGTCGATCTTCAGGTGATCGAAGATCCCATCACGAACTCTGCAGATCTTCATTTTACTATTACGTCGGGCTCCGAGGTCCGAATTGGCCCCATTTCTATCATTGGAGACTTCATCACATCCCAAAAGGCGATTCATAAGGCCCTTGGAATCAAAGAGGGAGACCTTTTTAGCTATGAACGTCTTGTCAACGGAAAGGTGAGCCTCCGACGCATTGGTGCCTTTTCAACGGTCAACGTCGATCCAATCGGAATCAAGGAAAAAGCCACAACGATTCCCCTGACGATACGTGTTGAAGAGGTACGACCGTTCAAGCTTGATTTTGACATCGGTTACTCCACCGATGAAAAATTCATCGGGGGTATCGATTTTGTAAATCGCAACTCGTTTGGCTGGGGCAAGCGAACGGTTCTTCAGCTTCTTGCCGGGCAACGGTACTCCCGCGGTGAGCTCGCCTGGATTGATCCGAAACTTGCTGGATGGGATCTGGAAATGACGACCTCCGGCTGGCTGCAATATGAGAACAAAAGTGTCTTTAGTTATGTTCAGGCCGGTGGGGGTGTGGGTCTCTATCGTCGATACCACCGGACATCGTTTCTTTTTCGGACCAACCTGACCCGAAATTACTTCCTTCGAGGCAGTTCAACGGCGGCCGATGCAGAGAGTCTCCGGAATAACACTATTTTCAACACTCTCCTCTCGGTAAGCTTTGATACACGAAATAGTTTTGCAGATCCGACCAGTGGTGTTTATCTTTCCACGTATACCAATTTCTACAATGAAATCCGCGGCCAAGAGGCCCATTTCGTAAAACTTGGAACAAAGGATGGTATCTATTGGACTTTTGCTGAACGCTTTACGCTGGCCAATGATGCCCGACTCGAGAGCATTCAGACCTTTGGCAAGAACATGTCTGTACCCTCTAATGAACTTTTCCTTTTGGGTGGTGATGATACGTTACGGGGCTTCAGTCGCGACAGCCTCGGACCGGTTAATGCGGCTGGAAGACCTACCGGTGGTCGCCAGCGCCTGGTTGTTAACAATGAATTCCGAATCGGCCTGATTGATAACTTTAAATGGGTCTTTTTCCACGACATGGGATTTCTGACTAACAGTTTTGGCGCTGTCACCCTCGGTCAACTGAGACACTCGGCCGGCTTCGGTCTTCATTATATCACCCCCATCGGCCCTATCAAGGCCGACTATGGCTTCATCATTGATCGGCAACCTGGCGAACATGTCGGCCGCTTTCATCTCACTTTCGGATATATATTCTAAAATGAAACATCCGGGGTCAGGCACAGAACGTTTCATTTTAGATGAGTGAATGACCGTCCATATCGTGAGTCGGTTCGATTCCTAGAATTTTGGTGACGGTTGGAAAAATGTCAGCCGTTCTACATTTATCGGCACTAATGGGCTGATTGATACAGAATGGGACAAACATATGCTCGGCATGGAGCGATCCATGTGTTGACGAGTGCGGCGGATCTTCAAATCTCTCCCTGAGGTCAAAGCCTTCGGAAGCAGAGAGCACCAGGTCACCGCATCTTGGTGACCGAAATATTTGGAGGGCCTGCATAATTCCGTCAGGGTAGTTCGTTTCCCAGGTCTTGCTTAACGCCTCTTCTGGCGACATATATTCTGGAAGCTCTGAATATCCAAAAGGATCCTTGTCACCCGCTCGGTAGTGAATTTTACCATCCTGGTCCTCACTAATCCTAGCCGAACCGCGCTCACTCACGACTGAGACTCCTCCGTCTTCCGATCTACCTAAAACAACATCGACAGCATTTTTTTCGATTAGACTATTAACGACGCTTTTCTTTTTGAGCCCCTCTATAAAGGAGAATTTCTCCCACGATTTATCTTTCAAATAGACATTTGACATAGAGTTTCCAGAAACCAGATTGATCGCCTCGGCACTCATCCACTCTTTAAACTTAGATGGAACGTAGAGCGTTTTACAACGTGTTTCGAAGAAATTATCCAGATCGAAATGTTCTCGAACATCGGAGTGTCCGTGATCACTCGTTAAAACGAGCGACGTGTCGTCAAAGAGGCCCACATCCTTTAGAACGTCCGCAATCTTTCCGACATAATCATCGAGACGACGATATGCCTCAATAACATCCTTATGTTCGCGATGGTTTTTGTGAGATAATTTATCGATAGTTGGAAAATAATAGAAAATAAAGTCGGGGTTCTTCTTTAGTGCAGCCAAAAACATTCGAAATGCCGTACGCTCAACAGCCTCGAGACTTTCACTTTTCTTTGCCTGAGAAAAAAGGAGTGGGGCTTTGAAGAAGCCAGGGTCCCGTGTCATTCCAGCCCCTCGATTCAGCATCCCCATGACGTTGATCGCCTTCTTCGAATATTCGAAAATAGTCCGTACATCCTTTGACAGATCGGCATCGAGCATATAGGAGCCCCAGCCATAATAATCCCGAAACCGCTTGATCGTCATCTTCTTGTCGGGAGGAACACTGCGGTCGAACCAGCGAATACCGGGTATATTGCAGGTTCCAGCGTAACACCCTGTAACAAACGGTGTAAACGCGGGGCCCGTCGTTGATGGAAAAGTCGTCACCGCCTTCGTTAGCGAACCAGGCTCAATAATATATCGACTGATATTGGGAAGATCTCCGCGCCCCACGAGATCGTTGAAGACCTTGTAGTTTGCGCCATCGACCAGGATCATGACACAAAGTTTCTTTAGGGCCTCTGAACGGTCATAACCATATTTTGCTTGATCCAACCATTTTCCACGACCTTCCTTCGTTGAAAAGGAAGTAAGAATCTGTGGAAGGCTCCTGAGCTCTTCAGCATCTCGATCTTGCGTATCCAATTCATTCATGATGGCGATAATCCGCTGAATGGCCGTTACATTTGTCATGACCGCAACAATAATGACCGCTCCGTAGATCAATACCGGAGGTGGTGCCGTGAACCAAACTCCAAGGATAGTGTCGGCGACAGGCTGCAAGATTGCACTGACACCGATATAGACAATTCGTTCTGGCCGCTGCATTGAGCCTTTCTTGCAGACGACGCCAACGCCCTCGCCCTTTGCACGTGTGTAGCTAACGAGCATCGAACCAATGAGGGCCATTATAATGATAGGGAGAAGCCATGAATCACGAAATGCTACGGCCAACCCAACAAACACAGCACCTTCGCCAAAACGGTCCATGACCGAATCAAGATAGGCTCCGGAACGACTCTCCAGTTTCATGAGGCGTGCGACACGACCATCAAACATATCGAACGTGGCACCAAAGACCATGACCCAACCAGCATAACCAAAGAGACCAAAACCAAAGATAACTGCCGCTATAAAACTGATAAATGTCCCGATCAATGTGATGCTGTTAGGCTTAAGGCGCATTTTGATCAGAAACTTGGCAATAGGATTGGTCACCCAATACCACCACTCTCGAAGCAATGAACCAAGAAATTTTGATTCATGGCGACCTTTTAGGTACTCCGGTTTTTCTGGTCGATTTTTGCTGAACTTGAAAATGACAAGTGTCGTGATCAAGATTGCATTGATGACCAAGACAGGAACAATCGTTACCCAGATCGAAGATGTTTCACGGACAAGAAGCATAGGAGTGCGTATTTATAGACGAATTTCAGTTAGAGTCAACCCAAATAAACGACTGGCATTTATCGCATGTCATTGCGAGGAACGTTAGTGACGAAGCAATCCAGAGAGTATATTCGTGAGATTGCCACGCCTTGATGCGATTTGTACAAAAGGTCACATATTACCCCAGGCTCGCAATGACGTTGAAAAAGAAAAACCCCCCACACCTTGCGGTGCAGGGGGTTTTCGTCAACTAGAACTACAGCTTCAGCTTCAATTAGAATTCATAAGCGAAATTCGCTGCGAGCGTGTGGTTCATACCGGTCTTGTTACGGTTGGCATAGCTTCTTGTAGCAGCGCTACCAGCTATACTCTTCGCTGGCAGACCCATCTCAAAACGATACATCGTCATGATCTTCGCACCATCGGTAATGTGATAGTTGATACCGAGGTCGATCTGATGGAGTTGCAACTTCTGCAGCATGGCCGATGGGACTGTGGCAGTTGCCGTACCTGGAAGGAAGAATGCTGGGCTCCAAATGTTGTACTGTGAACCTCCCGGTGCACCGTTGACAGTTGCAGCACCGCGACCAAGTACCGTACCACCATTCTTATCCACTGAATAGGTGTAACGGAGTGTTCCATCCCACACATCACTGAAGACATAATGGAGATTCAAGAGACCTGCGAAGTAGTAGTTGTCTTTGGCATTGCGGATAGCACCGTCACGACGGAAGAAACCTTCACCGCCGATGGCGAAAACTTCGTTGACCCAGAAATTGAAATCGAGATCACCGATGTATGAGAGCTCACCCCATTTGTCTTGACGGGTCCAGTTCCGCGCTTCCGGGCTGACCGCACCACTGATACCGAGTGTGCTTTCCTGTCCCTCGTTACCAAAGGTAAAACCGAGACGAAGACCACCGGCCGGAATATGCGGCTTACTCTCGTTGCCTGCCTGGAGGGCACGCAGGTTGTTCGCAATCCAGAAATGAAGATCAACCAGATCGCTGAAGGGGTAGTAGAACTTGATACCTGTCAAGTTTTGTGGACGCAAGAAGTTAAAGATCGCCGTGTGGAAAGGCAGATCGTTGTCGTTGTTGTCGACGGCCTCAAAGCCCATCGGAGCATTAAAACGACCGATCAAGAATTCCAGGCCATAACCAACGGGGATATTAACCGTTGCATAGGCCTGCTCGATCATATTGGCAACTGCCGGACGATATGAGTTTATGTTGGCATTGCCAAAATCTAGATCTACGCGGAGGCGAATATTCTCACCAAACGTTTTTGCGATATCGAGTTCG
This sequence comes from uncultured Pseudomonadota bacterium, assembly GCA_964462555.1. Lineage (GTDB taxonomy): Bacteria > UBA10199 > UBA10199 > CAYWXY01 > CAYWXY01. The sequence continues at coordinate 1,461 of CAYWXY010000022.1, read as the reverse complement.
ACGTCACCGACATATCCGAGCACATTAAAGTTGTTCGAGTTTCTGGTGGCTGTTGCATCGACACCAAAGTTGACTGCAAGCATACCTTCTTCGGTGAAAGCGCCCATTTGCTTACTGACGAGGGCCTTGCTGTTATACTGAAAACCAAAACCTGTATTGATGTGACCGCTAATTTCAAAATCACCATCATAGGCGATGGCTTGTGTGCCAATACCCATGAGAGCTACGGCCAATGCTATAACTAATAATTTTTTCATATGTTTCTCTCCTTTTGTTTCATTCTGCTCAATGTTTACGTTCCACGGAGTGGCCTTATTTTCGGAGAGTTTCACCTCCTTCCCGAACCGGATTTCCGTGTACAAAGTTATTTCAAGTTCCGACCGATCGGTCTCACCCCATTGCGAAATCCGATATACCGAGCCGGAATTGAATATTCTCTACATTTTCAAGCTTAGAACTGAAGTCCCCCCAAGTGAGACTCACGCAGATATATTTGAGCTCAAAGTCATTGTCAATATTAAGAAATAATTGGTCCGAGCCCCCTATATTCTGCGCCCTTGTTGGGATAAAGTATACGGAACGAGGGGTTAAAAATCAATCTTTTTTAGGGGGTTACATAGACTATCTGGAAAGCACTTTAAGATACATTATCAGACGCTGCAACACAAGATATTGTGCCAGCCCAACCGAGTAACCACAATATGTTGTGGTTCGGTCATAAAAGAACTTTTTCAAACCCCCTTCATTTTCTTGAAAAAATGTCTCATTGCGTCATTTTTTCCTTGACCGTTTATTGGACCCCACTTTTCCTTTGACTAACTAGTTGATATTATATAGCATATTTGAAATTATGCATCAAAAGAAGCGCCATGAAATATTGATCGTCGATGACGATCCCCAGATTCACAAACTCCTCGGCAAAATGCTCCCGCAGGACCAATTTAGTGTCCAAAGTGCCTATGCAGCTAGCGAGGCCATTCAGGCCATTGAGCGCGCGACCCCCGATCTCATTGTTCTCGATATCATGATGCCGAAGGTCTCGGGCATTGAGGTTCTCAATTTTGTTCGGGGTCGTTCTGAATTTCGTGAGACACTTATTTTAATCTTGTCCGCAAAAGATGAGCAAGATGATCGTCTCTCAGGCCTTAGTAAGGGCGCCGATGATTACGTCGCCAAACCCTTCCATATGAAACATCTTGTCCGAAAGATCGAGCACATGCTCGTTAAGCACCGCGATGAAACAAAAGTTCTCAACTAGAAATGAGTGATTAGGATTTTACTTCGAGAGTCATTGCTAATTCACAGGCTGCACCGTTCGGAAGTGATGCACAGCCAACCACCTCCGTTGCACACTTTGCGTAAGAACCAAAAATTTCAATCAAAAATTCCATCGCATGATCGAGAACCTTTTGGTGATCTTTAAATTCTGCACCCGGTGCAATGTAGAGTCTAATGTTTAAG
>CAYWXY010000021.1:3430-22892 GCA_964462555.1 uncultured Pseudomonadota bacterium | reverse complement strand
ATAAAGGGTCAACTTATAAATAAGGCCAAGGTTATATTGTTGAAGGGAGCTAAGAATGTCTAATGACTCAATTCAAATAGGTATTGATTTGGGGACCACAAACAGTGAGGCCGCGCTTAATATTAATGATAATATAGAAATATTAAAAAATATATATGGAGACTCTTACACCCCATCTGTTTTTGGATTTGATAAAGCCAAAAATAAGGTGGTCGGCAAAAAGGCATATGAAAAAATTTATCGAGAAGTCGAGGAGGTCAGGAATTTTAAAACTGAAGTTAAAAGGCTGATGGGGACATCTGAAACTGTCTTTTTTCCAAGAGTAAATCGAGAAATGAATGCTGAAGAGATATCAGCGGAGATTTTAGGGTGGATCAAAGGAGAGATTCAGAGAAAATATCCGGAGGTTGATACATCTTCGGTCGTAATTACTTATCCAGCCTACTTTTCAACACTACAAGCTGAGTCCACGCGACGAGCTGGCGAATTGGCTGGTTTTAAGCATGTGGTTTTGTTGCAGGAGCCCATTGCCGCAGCCATTGCTTATGGCTTTATGCGCGAAGATAATGAAAATTGGTTAATATATGATTTGGGTGGCGGCACTTTTGATGTTGCGTTGATATCCTCTAGGTCTGGATCTCTTTCGGTATTGAGTCATGCCGGTAATAATTTTTTAGGCGGAAAAGATTTCGATCATGCACTTATCGATAAGATTCTAATACCCAGAATTCTTAGTGAATATAGTTTTAAGGAATTCACGCGTGGCAATGCCAAGTATAAGGATGTCTTTACTAAGCTGAAATATTTAGCTGAGCTTGCAAAGATTGAATTAAGTCAATACGACTCAACAATAATTGAGGTAGACAATATAGGGTGTGATGATAATGATCGTGAGGTTTACCTCTCTGTTAAACTATCATTGTCCGAGTATGAATCAATCATTGAGGCATATATAAGTGAGACAATAAATCTGGTCCAAGATGTTGTTGATGAATCGGGGATATCCCCTTCATCGATTAACAAAATTGTTCTTGTTGGAGCTGCAGCACAAACCCCGCTCGTCAGAAGAAAGCTCGCTGAAAAATATGATGTTGCAATAGACGGTTCAGTTGATGCGATGACCGCTGTTTCAAAAGGGGCTTGTATCTTTGGTGCAAGTCAATTGGTTCCAGACAAGTGCTCTTTGGCTCCTCAGCCTGATATTCCAAATGCTGCGAAGATTTCGCTTAATTATACGCCCTTAACGGCCGAGACTGAAGTAACGATCACTGGAATGGTTGATTTATCTGACGATAGTTCTACTGACTACTATTTGCAGATATCGAGTAGCAATTCTTCCTACGTGGGATCCAAGATTAAACTTAAGAAGGGTAAGTTTATTGATGCTTTATCATTGGAATCTAATAAGCCGAATCATTTTATTCTGAACCTCAGTGATGCTCGTGGGAATGCGATTCCAACTACACCAGGTTCGTTTACCATTACCCACGGAATTTCTATATCTGGAGCTCCTCTACCTTATTCTGTGGGTGTCGCAGTTGCAAAAAAAGATGCAAATACCGGCATAATAATATCCGAAGAGTATGATCGTATTTTAAATAAGGGTGAAATTCTCCCATTAAAATCCGAACCCCGCACTTACCGTACAGCTAAAACGCTAAAGAAGGGCGAGGATAATGATCTATTGATAAAAATCAGCGAGGGAGAATCAAATATTCCAGATCGCAATAATCTGGTGTGTACTGTGTCGATCAATGGAAGGGATCTTCCCTATGATTTGCCGTCGGGCACGCCACTTGAATTATCTCTAGAGGTAAATGAATCTAGGGAAACTAAGGTGGGCATATATATTCCATTGATTGATAAGCACTTAGATGCCAGAGGATCATATTATACAGATGCAGTTGATGTTGGGGAGCTTAGATCAGAGCTGGATGTTCAAGAATATAGATTTAACAACTTAAAATCCGTGTGTTCTGATGATGAAGTAAATGTGATCTCTGATAGATTTCAACTGCTAGAGGGCAACTTGACTGGCGATAACGTTGAGGAAGATGAAAAGCGCTTAGCGGAAAAACGTTTAAGGGATTTGAAGATGTTGCTAGATCGTTATGAGGCTAGCAAACAAATGCCACAGTTGACAAAGGAGTTTCATGATCGGACAAAATGGTGTTTTGAGGTGATTGATAATCTCAGCTTGGATTCGGAGAAGGAAAAGCACATGGCCCAGTATGAATCGCTTCACAATGAAGGGAAACAAGCAATTGTTGATGACGATAAAGATTGGTTGATGAGGGTGAATAACCAATTGGGTGATTTTTCGTTTTCCGTGATGTATTCTAATCCGGCTACATGGGTTTATGAATTTGATAAAATAGTGAAGGGGAATTATGCTTTTTCTAACCCAGAAGAAGCCAATTATTATATTAAACAAGGTGAGATAGCGAAAAATATGACAGATATAGATGAATTGAAGAGATGTGTCAGAAACCTATTCAATCTGATGTCTCAAGCAGATCAGAGTGAGGTTCAAGGTTCAATTTCTGGAATTACAAAGTAGGTGAATATGTCGTATTCCTTGGTAAAGAACGCTTATCTATTGTCGGGTTTAAATACTGATGCCTCACAGAGAGAGGTGATGAGGAGAGTGAATGAGATCTCCAGTTTGCTCAAGATTAATGAGCCCCCTAAATATGAAAACGATATACTGTGCTGTGAGAATTTTAGAACTGAAGAGTCGATAAAAAATATAGTCCACCACTTGTCCTCACCTAAGAAAAAAATTATAGAGTACTTTTTTTGGTTTAACATCAACGACGATATTGATGAGCGGGCGTACGGACATATAAAACAGTCTAATTATATTAAGGCTATAGAAATGTGGTCAGAAACATCACAAGCATCTAATGATTCAAAGTCTGAGCACTACAAGAAAAATTTGGCTATACTTTATTGTTTGTTAATGCACGGGAATGATAGTGGTCAATACTTACATGAATCCATTGTTGCTTGGAAGTCAGTTGTTGATAGTGATAAATATTGGGACCACTTTATAAAAATGTACATGTTGTGTGATGATCTTGGGACGAGTGAAAAATTGGTTTCTGATTTTAGAAATGAGGTTCCGCTGTACTTGTCTGACATTTATGCCAGCTTGAGCGCTGAGCATAGTGAGGCAATGTATTTTTCGAACTACTATGCTTCTTTCTCTGTGCGAAGCGACTCAGTTAATTCGATTTTGCTTAACCCAATCTTTCGTGAAATGGATGACTTGCTAGCCGCTGTAGAAGAACTTGATGTTAAGGGTAAAGAAAGGTTTGGGCCGGAAGAAGCCTCAATTTTAAAAGATATTATGTTGGGTGTAGAGAGTGGAATGAACAAACTCATCAGTTATGGCTTGTTCGAGGATAAGCACATTGTGCCTTATAGGGACAGAGTTGCGCAATCATTACGCGATCTAGCTCTAGACGTCAACAATCATGCCCATGAAAAGGAAATGGCGTTAAGTCTTTTAAGGAACATTAAGGGACTCTCAAACTCTAGCGTATTACAGAATACTATCGCAGAAGACATTGCCACAATTTCGCGCCATATTGAGTCGGCAGGTGTTCTTAAGCCGATAAATGATCTTATTGAGGAAGAGAAATTTAATGAAGCTATGGATTTGATCAAATCTCAACGCGCCGAAAGAGTGGATGATCTTGAACTTCAGCATTATTATGATGGTGCCGAAAAGGCTTGTCTTAGCCATATAATGTCAAAGAAATATGATGTAGCTACTCAGTATTTTAATAATAATGATTTTCTAAACGCGTCATATAGTTATAAAGAGTTACAGAATTATATATATGAGAATCTTGATTGCTTTCATATTAATAAAGAGTATATCGATGATATAACCTCCATGCTTGAAAGAAACATCCCCAATCTTAACCTTAATGCGCTGGGGGCGCTGGATGACTTTAGAAGTAATATGATTGATTCAGCCAAGGAGACCTTTGGTGGGAGATTTGAAGAATCCATCCTGATATTCTATATAGACTCTGTTATGTACAGTAATCTATCTTCCAAATTCAAGAATGTCAAATCTCGGCACGAAGCCGCAAATGTATTTACTATACTGGGATGGGTAACTATATGGATCTACGGTCTAGGGTTGATATTCTTTGGAATAGCTTGGTTTTTACGAAATAAAGATACTTAGATGATGGAGTGGCTATGAGCAGTAATGATTCTTTAAAATTTGATTTAGATTTTCTTTCAGATCAGAAAAAAGCTGTTTCTGCTGATGATGCTCAGTTACAAGAGGGCTTAACTGTTGATGAGTTGAAAGAGGAAAGACGATCTGATGAGAAAAATACTAATGCAGACTCTAAGAACATATATGTTTTATCTCGGGGAGGGAAAAAATACAACGCGAGCAAGGATGATTTGCTTCAATGGGCGCGTATGAATAAAGTGCTTCCAGATGATACTGTTTGGGTTCCAGAAGAAAATAGTTGGGTGTTAGCAAAAAAATGCAGATTCCTCGTTTTTGGATACATTTTGAGGAAAAATGGAGCGGATTATTACGCGAATCACTTTGAGTTGATAAAGTGGTGTAAAGAAAACAGAATTAATTCGCACGATCGGATATTCGATATTGGGAATCAAAAGTGGATGGATGCCAAAAGAGTTCAAATCATTAAGTATCTCTTTTAATAAACTCTGGCCAATGAGATGATTTATAGAGTCACCATAATGTTAATAATTGCTAGTATGAGCTTAGCCAGATTTACTTATGCTGATTCCTATCGTTATGTCGAAAGAGTCATTGATGGAGACACTATTATCCTCGATGGTGGCGAAAAAGTGCGCCTTATCGGAATTGACACCCCCGAAACTGTCCACCCAAATAAACCCAAGCAATGCTATGGTAAGAAAGCCTCTGACTACCTCAAGAAGCGTCTTGAAAGCAAATCTGTCCGTCTGGAGTATGATGTAGACCGATATGACAAGTATGGCCGCACCTTAGCCTATGTTTACAGGGGGCGCACATTTGTTAACGCAAAGATGATTAAGAAGGGCTATGCCATTGCATATACGAAATATCCGTTTAAATATCTATCAATGTTTACTAGATATGAGGATAAAGCAAAGAAGAGGAAAAGAGGGTTGTGGAGAAAATGTAAAATAGCGGGGAATTAATCTTGGAGGGCTAATGAGTATATTCAAATTGTTTATAATTAGAGCGTTTATGATTATCCTCGCTTTTTTTGTGCTGTTTCTACTTTATAGAATGATTGGCGAGACTGGGAAAGCTACTAGCGCTTTAGTTATTATGCTTACGCTGGGAATGGTCTGGATAGGTTACACCCTTACAAAATTTCTTGGCCGCACATTAACCTATAGAAACTACTTGAGACGAATTATTACTGACCTGTGGCAACACACCGACAGGTATGAATCCGATTTCACTATGCTCGAGGAAGCAGATGCCGGAAAACGTCTTAGCTTGGTTGATCGAATAAAATTACTCATAGAAAACAACGGATATGAAGATCAAGAGAGATCTTATTGCTTGCAAGCCAATACTAAATCGTTAAAGTCCAAATATCTTCTGATGCAAAGAAATCAACTTGAAGAAGAAATCTCAGAACTAGAGCGAAAACTTGAGGACCTACATTATTCGTTTATGTCAGACATGACAGAGGCCTGCTATGGTTCTAGTGATTGCGAGGAAGATGACGTTGATTTCAAACAGAGAACCGATCAACGTAATGATCTGCTCAACAAATATTCACTTGCCCTAAAATCTTATGTGGACCTTAGATGGCTTTAAATGAATCTGTCGAGAAAGGTTGAGCGATGAAAACACGAATTAGCGTATATATAGTTAGCCTTTTCTTAATGTTTTCGGGTTGCGGGAACATAGGTGACTCTACTCTAATTAAGTCAAAATGGCTAACAAAAGACGGCAGATCACTGCATATTTTAGCAAAAATTGAAATATCATCCAACAGCCATTACATGGATCACGAAAGCTCTGAGATAGCACAAGCAACCATCGACGTTATTAATGGCCGCCTCCGCAACGCTAATATAAGGGGAGCGACGTTTATTCCAATTGCCAATAATGAGTTAAAGATAGACATTCCGTATGTTGAAGATCCAGAATCTGCACGATCACTAATCAGTAAACGGCGGATTTTGAATTTTCAGATAGTGGATGAAAGCATAGGAACAGTTGAACTCCAGCAACTGATTGGTAAGGCGAGACAAGATAAAAATATTCTAAAAGATATTTCTTATGAAACTGTTGAAAAAATCAACGAGGCACTTGCTCCAGAATTGCCTGAAGAATGTGAGATTGTGTTTGATCGTGTTCGTAATTCCAAGGCAGCCGAAACATTTGATGAGATCCCACTTCTGGTTAGGAAAAATGATAATATAGATAATGATATCATTAAATACGCTCGTGTAAGCGTTAGAAATCATGAGCCATATGTAAATCTAACTTTAAACGATTATGGGAAAAAATATTTTGAGAATATTACAAGAAACAACATCGGGAAACAATTAGCAATTGTACTCGATGGAATCGTAATTATGACACCTATCATTAGAGAGGCAATTTCAGACGGAAATATACAGATTTCTTTTGGTTACGGAGGATACGAACAAAATTTAAATAGAGCGAAAATAATTGCTACGATCCTGCGTTCCGAGCCGCTTCCAGCTAACATTAAAATAATTAACAGTAAGATGAGAGCTGCCGTCGGCAGGCCAATATCAAGCATTTTTGCGCAACTATTTAGACTCTTACAGACTCGCTAAGGACGCCGAGCTATGAAAAAATGGGTACTAATTATCTAGATATTCTGCTTGCTTTACTCTTGAGTATCCAGACCATTATTAATGGATGTGGCAATCAATATTGTAAATGTAGTAGGTGCTAGGAGGGTTTATGAAAAAACAAATGTATACACTTCGGCGTTCTGGCGAGGAAGATGTGTTAGTGGAAAGGAACGATATAAAAGAAATGTTGATCGAGGGATCATTATATTCTCTTGACAAAGTATTCGTTGAAGAAACGAACAGCTGGTGTTCTGTTCAAGAGTTTGTGGACTCTAAATCCAATGTAACCAATATTCAGTGCGCAGACAAAGAATGCAGCGACGAGAAATATATTTTAAGACGAGAAGATAAGGATATTAGTACGACAAAGGATTCGTTGATTGAAATGAATCAAAACGGCATGATTAAACAAGACGATAAAATATGGAGTGATAAGCAACAAAAATGGTCTGATGCAAAAGAATATGATTTCTTGAGATTTAAACATAATGGAGAGCCAGTGTTAGAGCAAAAAAATAATGTATCATGTGATGTAGCTGGTGCTTGTGAGGGACCCTTTAAAATTGTTGAAGGTGCTGTTCCTCCGGTGGAGTCCTCTTGCCAAGGGACTTCATTAGGTACCCAATATCGCGGCGTAGGTGGGTGGCTAATGCTGTTATGTTTAGGAATGGTGATATTGACTCCCCTCAGAACTATTTATGCTCTTATCATGGGCTATAATGAACTGATCCCCTATTTTGGTGTGATTGTTGGTGTGGTGGATATGTTAATTCTTCAAATTCTGATTAGCGTTGGAGTGATGTCCTTGGGCATATGTGCTGGGATCATGCTTTTTTCGGTGAAGCCCAAAGCCGTAACGTGGGCTAAGGCATATCTTATTTCATTGCTGGTGAGTGATTTAGTTTCTTATATAGTTCTGAATATACCGCAAGTTTCTAAAGAAGTGCGACAGCTTATGATGCAAGAAGGCTTAAAACAATCAGTAATTACTGTTATTTACGTAGCTATTTGGTATTCATATCTCTGCAAGTCTAAGAGAGTGAAGGCGACATATAATTAGGATCTGACAATGAAGAAACAACCTCATTTTGTTCCATCGATTATTGCTATTATTTTTCTTCTTGGGGCCATGTTGCCTTTGCCGGTTGGCTACTATACTCTCCTAAGATTCGTTGTTTGTGGCGTAGCGGTATATATTGCGTATCTCGCCTACGAATATCGACAGATGTGGGCAATGTGGACATTTGGCCTCATGGCGGTAGTGTTTAATCCAATAATTAAAATATATCTTGGTCGTGAAGTGTGGTTGGCAATGGATTTACTAGCGTTAGTGTTATTTGTTGTTGCACTAATAAAAGTGAAAAAACAAAGATCTGAAAAATAGTAAGGGGAGGTCATATGAGTTTTAATAATAAATATTCATTTGTAATGGTTGTTTTGCTAATCATTTCATTTAGTGCCTTTACGGTTTGTGCTGGTGATCAATCCGCGGCACTTAATAGACTGTCTAAGTCCTATGAGTTTGTCAAAGCTGGTAATATGGAGTTGGCACTGAAAGAATGTGATAAGGCGATGAAGCTAGATCCTAATATGGCTATTGCATATCTTACAAGGGGTGAGTTTGCTGTTATGAATGGAAATTATGAATTTGCTGTAAAAATGTTTGATAAGGGGTTTCCTCTGCTCAAAGACGATTCCAAACAGCCCACAAAGCTTTCCGGAATACCAGCTACAAAAGCTCAGATATTGGGTGATATATGCCCCCTTTATGGTCTGTCATTGCTTAAATTAGCCCAAGCTAACATTGGAAAGAATGAAGCAAAGGAAATTAAATATCTTGAGAGATCGAAAAGTATGCTCAGTACGTGTAAGAAATATGAGCCCGCTCCAGAACGTTTAAAAATGGCAAATGAGTTATTGAAAGGGTTTAGATGAGGTGGTTTTTATGGCTCAGTTGGTTTGGGCAACAATAAAAGCATATAGAGAAGGGTACTTATGGAGCGGCCTTTTGGGTATCTTAATCGTAAATGGGTGTGTGTTGCTCATCGGATCTCTTGTTTATTTTGTTCATTATTTATTCAAGAAGATTAAAAAATGAATAAGTGAATTGTAGCTGTCATCATCTGTTTAGCACCCGAAAATTCAAAGCTGCCGCAAAGTTCTATAACTTGAATTGAACCAGTTCAGATTACTGTATTTTAAGTTCTTCGCTTAACGCCAACAATTTATGTTCTAGGTTAGAACTGTTTTTCATATGTGCACGAGTTGCCTCAATATTAGGAAGAGCCATTGAAATAAAATCATTTACCACTACTAGACATCCTTCGCCTCCATATCTATTAAAAGCAGAAGGGAACTCGACCAATAGAGTAACAAGGCTTGTCTCACAGATACTTACATCTCCTTTTTCTGACACCCATTGTCTTAAACCACTATTTAGAAATTCATTACGGCTTTCTTGCATTAGTTCTCGAAGATAACGATCTTCTGCTCTACCAATATAATCCTCAACCCACTTATCGTATCCTCTGAGATTTAAATACGCCAAGAATCTTGCAAAAAGCTCCTTACCGATCTTGTTGCGGTTTTTATGAATCGTCGGATCCAGGTGCAGCAAGCCTTCTTTTGTATACCTTAACGCTAATGAATATAAGAGAGCCTTTTCATCATCTTCAAAAATATCTTGGGCCAATCTAAATAAGGCTTGATGTATTACGCATTGATTTCTCCACCTATTACGTGAGCGCATGAATAGGTATATTGCAATAATAACAATGACAATTCCAATTAAGTAATCCATAATATTTTCCTCAGCCTATTTATTCTTACAGAATTATTATCTTAAGGAATCTAGAAATCTCTTAGTTATATTAACACAAAATGATATGCAATATTGCACGTAGACTCAAATGTGTAAAGTGGGTCTATTTTTATAAGGAAGCATAGAATAATTTCTAATATTGGCAAAAACCGTGACGTGTAAACAAGTCTGCCCTCATGAAAATTCTCCACAGGCGAAGGTTATCGTCTTAAGGATGGCCGGGTGGCCGAGCCACCCCACCTCGGGGGGTATCACCGATATGCCTCTTCTGAGTTAAGGAGATGTATTATTACCTATTGGCACGCTCGATGGGTACGGCGAGAGAGTCTTAACTGTCTAATAGGGTTTTGGCGAAGTCCCCAAATTGGACAACACCAACGGGTAGCTTATTATTTGTAGTCTTCATTATCTGTTCAGCATCCGATAGTTCAAAGCCACCGCAAAGTTCCACAACTTGGACACCGTCTTTCATCATCTTTTCGACTACCGCAAAAGCCTCGCTCTTTTCAGAAACTCCAATAATTGTAGTTTTAAAATTATCTGATTCAATAATAGCAGTATGTTGTGTTGGTATATAATCAGAACCTTTTACGATAAAACCATAGTTGGTTACCTTCATAACCCCCCCCACTTTAAAAAACGCGTTAGAAAGCTGATATTTACAAATTTCACCGCACTTTTCAATGGATAGTTGCTTTGTAAATTGTTGATATTATGAGTGTTGAATGTGTCCTAACCGCACATTTCTACATTATGTGCGGTTATAATAGTAGTTTTCTGAGGGCAAATTCAGTTAACTGAATTAACTCATTAAGATCACCATGATCCTTGTCGACGTCTAGATGAGCTTCGAGTGATAATTTACAGTACAATTTATCAATCAAGTCACACGCGTTTTCTGTAATAGCCCTATCTGATTTGGAAGGAATATTTTTTAATTGCAGGATATATCTTATCCTCATTCTCCTTGTAACTGGAGTGCTGCTATCAATCGGCTTTGAATACCAATCCTCATTCATAACTATATCATTTGGAGCAAGCTTGGTTAACACTTGCCTAATCAACTCTCTTGCAGAATGAGCCCCTTGTCTGGTGCTATCATGAGAATAATCTTTGAGAGCTGACTTCGCACCATAGCGGAGACTCTTTAGTGATTCATCAATACTGCTCAAGGCCTGATCTAGATCATCGAGATTTCCAGTATCTAAAGCTTCTTTTCCTTTGTCGGTCATCTCATACCAGTTATCAGTACCACATACACATCCTGTATTATGTTGAATCAACCTTGATTGATAAAGTTCATCAAAAGCATGGATGGCAATTATCTTTTCATGTTTTGTAAAAACTACTCCCATTGATGTTTCTAAGTTGCCGGGAACCCCACTCCTACCAAGAAGGTTATATTTTTCCTCCGGTTTCGCATTGGACAAACAGCGCAAGAGAGCTAGTTTAAGTTCGGTTATTGAATATTTTGAATCTTCCATTTATATCTTTCCGCCTAGCTTGATATAGCTTCAACCGCTTCTATCATATCCTCCCTGCTGGGCTCAAGATAAATCCCAGTGGCCTGTAAGCTAGCATGACCTAACAACTTTTGGATGCGCTCCAGGTTGATTCCTTTGCGCCTCAGCTTCATGGCAAACGAATGACGTAATGAATGTGTAACATACTTCGCCTTGCCATCAGCGTCTGTCAACCCAGCCTTGATATACCATTTTTCAACCATATCTTGGATCGTTCGCTGTGCCACTCGCCCACCTTTTCTGGACACGAATAACGGCGCTTTAGGCTCCGTCGATTCTGCGGAACCCTTCTTCCATCCGATATACTGCTTGAGAAGTCTCGATATATATGAGTTGAGATATACCTCTCTGGACTTGCAACGCTTTGCTGTCTCGGGTCTAACTACCAGATGAGACCTCAGTCGTAGTCCATCCCACACGTCCGATACATTCAATAATCTAAGCTCCTGGATCCTCAAGCCCGTATTCAACACTAACTCTATGATGCATCTGTCCCGAAAACCAGACATAGAATCCCTTAGAGCTTTTAGTAGCTGTCTCTCTTCGTTCTCCAATAGATACTTCATATAGCCTCCAACATTAACTATCGTTAATACATCAACGCAAAAAAACTCACAGGAAATCCTTTGTGTCTTTTTTGAGAGCCTTCGCAATTTTTTCCAACGTGTTAAGCGTTATACTTCTATAGTCTTTTTCTAACAGTCCCACATAAGACTGGGTCTTTCCGAGTTTCTTGGCTAATTCAGACTGAGTTAGGCCAGCTTCTTCTCTTAACCTCTTAATCTTATCTCCTACCTTGACAACCATGCTCGGCAATGTATATTAACTATCGTTAATAGTCAACAGTATTATGGCGGCTAGGGTCGCTCCCGAAAAGTCTGGGACCCTGCCAGACCTGCCGCCTAATCACTTTCAGGTATCGTGAGGGACGATAATGAGTGCTACTACTTCAACATCAATATCTGAGGATGAAAAGTTCGAGACTATGGTCATCAGGGAGTGGGAGAAACGCTTCAATGATAGTCGAATGATAAGGAAGAATAAACATGACTTCTCCTTATACGATGATTGTGAAGGCTTCACCAACTGTTTGAGAGAGCTGAAACAGGAAGGCTACAACGTGTACTTAATAAGTGTACTGCTAAAAGCCCTGGTCCAAGAGGACCGGGGCTATAAGTACTTTAAGGAAGAAGTGGTAGATAAGTATGAGGCAATGATAGAAACATTGAACGTCTGTACCAGGCTTCCAGGATTACAATACTGCGTTGATGTATTGAAACGTCACAAGAGGCATTATTCGAATTATCTTGAGCATTGGAATCTTAAATCAAAACCAAGCAAGAAAGGTTCTTCCTATATACGTTCCTCTATCATGCATTTGTTGACCAAAGAGGGTGCTCCCAAGAAGATTGAAGGGCCATACAATAAGACAAAAGCTGCTTCAAAGGTCGCAGAACTTATGGGTTATCTTGGGCTTGGAAAAGTTCCGTCGGAAGGCACTCTTATGGGAGAGTATCGTCAATGGAAAAGAGACGATTGTTTCCCACCGTGCACATCTCAACAGTCAAAAACTTGAGTTTGATACCCTGAAAAAGTAGAGCAAAATCTGGGTATCTCCCCCAAATATGTGCCATCAATGGTGGCATGGATAAACAAACATTTCAAATAGCTCTCGTCAAAAAAGGCATGCCTGCATGTGCTTTGGCAAAACATCTCGGCATCGATAGATCCACAATGTCACGCATAGTTAACGGATGGACTGAACCCACATCAGACATTAAGAAAAGGATGTCTGAGATATTGGAAGTTGGGGAAGAGGATTTGTTCGTTGGTGCCATTGACGAAAGTAAAAGATAAAAAATAACCCCGCCGTAGGTTCTCTGACAGGCGAGGCTATTAGGTCTCCACAACCAACATATAGCCTTCTTTACTTTTCCTGTCAAGCTCGTGACGGCACAGACAAAGGAAGGCATTATGAATGTACCAGCAATCAATGTGATGAAGCACAGCGAAAGAGAAGCATTAAAGAAAGAGGCTTATGAATTACTTACGTCCAGCGATGTCATCAAAAAAGCCGCCGGTGGATATAAGTTATTATTGGCTTGGTGGCATCGATACATATCACACAATGGCTATATCTCATTAGACCAGTATTCAAAGTGGATTCTAACAGCCGATGGCAGGAGCTACTAAATGTATAGCTCATTTTTTTCTCAAAATATAAAGAAACTAAAAATATATGAGAATGGGCAGGCAATTGGAATATGCCCACTGCACAATGATCACACACCCTCTTTTTCATGTAATGTTAAAGAGGGTGTGTGGAAATGTCACGGATGCGGGAAACAAGGCAATATTAGTCAACTGGCATCAATATTGGGTGTTCAATTTCCAAACAAAAAAGCGTGGGGAAACCTTGAGCAGGTTTCTACGTATACTTATGAAGATGAGGATCGTAACCCGGTGATACAGGTTCGTAAATATCTACCAAAGACCTATAGGCAGTTTCGTTATGATCGAGATAGAGGTTGGATACCTGGATTGAATGGAACAAAAAAAATTCTTTATCGGCTTCCAGATATTATTCCTCACGATACTGTCTATATCAGTGAAGGTGAAAAAGATGTGGACAGCTTGTGGAGCTGGGATATCCCAGCGACAACAAATATTGGTGGGGCTCTTAAATGGCACGATGAATACTCGGAGATATTAAGAGACAAATCGATCGTAATTATTCCCGACAATGATGAAGTTGGAAGAAAGCATGCCAACCAAATAGCTGATTCCTTATTTGGTAAGGTCAAATCATTGAAGATAGTGAATCTGCCGGATGTCAAAGATGTCACAGAGTGGATAGAATTGGGAAGAACACAAGTTGAGCTTAACGAGATAGTATCAAATACCAAACCATTCGAAGGTTCTTCAAAAAGATGTAGGGGATTACTCCTGACATCTCTCAGCGATCTTTTGGCTGAGCCAGATGAAGAAAGAGAATGGATTGTTGATGGGCTATTAAGTAGTGGAGGCCTATCAATATTGGCGGCGAAACCAAAGACTGGAAAATCCACATTAGCAAGGCAACTAGCTCTTTGTGTTTCCAGAGGGGAACCTTTTTTGGACAGAGAGACTGTTGGTGGACAAGTGATATACTTAGCCCTGGAGGAAAGGCGTGCCGATGTTCGGTCACATTTTAAACTAATGGGAGCAACGGGAAGTGAGAACCTTAAAGTCTATACAGAAATACCTCCTCCTGATGGGGTAGTTCAGCTAAGAGAAACAGCTGTTGATAACAAACCTGTTCTTATTGTGATAGATACTCTTGCTAGATTAGCAAAGATTAAGGATGGGAATGATTATATTCAAACAACAGCGGGACTTGAGCCATTCATAGCGCTGGCGCGAGAAGTAGGCACCCATATATTACTGCTGCATCATACGAAAAAGGGTAATTCAAAGGGACTTGACTCAGTTCTAGGATCAACTGGTTTAACCGGATCTGTTGATACAATTGTTATTCTTAATCGATCCGAGAAATATCGAACGATAAATTCGGTGCAACGGACAGGTGAAGACATCGAGGAGAGTGTTCTCGATTTCAATAAAGATACACGTTGGACCACATTGGGTGGCAGTCGAGAAGATGCTGAAATACAGCGAACAGAAAATATTATCAGAGAGTTCCTCAGCAATCAGCGAATAGCAGTTGATGAGCGAACTATTGGAGAGGGTGTAGAAGCCAAGAAGGTGTATCGTATTAAGGCTCTTCGTCAACTTGTAAGCAGGGGAGAAGTACAGCGTGAGGGAGCAGGCAAGCGAGGATCCCCATACCTATACAAAATTGCTGGTTCTCTTGTTCCCAGTATATGTGGGGAACCAGAAAACCAGAAACAGAATATAGATCTAAATACCTGTAATCACAGAGATAATACTGGTTCCCAGGTTGATTTAGATTTTGATCAAGATGCAATAGATATGAGTTCAGAGATAGCTGACCGGGATAATGGCCTTGATCAAATCAATGAGAGGAAATAGGTATGAATAACCAACAACAATCATCAACGTTCATTGACAATCAGCTTTGGTCGGTAGAGCGCCTCTCTAAATATCTTGATGTGCCAATAGCTACTGTACGTCATTGGGTTCACCAAAGATTGATACCTTTCATTAAAGTTGGAAGGCACATCAGATTTCGTTTTGACCCGGACATCCTAAAATGGCTCGAGGAAAGGAGCAAAGGATGTCCATTGAGATGATTAAGAGAAAGAAGGGCAGAAGTTACCGTGTTCGAATGTGGCGTGATGGTAAGGCCATTTGTAGGACATTTAAGACGCGCGATGAAGCACTGATATTTGAAAAAGATTTACTCTTGAACAATGGGATGATTAATCAACGTGATCGTACTTTTAGGGATGTTGCTGAGGAGTGGTTAACAGTTCATGCCTCTATTAACAAAAAGAGCAGTGGTATAAAACAGGATAGAAGGGCTCTTAATAACGATATTTACCCCTTCATTGGAGATATGAAGGTTAGCAGGATCCTTCCGTTTCACATCGATAAGATCATTGCCAACTTGAAAAAAAGGGGGATAAAGAATGTCACAGTTACCCGTAGACTATGTCCACTGAAGACAATCTTCAATTACTGCATTAAACGCCGTATAATTAATTACAATCCCATGAATGCAATTGATAATCTAAGAGTAGAGCCTGCATCATTCAAATATTGGAGCTTTAAGGATGCCCGAATATTCCTAGACCATACAAGACAGAAATACTCTAGTTACCGTCCTGCAACCTACTTACTGTATTTAACCGCTCTGAACACGGGAATGCGCCAAGGAGAGCTTATTGCTTTGCTATGGCAGGATGTAGACTTCCAAAACAGAATTATCACTGTCAGAAGGTCTTATAGCTCTCATGAGCGCATGGTTTACGATACTACCAAGGGGAATAAGATACGGCATGTGCCACTCAATTCAGCGATCTATAATGGATTGTACAATGCATATAGAAATCGTGAGGACTGTAAAATAGTCTTCACGTGGAATGGCTCATACATTGATCCACATAATTTGAGGGAACGATATTTTGAAACTGATATGGAAGAGAGCGGTGTAGAAAGAATACGCTTCCATGACATTCGCCATACGTTCGCCAGTCACTACATGATGAACAATGGCAATTTGTACGACCTGCAAAAGATATTGGGACATAGCACTCTTCGGATGACAGAAAGATACGCTCACCTGTCGCCGTCATCAATTGCAGGCAAGGGTGATATTGTATCATTCACCTCTGAGGAGAACATTATCAGTGTTAGATTTGGGACATGATTTGTACGAAATTTGTACGAAAATGAAAACAGCCACCTACAAAAAATGTAAGTGGCTGAAGTCTTTGAGCGGGAGACGAGGTTCGAACTCGCGACATTCACGTTGGCAACGTGACGCTCTACCACTGAGCTACTCCCGCGATTAGAGAAGTGGGTCTGTACATTATGATGAATTATTTGTCAATCTCATTTAGTAACGATGGCTCTAGCTCCCTCGTGGAGATCCTGCCATCAGGTTTTCTGATTGGATGATTCTGATCGTGATCCTGATTATTACAATTTATAAAGAATTTTAATAACTTGGAGGAGCGTGTCCGAATACCTTTCATAAGATTCCTTATTGATAAATGATAAATCGAATGCGATATCCATGATTGCAGCCACCTCAGCTGTTGACCCCCTTGCTATAGCGAAAAAGCGTTTTCGTTCTCTTTGTGATCTTTTTCCATTTCCCTCTGCGATATTCAGTAAGATCGAACTCATGGCTCGTTTGAGTTGATCGATTAAATATGCGTTTCCAACGGGCCAGTTGGACGTGAGATTTGGCATCTCTTTTAGCAGTTCACGAGCCATGGTGTAACATTTCAGTTTCTGATGATTGAACATTGACTTCCTCCTTGTGAATTGTGGTTTTTCTATCTCCCCGCAAGAGTGAGGAGATAGAAAAATCACAATTCAACTAAAGGAGGCTTTATGAATCACCAGAAACTGAAATGCTACGCATTGCTTCTCGATTTTGCTAAAAAGATGCCAAGTCTATTGAATGGCTTGCCCGCAGGAAACGCCTACCTTGTTGATCAGCTCAAGCGAGCCCTCTCAAGTTCTATTCTGAATCTAGCGGAAGGGAATGGGCGATGGAGTCAGAGGGAGCGAAATCGCTTTTTTGACATATCAAAGGCTTCGATAGCTGAAGTGGGTGCTGTTATTGATATCATGTCTGCCCTGGGGTATCTCGTTCCTAACTATTCAGAATTACTGAAGTCTGATCTAAATATGATCTACAATATGGTCAGGAAATTGAAGAAATAGGGGAATTTAGACTCTAGATCCAGGCTCTAAGCCTAGATTCTAGCTCTAAATTTTGTTCTAAAATCAATAATCTTAATGTTTGACAAGCTCGGAAAAAGATATTATAGAACGCCAACTTACGCTATCTACGCTATCCCGGCGCACGGGAAATTTTATTTTTAGGAGGAACAAGAAAAATGGTACTGGCAAAAAACATAGGTACAGAACAAAAGGAAGTGACTGAATTCGCGAAGCTTTTTGAGGAGAGCCTCAAGGAAAAGCCCTTTAAAGAGGGCGATGTTGTAAAGGGAAAGGTCGTTCGGGTTAATAAAGATACCGTCATCATCGATGTCGGTCTTAAATCCGAGGGTATCGTTCCGATCGAAGAGTTTATCGATATCAAGGGTGAGATCACGATCAACCCCGGTGATGATGTTGATGTGTTGCTCGCACGATTGGAAAACGATCATGGTCAGATTATTCTTTCCAAGGAACAGGCTGATGCCATCAAGACATGGGATTCTCTGGTAGAGTCACATGAAAAGGAAGAACCTGTCGAAGGTGTTGTTCTTTCGAAGGTCAAGGGCGGTCTCTCCGTCAATATCGGGATCAAGGCTTTTCTTCCCGGTTCGCAAGTTGATATCCGTCCGGTCAAGAGTCTCGACAAGTTTGTAGGTAAGGCCTTTAAATTCAAAATTATCAAACTTAATAAGAAACGTGGTAACGTTGTCCTTTCTCGTAAAGCACTTCTCGAAAAAGAGCGTGAAGAGCTTCGTAAAGAGGCCATTGAGAATATTCAGGAAGGTCAGATTCTTGAGGGTGTCGTCAAGAATATCACCGATTATGGTGTTTTCGTAGACCTTGGTGGCTTAGACGGTCTTCTCCATATTACGGATATGACCTGGGGTCGCATTAACCATCCGTCCGAAATGTTTTCGATGGGTGATGACATTCGTGTTAAGGTTCTTAAGTTTGACGAGAAGAGTGAACGTGTTTCCCTCGGTCTCAAACAGCTTCAACCTGATCCGTGGACGAATGTCGAAGACAAGTTTGCCGTTGGTTCGCGTGTTCGTGGCAAGGTTGTTAGTCTTACCGATTATGGCGCCTTCGTGGAGCTCGAAGAGGGTGTCGAGGGTATGATTCATATCTCTGAGATGAGCTGGACAAAGAAAGTCAAACATCCTTCTAAGGTCTTGAATCCTGGTGATGTAATTGATTCCGTTGTTTTGGATGTCGATATTCCGAATCGTCGGATTTCATTGGGGCTCAAGCAGATTGAGTCGAATCCGTGGGATAACATGAGTGATAAATATCCACTGGGCACCAAGCTGAGTGGTTCGGTTAAGAATATTGCCGATTTTGGTCTCTTTATCGATGTCGGTGGTGATGTTGATGGTCTGGTTCATATCTCTGATCTTTGTTGGGTTCAAAATTTTGCCCATCCTTCAGATATTTACAAAAAGGGTGACAAGGTTGAGGTGATGGTCCTTCATGTAGATCCGGAGAACGAGCGTTTTTCACTTGGGATCAAGCATCTTCTGGATGACGCGTGGGAGAAAATTACCGGAAATTACCACGAAGGTGAAGATCACACTGGAAAGGTTGTTGAGACCAATGCCCTCGGCGCGATTGTTGAACTTGAGCCAGGTGTTGAAGGTCTCATTCCCAAGTCTGAAATGAAGGGCGATCTTGAAAAGGGTTCCGAGGTAACGATCAAGATTACGAAGGCCGAACCGAAGGAACGTCATTTCTATTTTAGCATCGTTGGTCAAGCAGGGACAGCGGCTGAAGAGTCCGCCGAAGGCCCAGCCCGCCATCAGACAGATGATCAGAAGGCTGGCGGGGGATCCGCCTCTGGCGGAAAGGGCGAGGAAGCCCCCGCTGAGGCGGCCCCCGCCGCCGAGGCGCCCACGCAGACCGTCATGGCCGAGTGTTCGCTTTC
>CAYWXY010000021.1:0-3420 GCA_964462555.1 uncultured Pseudomonadota bacterium | reverse complement strand
CAAAGACCGAAGAAACACCGGTTGAGGCTAAGGCTGAAGAAGCTCCGGTGGAAGAGCCAAAGGCTGAAGAGGCTTCGGAAGAAACAAAAAAAGAAGAGACCAAGGAATAATAGAATAAGAGAGAAGGCTTCATGAAGAGACTTTCACTTTTCGTTCTCTTACTTACGTTTGTTGTGACGTCGGGATGCGTTGGCTTTTGCCGAAGTGGCGATGGGGTCTCAGGGAAGAGGATTGGCCTCATTGAAGTCAAAGGTGTCATTGTTGAACCCGACGATGTGGTCGAAGATCTGGAGAAGGCGCGCAAGAGCAAGAAGGTGAAGGCCGTCGTTGTGCGCGTTGATTCGCCCGGCGGTTCGATTGGGGCCTCGCAGGAAATCCTTAGAACAATCCAACAAGTGAATGAGGAAAAGCCGGTTGTCGTGTCGATGGGGGATGTGGCAGCGTCGGGTGGTTACTATGTTTCGGTTGGTGCGAAGAAGATTTTTGCTAACGAAGGGACAGTAACTGGATCGATCGGCGTTCGGATGGAACATCTCAACGCGCGTGGACTCTTTGAATTCCTCCGCCTTCAGCCGGAGACGATTAAGAGTGGTAAGTATAAAGACATTGGCTCTATCTATCGGGCCATTACGCCGGAGGAGCGAGAGATTCTAGAAGCCTTTCTCGACGAGCTCCATGATCAGTTTAAGGCAGATATCACAAAGGCCCGTGGCCTGGAGCGAAGTTTTGTCGATGAGATTGCGACCGGTCAGGTGTACACGGGTCTCAAGGCCAAGGATATGGGGTTGATCGATGAGATCGGTGGTCTGACCGATGCTGTGAAGGCGGCCTGGGAAATGGCGGGTCTCAAGGGTGAACCAAAAATGGTTAAGGTTCGGAAGAAAGATCCATGGTGGTATGATATATTTTCTGACCATTCCCGTTCACTGGTCAAGGAGATGGTGACAAAGATCTCTGGCCATAAATATTTCTTGTATGAATGGAGTCTATTTTAACATCAGGTTTTGAAGGAGGTTGGTTGTGAATAAGAGTGATCTGATTAGCTCGGTGACAGAGAAATTGGGTAGCCTGTCTCATCGTGATGTGGAGATCATTATCAATCAGGTCTTTGATTCGATGGTGAATTCACTTGCAAAGGGAGATCGAATCGAGATTCGTGGCTTTGGGAGCTTTGAGGTGCGGACGCGCAAGCCACGCGTGGGTCGTAATCCCAAGACAGGCGAACGTGTTGAGGTTGATGAACGCCGCGTTCCCTTCTTTAAGGTTGGAAATGATCTGAGAGAAATGGTGAATGTTGGATAAACTTTGGGCTCCATGGCGGATGGAATATATTGAGAAGGTCGATGCTCCGGGCTGTTTTTTGTGCGATGCACTTGCCTCGAATGACGATCGGGAAAACTTCCTTCTCTACCGTGGCAGTGAGTCTTTTGTTATTATGAATCGTTATCCCTACAATTCGGGACATTTGATGGTTGTGCCGAATGCCCATACGCCAAGTCTTTTGGAGCTCACAGATAGTTGTCGTTCAGAGATTTTGCTTCTTGCTGGAAAGTCGAAATCAATATTGGAAGAGACGATCGGCAGTCAGGGATTCAATTGTGGTTGGAATATTGGCCAAATAGCTGGCGCCGGTGTTCGTGATCATTTTCATCTGCATATCGTTCCACGTTGGGCTGGCGATGTTAATTTTTTCCCTGTGCTGAGTGATACAAAATCGATACCGGAATATCTGGGGCAGACGTATGATCGTTTGGTCGGCGCGTTTGCAAAAATTGGATAATCTATCCTGGGGGACATATGAAACGTTTGATCTTTGCCATTATTATGGCGCTCATCTTTTTTGTGTTACTTAATTTTGTTTACTGTAATCTCGATGGTGCTACTTTTGCCTATGAGGTTATTTTTAAATTCAATGTTCCCTACCTTTTCTCGATCAAGAGTGTTCCCATTCCAATGGGCTTTGTCATCCTAATTACGTTTTGTCTCGGGATGATTACTGTTGCTGTCCTGGAAGCCCTCCCGTCGCTCTTTAAAACACTGGAGATTCGTTCCAAAAACAAGAAGATCCGTCAGTTGGAACGTGAGTTGACAATGGTGCGCCAGATTTCGCAGGAATCAGAAGTTGAGGCCGTTCGTCCCGAGGAGGAAGAGGGAGAAGAGGGCCGAGTTTCGTGAAGCGTTCCCTTCAGATTTTATTAATTGCCGTGAGTCTGTTTTCGGCACTGTTAGTTTATTCCCGCCCATCAGTTGTTGTTTCGGCCAAATTCCTTCGAAGTGTTGAGGGTTCTGTGGTAGGTTTTGAGATCCTGAAAACCCCGCCACTTCATGTTTTGCTGACATCGCGAGAATTGCTGACTTTGGGCATCGGGGCCGAGAAACCAATCGCTCATCATCGCTTTGGCACGATTGAACGCGCGTTTCGGTTGGATCGGATAGATGTCGACGGAGATGGTCGAGATGAGCTGGCCGTGACTGTTGTTGCGTCAGAGAGACCGTCCTCTTATATTTTTAAGATTGATGATAAAGGGGGGCTAACGCCGATCATCAGTGGGGTTCCATTTTATTTACGTTCAGTGGTAACGTCGTCTGGTCGGGAGTTGGTTGGACAGCAATCGATCAGTGAGGATGTATTTGTCGGTGGAGTTTATCGGCTTAAATTGAAGGGAAAGCGTTTTAAGAAGAATGGGCGACTTGACCTTCCAAAAAAGGTTGGGATTTATCAATTTGCGGATCCTCTGCTTGATTCGGAGGTTGTTTGGGCTCGGGATTCGTCAGATCGTTTGAAACGTTATGAAAAACCACGCGGAAAATGGCGACCCGTATATAAGAGCTCAGAACGTTATCGCTCGGATACAAACTGTTTTGTTTTTAAGAAATATGACGTTATGAGCGAGGATCGAAAGGTTGGCGCTTGTGTTTCTGTTCCGCCAAAAATTGTTCAGGACTATATGCTTCTTAATCGTAGCAGTTTTGTTTTGGGAGGGGTTATTCTCGAACCGAAGGTCCCAAGTAAATCTTTTCTGGATGTAGTGAATTATACCGATCTGGCTGGACTGGTTCAGTGTCGGCAATATGGACCGGTACAGGGGTGGATCGGTGATGTGACGGAGATATCCTCTCCTGTTCCGCCAGAGGCGGATCCGCCTTCGGCGGAGAAGGCCCCGAAAATTCTGGTATTCATCAATGGTAATGAATTTTCGAAGGCCACGTCACGTGTCGAAGAATTTGATATGAGCAGTATTGACTGCCAAGGTGAAATGTAGTAGGGGATATCAGCTCATTGCAGGACAATGACGGCGGGGTAGCTCAGTCGGTGAGAGCGATGGATTCATAACCCATAGGTCGACGGTTCAAGCCCGTCCCCCGCCACCAACAAAGTTGAAACATTCTGGGTCAGGCACAAAACGTTTCATTTCTCAC
>CAYWXY010000020.1:0-23190 GCA_964462555.1 uncultured Pseudomonadota bacterium | reverse complement strand
GGCGTTTTCTCATGGAGTGTGCCCTAAATGTATTGAATTATCTTGTCGAAAAATTTCCGTGGCTCAAGGATATCAAGTTTAGTGATATCAAAGGGCATCCCTATTATAAAAAGGCAAAGCCCTACATTGATAAGGCCATTGAGCGCTATCATCGTCATAAAAAACGATTCTGGATTCTCGTCTGCATTCTTGCGGCTCTCTATATCTTACCCAAGGCCTTCTATATGATCATTGGTATAGTGGAGGATGAGCCGATGCCGGTTGGTATTGTGATGACTGAGCAAGAGACGGTTCCCATGTACCTGGAATATGTTGGGACGCTGGAGTCGGTCCGAAATGTTGATATTCGCGCGCGTGTTGAGGGTTTTCTCATCGAAAAACGGTTTGTCGAGGGTTCGAATGTAAAAAAGGGTCAGGTTCTCTTTGTTATCGACCCTAGTCAATATCGAGCATCTCTGAATCAAGCAATTGGTCAGCTTGAAAAGGATCGTGCCTCTTTGGCCTTCGCGACTGAACAGGTGGTGCGCTACGAAAAATTGCTTGAGAAAGATTATGTCTCAAAAGAGCAGTTCGATAGTATCAAAGCGCAGGCGGAGGAGGCGGCGGCAGCGGTAGCGGCAGATGAGGCGGCCGTTGAACAGGCGCGGATTAACCTGGGTTATTGTACGATGATTGCACCTTTTGCCGGTCGAATTGGGCGGAAACTCGTGGATGTTGGTAACCTCGTTGGTGCTGGCCAGGATACAAAACTTACGACGCTTGTTCAGCTGGATCCAATTTATGCCTACTTTAGTCCGAGTGAATCTGACTACAGACAGATTAATAAATATTCAAAGGGAAGACCCCTTGACGTTAAGCTTTACTTTTCTGATGGCTCCGAACATCCACATGTTGGAAAACTTAATTTTATGAATAACGTTGTCGATTCGGGAACGAGCACGATTACGATGCGTGCAACGATCCCAAATCCGGATAGCAGCCTACTTCCTGGGATCTATTCCAATGTGCGTGTGAAGCTGACAGAGACGCCCAATGCCATTTTGATTCCTGAAGAGGCCATCGGTGAAGATCAAAGTGGTAAATATGTTTATGCGGTGAATAAAGATAACAAGGTTGAACATAAAATTATAACGACCGGTGAGAAGTATGACAAGATGCGTGAGATAACAAAGGGGTTAGAAGCCAACACGAAGGTTATTGTTAAGGGACTTCAATATGTAAAACCCGGGATGCCGGTTACGCCGAAGATTATTAAAGATGCTAATGGAACCACGTCACAAGCGAAAAAGAGCAAGAGTTCTAAGAAGAGCTCAAAAAAAGGCTCTAAAAAGGGTAAACACTAGCGGATGTCTGTAAATTTTTTCATCAAGCGGCCGATCTTTTCGACGGTCATTGCCATCGTCATCGTCTTGGCGGGTGGTATCTGTATCCCCCTTCTTCCCGTTGCGCAATTTCCACAGATTGCTCCGCCGACCGTTCAGGTGACGGGGACTTATACTGGTGCCAGTGCTGAGGTTGTGGAGCAGTCGGTGACTGAGCCAATCGAGGAGCAGGTCAATGGCGTTGAGGGGATGACGTATATGCAGTCCCAGAGTTCTAATGATGGGACGTCGAAGATTACGGTGACATTTGATGTTGGATACGATCTGGACATTGCTGCGGTCGATGTTCAAAACCGTGTCAGCATGGCCTTACCTCAGGTTCCGGAGGATGTGCGTCGGTATGGTGTGATTACCAAAAAGCAATCGACCAATATGACATTGGCGATCAATCTCATCTCTCCTAACAAGACATATAATGATCTCTATTTGAGCAATTATGCTGCAATTAACATCGTCGATGTTTTAAAGCGAATTCAGGGTGTCGGTGATGTTCAGGTGTTGGGTGAGCGTAAATATTCGATGCGTCTGTGGCTTGACCCTAACAAACTAACCAGCATGAATCTAACGGCGAACGACGTGGTCACTGCTGTTCGCAATCAGAATATTCAGGTAGCGGCCGGGAGTATCGGGCAACCCCCAGTGCCACAGGGGCAGGCCTTTCAATATATGATCCAGACGAAGGGGCGTCTGGAGGAGATCGAAGAGTTTGAGGATATCATTGTTCGGACGCGTGAGGATGGTGCGATTGTTCGGGTTCGTGACGTCGGTTCGGTCGAGCTCGGGGCAGAGAGTTATAGCTGGTTTTCTGAACTCAATGGAGTCAGTTCGGCAACAATTGGTGTTTATCAGTTGCCCGATGCCAATTCGGTCGATATTGCGAAGGGTACCTATGCGGCGTTGGATAGGCTTTCAGCGCGGTTCCCAGGAGATTTGGAGTATCGCATTGTTTACGATACAACGACGTTTGTCCGTGCCTCGATTGATGAGCTTGTTGAAACACTCTTTATAGCGATCCTTCTTGTCTTTCTGGTCATCTTCGTATTTCTTGGTGACTGGCGTTCGACACTCATTCCAGCCATTACGATTCCGGTTTCACTGATTGGTACGTTTGGTCTGATGATGGCGTTTGGTTTTTCGATTAACACCTTATCACTCTTTGGTCTTGTTTTAGCGATCGGCCTTGTTGTCGATGACTCGATCGTTGTCGTCGAAAATATTACGCGTTTGATTGAAGAAGAAAACATGAATCCAGTGAAAGCGGCAATGCAGGGGATGGCAGAGGTGATTGGCCCTGTTATTGCGACAACCCTTGTTCTCTTTGCCGTTTTTATTCCAGTTGCTTTTATTCCGGGAATTAGTGGTCAGCTTTATCAGCAGTTTGCGCTTACCATCGCCTTTTCGGTCGGTATCTCATCCATCAATGCCATGACGCTAAGTCCAGCGCTATGTTCCCTTGTCCTTCGGAAAAGGACGGGAAAGAAGGGGTGGTTCTTTACCAAGTTTGATTACTACATGGACAAGTTGCGTGATCGTTATAAACAGTATGTCGATGTCTTTATCAAGCGATGGAAATTCATCGGTATTGTCTTTCTCATCCTAATGGCCGCCACGGTTTATCTCTTTAGGGTTGTGCCGACAGGTTTTGTTCCCGATGAGGATCAGGGCTACTTCATTGTGATGATTCAGGGGCCGGAGGGTGCTTCGCTTCAGAGGACGGAGGCGGTTTCAAAGGACGTTGAGAATATCTTGTCGGTAATTCCCGGTGTTGAGGATGTCTTGATGATCGGTGGATATAATTTGATCATGGGGACACTCGATTCGAGTTCGGCCTCGGCATTTGTGATTTTAAAGCCGTGGGATAAACGAACAGCTGAGTCGGAAAGCCTTGAGGCGATTTTGGAGACCGCCCAGATGGAATTTTGGAATATCTCCGATGCGTTGGTCTTTGGCTTTAACCCTCCGCCGATCCAAGGTCTTGGTACGACGGGTGGTTTTCAATTTATGCTCCAGGACTATGAGGGGAAGCAGCTTGATGACATTAACGATGTTGCCCTCCGTTTGATGAAGGCGGCTGGGTCAAGGAAAGAACTGGGGCCTCTCTCAACGACATTTAAGGTCAACTATCCACAATATTATATCGATCTTGACCGGACGAAGGCGCAGGTGGTTGGGGTAGAAGTTTCCGACGTTTTTGCTGTTTTGCAGGCCTATTTGGGATCTTATTATGTTAATGACTTTAATAAATTCGGCCGTGTCTATCGTGTCTTCATTCAGGCCAAGGATCAAAACCGGACTGATGTTACGGATATCGCTAGGCTCTATGTGAGAAATAAGGATGGGGCGATGATTCCGCTTTCGGCCCTGGCGACGATTCGTGAGATCCGTGGTCCACAAACCATTACGCACTACAATCTTTATCGAACCATCGAGATCGATGGTGCCAATGCGCCGGGATATAGCTCGGGTCAGGCGATTCAGACGATGGAGCAATTAGCTGCTACGGAGTTGCCCGATGGTTTTGGTTATGAGTGGACTGGTGTTGCCTATCAGGAGATTAAGTCGGGTGGTATGGCCGGACCGATTTTTATTCTTGCGATACTTTTTGTTTATTTGTTTTTGGCAGCGCAGTACGAGAGTTGGGCGATGCCGGTCATGGTGATGTTCGCTGTGCCGTTGGCGATTTTGGGTGCTCTTGGCGCGCAATCGTTACGTGGTCTGGCTAATGACGTCTATTGCCAGATCGGTCTCGTGATGTTGATTGGTCTCGCTAGTAAGAATGCCATTTTGATCGTTGAGTTTGCCAAGCAAAAACGCGAAGAGGGACACTCAATCGTAGAGTCGGCCGTCTTGGCGGCGAAGCTCCGACTTCGTCCGATTCTGATGACGGCCTTATCCTTTATATTCGGTATCTTGCCGCTGGTTTTTGCTTCTGGCGCCGGTGCTGCCAGCCGCCATTCGCTCGGTACGGCCGTCTGCGGCGGTATGATCGCCTCCACCTTCCTGAGCCTCATTGTCGTCCCCGTCTTCTATGTCGTGATCCAAAATATCCGCGAAAAGGGCTTTATCGCCCTCATCCGCAAACCCAAATAACCCAATTAAGCACCCGGTGCTTATAATGGTCATAATATCATATAGTTACGCCATTTTCAGCGTCGGATAATGGTGTTTAAAAAATTTAAAAGTCGGATAAAAATTCACACAAATATAGCAACTTATTGGGGGGCAGAACCGATAATGAAGTGAAGGGGCGATATAGGAGAATTATATGTCAGACGTGAAAAGCCCCTCGAGCCTTATTCAAAGTAGCCTCAAGGGAATCCTCGAACAGGCCAACAAGGGTATCGACAACCTCAAAACATCGCCCCAGATGAAATCATTAGGCAAGGCTGTTACATCGGCCTATGGTCAGGTTTCTGATACGACTTCAAAATTAGTCGCGGTTACCGATCACCAAATCAAACACAATCTCTTTGTGACGGGAAATGGCGATCCATTTCTCAAGGTAGAGACGGATACGGTTCTTGAGGTTCCGGGTTTGGCTAAGCTTGTTGTTCCCGTTGCGCCCAAGTTGAACTCTGAGGGAAAACAGGGACTCGTTGCGTCGATATATAATGCAATCATCAAATTGCCGGCGTCAAATTTTGAATCGGATATTGAGGGTGGCGAGAGCAAAGAAGGGGAGATGACGTGGAAGTCTGTTCGTGATGCGTTCAATCTATTAAAAGGTCGGCCGGCGCTTATTGATGAAATTTCAGTTGGCGAGATCTATGAACAGAAGATTACGCTCTGGATTCAGATGCTTTCCCAGGTGAAGAATCTTTTCGAGATGGTTGGGAAAGAAAAGGGGAGCGAGTATGCTGCATCGATTGTAGACGTTCTTGAAGTACAGCTCGGTGAGAAAGAAATTCCCGGAGATAAAACAGAGGTAGGAAGTGATATTCAGCGGGCCGTCATCGGAAGAATGGATGAGACTCGAAAACGGTCTCTTTTAAAAGTGCTCAAATCGGTTCAGACAGAAGACGGTATGATTCATGCCGGTATTCTTTCAATAGATGAAGCCGCAATGGCCGTTTCCGCAATGAACGATGTTATATTTAGTTGTTCAATTCTTGAGGAGCGAGAAGGTTTTAAGGATCTAAAGGGAGATGGCATTGTTGCCGTGACGAAACTGTTGTCGCTCAAGGTGATGGCAGAGGATGCGGCGGTTGACCCTGCGATTCTTCTAATGGCGGCTGAAGATGTTGAGATGATCGATCTTGATAAGGCGATCAGTTGGGTAAATGGTGAACATGAAGATTTCTATATTGAGGGCGAGACTAAAGAAACGCGTATTTCTGTTATCAATGCGTCTCGTCCATGGATTGATAAAGTGGCTCTTGGGCTAGCTGAAGACCAACGAGAAATATATACACAAGGGATCCAGGAGGTTCTCTATAATGCCATTGATTGGAATCGTGAGATTGGTCGCCGGATGGTTGAGAATGGTGTTAATCTTGAAGATGATGAACAATATGTGACGCATCTGATCGGAGGCACCAAGGTTTTGGGTTGGAAGGAACATCAGACTCAACTCTTTTTTGGAACAATGGATGTTAAAAATGGATCTTCAAATATTTCTCTGAGGCCTACAGGTGAGATTCATCAGCTTTTCAAGGAGTCAGAAGCGATGATCGAGGGGGGCGAAGGTCGTTCCTCGTGGCTTGATATTCCGGATAAATTTAAGGGTATTAAAAGTGCAGAGGATTATCTCGATGCCTTTGATGCCGTTGTGAAACTGCAAAGCAACCCCCTGACTCAGATTAGTGCGGTTCATGGTCGAATGCAGATGAAATGGCTGGTTGGTTATGCCAGGTGGCTTAAAAAGACGATCGGTGATGCTACAATGTTTACCGGTCATAAGTTTTATTTTCATACGTCACGCTTTGCAAAGTCTCATTTACCTGAATGGAAACTGACAGATGAATATGAGGGGAAGATTGCGAAATATCATCCCGGGATGCTTCAGTTGATGAATGCAGGCCTAGCCAAGAATATTCAGCGGACAGTCAAGACGTATCAATGGGAGGATGGTCATAATGCATTTGCGCTCACGACATTAGGTATCTGTTCGGCCTTTGCTGGTATTGGATTGGCTGGTACTTTGAAATCAACTGTTATGGCCGTGGAGACACAGATTGGTTGGCGGAGTGCCGGAACATTGGCCTGGAATTCCGCTCGCGGTAATCTTTTTCGTCGAGCCTGGACGCGTGCGGCCGGAACCCTCCTTGAGTTCGAGGCGGCAACGGTTGGCTTCACGGTTGGTACCGATGCATTTATGACTCCTATCGCAGGTGTGCCGACGTTTGACAAGTTTAGCAATAATCTGATGGTCAATGGCGTTGTCTTTGGTGCTCTGGACATAGCGGGCTTTGGCTTGCTCAAGGTCTTTCGAATGAATCCTGTCAAAGGGGCCAAGGTGTTGGAGGGAACGTCTGATGCCGCCCTTGGAGGTCTTTTTAAAGAGGCTTCAGTTTGGGGAAAAGAATCTGCTCTTTGGAATGCACGCTATGCTGAAAA
Organism: uncultured Pseudomonadota bacterium; assembly: GCA_964462555.1. Classification (GTDB taxonomy): domain Bacteria; phylum UBA10199; class UBA10199; family CAYWXY01; genus CAYWXY01. The sequence goes on along the minus strand of CAYWXY010000020.1, from coordinate 16,252 downwards.
GATGGCTGAGGGTGCATCAACAGGTTTTCTCGGTACCTTCAAAAACAATATTGTTGGTTTTGGTAAATATATGGGTGAGGCTCTTCCAGGCAGTTTGCGAGCCTTAAGGAATCTCCCGCAGGCGCTTCGTGGAACGGGCGCCGGACTCAAGGCGCTCAATAGTCGACAGTTGATCAAGTCCGCTACAGGTATCACGGGTGGTACAAGTGGTTTCCTTTATTCAATGCTTCATTATATGTCGGTCGTTTCACTTCTTCACCATAGTGACATCTATCTGGAACCGATGGATATGGCGGAACCAATACCTGAGGACCAAAAGCCAAGCTTCTTAGAAACTGCAGTGCATCTTGCCATCATTATGGCGGGTGCCAGAGGGATGGGAAATGGTGACTTTTTCCTCCGTCGTGTCCTAGAGAAACATCATGATGCTGAAGTTGCTAAGGTTGTTGGAGAGATTCGGACGGGTCTCGAAAATATTCATCAGATCGGAGTAAGGCAAGGTGATAAGGTTGGTGGCCTTCGTCAGTCGTGGAACGATGATGCTCAACGAAATGGGGGCCATTATAGACCGCTTGAACGATTAGTTCAATTACTTGATGTTGTGCGTGATGTTTCTCAGCTCAAAGCGGCTGAGCTCAGATTACTTGATCATAAAGTTGGCTATGAAGAAACAGGTGTTGATCGGCAGACTGAGGCTATTCAAGAGACTAAGACTGCTATTGCCGGTCGTCTTCTTTTTGAATGTCTTACGAGTATTGCTGCTCGTGGTGATGTTGCGAGGGATGGGACGATTGCCATTTCGCGAGATCAGCTGCAGACCATCCGTCGAGAGGGTGAGATATTTAATAGACTCTTTGGAAGTCGTGTTCGTTTCGAACAGGTTGGCTCGCCTAGAGGCGGAAAAACCTATTATAGATTCACAAGTATTAAGGATGGAAAATCGGCTGGAACATTTCTTTCGGATTCGGTTTTTACCCCCTATCCAGGTCAGTCTCGTTCTAATGTCGATATGGACAATCTCCGAAAGGTTCGTCCCGGTGTCTATACACCTAAGACCGAAGGTCCAAAGGGCGACCGTCCAACGACACCTGGAGGATTTCTGACAACTAATTTATTGTAAGGAGTCAATTGTAAAAGGAGAATAGTATGTCAGACGTGAAAAGCCCCTCGAGCCTTATCCAGAATAGCCTCAAGGGAATCCTCGAGCAGGCCAACAAGGGTATCGACAATCTCAAAACTTCGCCCCAAATGAAATCATTGGGTAAGGCTGTCGAGTCTGCCTATGGCCAGGTTTCTGATACGACTTCAAAATTAGTTGCGGTTGCCGATCATCAGATCAAACACAATCTCTTTGTTACCGGAAATGGTGAACCCTTCATGAAGGCGGAAAATGATGAATGGGCTGAAGTAAATGGGCTCAAGAATTTCCCAAAAATTCTTATTCCCGATATTCCAAGCATGAAAATTGAAGGTGAGGCGCCGTATGTAAAATCCATCCGCGACGCTATGCTATTTCCGTTAACTGCGGTCCTTGGTGTGGAGGAAGATCTGTACGAAAAAAATCAATGGAAGATGGAAAATGTTCAGGAGATGTACAAGGCTATTCTTAAGCTGCCGGCAGCTTTTTTTGAAGATGACGGTAGTGAAGATGGGATGTCTTGGAAGGAGATGCGAGAAGGCCTAGGCCAATTGCGTCATCGGCCCGACATTCTTGCCAAGGCAGCGGTCGAAAAGTTTTATGACGAAAAGATTGACATTTGGGTGCGAATGCTTGTCCTAACGCATGGTTATATTGGTGCCGTCGATCAGGGAATGGAGGGCGGTTTTATATCGGCGACAACTCAGATTCTTGAGATTGAACTGGGCGATGCTGATGTTCCCGAGAATGAGCTAGAGATCGGAACCGATGCCCAGTGGGCTGTGATCGGCCAAATGGGTCAACATCAAAAGCGAAGCCTTCTTAAGGTTGTGAAATCTCTTCAATCAGCGGATGGAATTGTTCATGCCGGACTTCTCTCGATGGATGAGATAGCAACGGCTCTCTCTGCCATATATGATATCTCTATTGCCACGCAAATCCTGAATGACCGGTCTGGTTTTTCAGAACTAACGGGTAGTGATTTGATTGATGTGACCAAGCTGATTTCGCTCAAGATGGAAACGGAAGCACAAGGTGGAGATCAAAGACTTGTTCTTCTGGCTGCGGAAAATCTTGGGATGGTTGATATTAATAAGGTGGTGCGTTGGAGCAACTTGACAGAGGTGGAGCATGATGCTGAGACCGGCGCTAGAGTGGAATACAGCGTTGATGGTGAGGCCAAACTCTCTCATGACGACGTGATTGATGCCTCTCGTCCGTGGGTCGATAAGATTGCCCTTCGTGCTGCTCGCGAGCAAGCGGGAATTTACAGGGGGGAGATCATTAATTTTCTTCGTTCGGCGATTACCTGGGAGATGGAGCTTAATAAGCGGGCAGTTGAGAAGGGTGTTACACTTGATGATGATGACGAGCACTATCTCACACACGCCCTGAGTAATACAAAGAATATCAGCTGGAAGGAACGGCAGACACAGCTCTTCTATGGGATAGGGGAATTGGGTGGATCTTTATCACTTGAGCGTGCTGGAGAAGTTCATCGACTCTTCTTAGAATCTGAACGGATGATCCCCGGGCATGAAAAGCGAATGTCGTGGCTCAATCTTCCTCAAAAATTTGGAGATGTAGAGAATGCCAAAGAGTATCTCGATACTTTTGATGAGATGACGAAACTTTATGGTAATCCCCTAACTCATATCAATGCAGTAACTGGGCGCATGCAAATGCAGTGGTTGGTCGATTATGGAAGATGGCTCAAGAAGTCTATCAGTGGTGCCACAATGTTGACCGGCAATAAATATTACGTTCATACGGCTCGCATGGCCAATTATCAACTTCCAGAGTGGAAGCTTGAAGACGAGTATGAAGGAAAGATGGCAGAATACCATTTCAATGTGCTCCAGACAATGAATGCGCAGCTTTTGGGTAAGATTGGTCGTATCGTGGAGACCTATCACTGGGAGGATGGTCATAATACTGTTGCCTTAACGGCAATTGGTCTGTGTTCGGCATTTGCCGGAATAGGTGCCGCCAGCTTCTTTCGTAACGCGGCATTGGCGACTGAAACAGCTATCGGTTGGCGTGCCCAATCGGCATCGGGTTTAGTTTGGAATGCCACGCGTACGACTGCTGCAAAAACTCTTGCAAATACGGCCCGTGCTTCGTTGTGGCGTCGGACTTGGACGCGTGCTGCCGGAACACTCTTAGAGTTTGAAGGGGCGTGGGGCGGTTTTACAGCGGGTTCAAATGCCTTCATGGTTCCGTATAGTGGTGTGCCGAGTATGGAGCAGATCCATAAGGAACTCTTGGTTAATGGTGCCATCTTTGCAGTTTTGGATGTGGCCTCAGCCGGTTTACTCAGGATCTTTCGGATAAATCCTGTCAAAGGGGCCAAGGTATTGGATGGAACACCTACTATGGAGAGAATATCTACTGCTGAGCTTAAAGGGCTTTTTGAGGGGGCCTCCATTTCTCGTGGGCCGCTCGCCAGACTCAGGGCGCTTAATAATCGTCAACTGATTAAATCGGCGATAGGTGTTAATGGTGGATGGAGCGGTTTTCTCTTTTCGGCCAGTCATCTTCTCGGTGTTACTACAATTCTTCACAATAGTAATTTCTTCTTAAAGGGAGTCAACCTGGATGAGCCAATGCCCGAGAATCAGCAACCGAGTTTCTGGACGACTCTTTCCCATATGGCTGTCATCACTTTGGGTGCCCGTGGGCTTCATTTTGGATCGTGGATGATCGATGGAGTTCTCAAGGGACAGCATAAAGCAGAGTTGGCGAAGGTTAAAGAATCTATTAGCGCCGGTCTTGGACATATCAAAGAGAGCGGAACTGTTGTGGGGACGCATGTGAGTAAGGTTCGTGAATCATGGAAGCAGGAGGTTGAGGAAAATGGAGGTCAATTTGATCCGCGTGGTCGGATGGAGGATCTCCTTGATGCAGTACGTGCCGATTCTGTTCTAAAGGCAGCCGAGGTTCGGATGCTCGACTCTGAGATTGATTATTCAGAGAGGGGCGTTGACGCGCAACGTGTTGCTATCGATGAAGCCATGACAAAAATTGCCACCCGTTTGCTCATGGAATATTCAGTTGAGCTGGCCAGTTATGGAAAGGTTGGACGCGATGGCGTGATTGCGGTTTCTCGTGGAGAAGTCGATCTTCTTGTTCGTCACGGCAAATTCTTTAACAAACTTTTTGGCGATTCTTTTAGGCTCGAACAGGTCGAGTCGGGTTCAAGCGAGATGTTCTATTTTCAGATTGTTGGAACAGGGACCGGTCTTCCTGCCGGCAGGAATCTTATAAAAGATTTGGTAACGATTCCAACCGAGTCAAGGCCTGGTAGGGCTGGGCTTCGAATGGTTCGCCCCGGTGTCTATACGCCGAAGACTGAGGATCCAAAAGGCGACAGTCCAACGACGCCTGGAGGATTTCTAACAACGAATTTATTATAAGGGATCTATTATAATGGGACCACCAAGAGGAAAAATTGAAGGGTTTCGGGTTCGGGGTGTCAGATTGTTTGGTCTGAGAGTCGTCAAGCCTTCTGGGCAAAAAATTAATCTTGGTGCACCTGTGGTTCATCAATTGGATGGGTTAAGCGGTGCGGGTAATGTTCGTTTTAGTCCAACAAAGAGCAACTTTTCGGTCGGTCAACCTAAAACAGTAAAGTTAAATCAAGTGACAGATGGTCATGGTGGTAGAACCAGTGGTGGCAAGGTCGAATATCTTCATTGTGGATTCGACGTCGTCGATTGGTTTCTACGCGTTTTTCGATTGGGTAAATATCGTGAGCAGCCTGGAGCGTCTGAAGAATCTAGTAATCCCATGGTTTCCACGCCTGACTATGGCAGTGAGGCCGCGAATAAAAGAATGAATGCCCACTTTCAGGATAATACCTTTAAGGTTGGGCGGGGCTTGAAACATTATGGAAAACTTTTGGGTAGTCATCTTTCTAGACGTCTTTCTGAGATGGGTGAGGGTGATCATTGGATTGATGGTGGTGCAGGGCGAGCGTTTGCCATGCGGACCTATCTTAAGAAAAGATATTCAATTCCAAAACCTCGGATGACGGCAGTCGCGATGCAACAACCGAATAAACGCGGTCTTGCAAGGGCCCTTGATGCCCACGGTGATCGGTTTCGATATCTTTCCGGGAGACCCATTGAGGAACTGACTTCTGAGGAAGTGGGTCGTGCTGGTTTGATTACTGATATCTACGGCGCCCTTAGCTACACTCCACATGTTGATCAGGTTATGGCGAAATATCTTGAACTCTTGGATGTCGGTGGCGAGTTACAGGCAATGATACCACTGATCGATTTGACGAATATGCGTGTCGGAATCTATCGCGACAGACATGATCGGTGGAGACCTGATCCCAAACCAGAGCCTCTTATCGTCATCAAGGATGCAGAGGGTAACGAGGTGACGACTGTCGAATGGATTCAGATGATCGAGGGGATTGAAATTGTTGAAGTCGAAAGAATCAATAGGATGTTTGACCGAGAGGATCCTTACGTTAGGGTGGTTATCCGTAAGACGAGCGAAGATGTTCGGGTTCCTAGTCTTGAGTTGACAAAGATTCAACCCGGTCGCCCCCCATCGAGATTTTATAAACTAGAAAAGATCGCCATCCCAAAGACGTTTTAGAAAATCTTCCCAGAATAGAGAGATGATATTTCCGTATTTTGTAGAAATTTGATCTTGGCTCACAAGATAATAATTTCTGAAGAGGCATTCTTCACTAAGGGCCCTAAGTCCCTTTTGTTCTTTTGGGGATATCTTTTGTTTAGACTTTATTTCAACGGCTGTATGATCACCAATAAGGATGTCTACTTCACGTCCATGCGTTGAACGCCAAAATGTCAGGGGATCTTTGATTCTAAAATAATTCAAGTAGGCACGGATCTCCATGATAATAAGTTGTTCAAAGCTATTTCCATAGAGGTTAGAGTTTCTATCTAAAGTTTTCGTTCCTGCAATGGTGTGGGTTACCCCCGTATCAAAAAAGTAAAATTTAGAGGTCTGGATGGCTTTTCTTTTTTTTGAGGCTGTCCATGGTTCTAAAGGAAAACCCAGAAGGGTGTCTTCTAAAATGGAGTAATATTCCCGTACTGTTGATGGTGGAACCTGGCTGTCTGAGGCGATCTTGGTAAAATTAAGAACGGTTCCATTTGACAACGCAGCCGTCTTTAAAAATCTTGAAAATGGTGGAAGGCTACGAATTAATCCCTCAGCTCGTATTTCCTCATTTAGATATGTCTGAACGTATGAATCCAATTCTTCATCTGGATATTTGCTGGGATAGACTTGAGGTAAACCGCCATACCTTAGGTATCTATTTAAATCGAAGTTTGGGATCTCTTTCCATGTTAGTGGAAAGAGATTTGTCTTCCATGCCCTGCCAGCCAGCATATCTGCGTTGCCACGTCTAAGTTTTCGCGCACTACTTCCCGTTAGCAGAAATTTCAATTTGGGCCGTTCTTCAATAAGACGATGAACCTCGTTTAATAGTTCTGGGATTTTTTGAACTTCGTCAATAACAACGATGGAGTGATTGTTTGGGTCGGCATCAATAATGTGTTCCAATTCAGAGGGATTTGCTGAGAGTCGTAAGAAATAGTTGCTTTTGAGGAGATCAATTAGAATTGATCCTTTTTGCAGCTGTTGTCTGATAAGATACGTCTTTCCCGTCGATCGTGGTCCAAATAGAAAAAAGGATTTTTTCTTTAGAAGTTTGGGAAGATTGAGGAGTCGTTTGTATTCCATAACAGCAATTCTATCGCCATATTTCCGGAAAATCAACAATAATGTTGCTGATTATATGTATAGTCATCGATCGGGTCGTCGCAAATTTAATTTTATCTAGTAATTATAGATAGTTACGTTTATTTAGCGCCTAGAGTGTCTGTTTAGAAATTCTATACGAGGCAAAGACTTTTCAACTTACATAATTGGATGAGCCTCAGTTTGTAGTGGAGGCAAAGGAAATTATCGATCAGGCCGTCGCAAATTCAATTTTGGCTAGATAGGGACTGGAAATACGCTCTTATATAGAAAAAACCGCGGGGGTTGCATCTGCAACCCCCGCGATTCAATTTGCCTACCTAGATGCTATTTCTTCGGACACTCGCATTTCTTTCCATCACAATCGCAATCTTTCCCACAATCACAATTGGGACATGCGGATGCAACGGCCGAGATAGCAAGCGTCGCGAGCAACAACGCTAATGTGATTAGTTTCTTCATTAGTTCCTCCTAATTATATATGTTTTTTTGGATAAAATAGTTCGATTATCCAATCGGAGGGGCGTGCGGTTGGTATACGGTTCTAAAGCCGGTGGATAGAAATCGATTGTGGGTATTGTCGAAGGAAATCTCCGTCGATTCCCATCTATGCGGGTTTGTCACTGGCTGATGCGTTTCGATTGTTCCGATAACAATATGATTAATCGTGTCGGTCGGAAGTGGTGTTCTGTTTAGCGTAGCAACGATATTTTCGATAGCACATTGATTGCAGCATGGATCCTCTGAGTGAGTATCGTGATGGCTCGCTTCCCTTGAGTGTCCTTCGTGACCCTGGGTGCTCTTGCAACAGGCTGAATGGACGTCGCTTTCCTCCGCCGCATGGGTGCAACGGCACGTCAGCGGCACCAGCGCAACTATAAGCAAGCACATCATCAGGGCTATGGCGTATCGGTTTTTCATACGCTAACAACTCCTCCTACTAAGGATTATAACACACTCTTTGATTGACTGGCCAGCAAGTAGACACCGGGGTCAGACCCCTTTGTCTACTTTTTATGTGATTCCGACGTAAATTCAACACCATAGAGTTCCTTCATTAGCTGCCACAGTTTTCTGGCGTAGTGGTTTTTTGGGGTTGCCTGGATACGCTTCAGGAACTCATTCCCATGTTCAACATATGCGTGCCTGAGTGCGGAAAAAAATTCGATGAATTTGTATGGGTGGCCCGAGCGTAAGAGTCCGGTATACGTTGAATCGTTGATGATCTCTCCACCGTCGGTCTTCATGGCCTCTTCATATAGTGTGTGCAGTTTGTCGATAAAGGCCTGTTCCTCGGGACCAACAGTTCCGATTTCGCTTTCAGCTAGTTGCCAATATTTTTGGTGGCCGACTTCGTGGTTAACGGTGCAGGTTGGGATACGATAGGCATCGAGTCCGATTGTGATGTAGTCACCGATGAAGCCTAAAAGAGCAGGCAGCCCGTCACCTTTATAGTTTTGTTCAGCCATGCTGATGCGTGCACCATGCATATTGGGTGTGAAGATAACATTCAAGACTGGATTGTAGTCAACTTCATATACGGTCATTTCGAGTTCTGCTGCAACGGTGTCGATGACCTCCTGCGTGGGATAGATATGATCGATACTATAAAAGACGACGGTGCCAAATGAAAATGTTCGTTCAGCGACGATGTGTGCGTAGTCGGGTGTTTCGCGATAATATCGATACTCATTCTTGTGGTAGATGGGCTTGGGCGCAATGACTGAGTGCAGAAGAAGTGCAAGGCGATAGGGATCGCTAAAAAAGGCCTTCTGTGACTTTAGGGTTGTTCCCATCTGGGACGCATCTTTTGTAAGGCGTTTGATATATTTCAGGCCCTCTTTGTTCTCTTCACGCTTCATTCGTCCACCCGTTTGCCCCTTGATCCAATTCTGGATGGGGAACGGAGTTGTTGAATTGCTTGACTTCATAATATGCCGAATGAAATAACCGACGACCATCTCTTTGAAGCGCTTGCCTTCGTCCTTCTGATACGTGCGAGTTGGACGGAACGCAAAATCATTTGTCAGCTTGTCGAGTAGTGCGAGGCGTTTTTCCTTTGGCCAGGACTTAAGGATCTTTACAGCCTTATCGACATTGTTTTTCGCAACGATGCGAAGATATGCAATTTCAGGCGTTGTGAAGGACGCATCATCAAGATTAAATGGGAGGCTGAGTCGGTTTATGGATTCTTTGAATTTAAATTTGAGGAGTATCGATTCATCACTCATTTTAAGCAACGGAGAAAGAGGGTATTGGGAGATGTGAACCTGTTCGAGATAATGAAGGTATGATCTCAGGTTTTGAAAATGAAGACCGATGGAAGGTTTGGATACGAGCGAGCTGATTGTCTGCATTACCTGAAAGGCTTCCAGGGGATTGGCCTTTTGGCCATCAATATGGACCGGGTCATCGTTACCATAAAATCCGGGCGAAACGGGGCCATCGTCTGCGATCTCCACATCTCTCCCTTTAATATTCATCTGTATTTTCAACAAGTTATCACTCATTCTCAAACCTCGCCTAAACGGATGCTATATACCTATTATCGGCAATTTTCGCCAAAAGTTGCCCCATTTCAACCGCTTTTAAGCACCGGGAGCTTAGGAATCTTAAGCTCCCGGTGCTTAGAATTCGGTTGAAAAGGGGGGCAACTTTTTCTATTAGTGGTCGATAAGGGTGTGAGATGCCAAATTACTATGAAATATTGAAGGTGGGGTCTGATGCCGATTTTGAGATGATCAAGGCGGCCTATCGGACGCTGATGTTTCGCAATCGCTGTCATCCCGATCTTGGCGGAGATAAGGAATATGCCCAACTTCTTGGTGAGGCCTATCAGATTTTGAGCGACCCGAAGTCTCGCCAAAAATATAATGAAACGATCGGTGCTCCCGTCCCCGCGCCAGACCAGCGTCGGCGCGTGGTTCGTATCGAGACCAACCTGATGATCGCCTATCGCAAATCGGAATCGAATGAAGTTCTGCCGGCGCGACTTGCCGATATTTCATATTTGGGTTGTCGTCTCCAGAGTCAGGGGATGATTCCGAAGGATGAGATGATTACGATTGAGATCGGGGAGCATACAATCCAGGGGTGGGTTCGTTGGAATCGGATGTTTCACCCGAACAATTTTACGCGTATTTATGAAGCCGGTGTCGAGTTTCTCAAGGGCTTCGATGATATCGATAAAATCCTTCCTCTGATGGACGAGTCATAATTCACCCGTCAAAAGGGTCATTTTTTACCACAAAACCGATCATTTCATTATTAGCCACAAAAATTTCTCAATAAAATCAGTCTTCTAGAAATCAATTATTTTCGATTAGTTGGCACAAGACTTGCTTCAATATCGAGATAGGTGAAGGGAGGGTTTATGAGACATTTTCGTACATTGACTATTGTGGCCATTTCAATCTTTGCACTTACAATCACAGGTTGCAGTGGTGGCAGCGGTGGTGGTGATGCGGGTGGTAGCGGTGGTGGCAGCGGTAGTGCTGATGCCGTTGATACAACCGTTGTGGCAACCCGAATGAGCGCGGCAGGTGCTGCTCTTGTTCCCTTGATTGCGAGTTCAGCTGCTACTTCACTTAGCCAGAAGACGACATATGCCGAGGACTCAATCTTCGACAACTTTCTGGGTGAGAATAGTATTTATATTTTAACCGATATTTTTGGAAGTTCCGAGGGGGTTGCACCAGTAACACGAATTCGCGTTCTTCTGGATCAGGCCGAATCGATGCTCGATACTATGATGACTTACGATCCAGACGTTGATTGCAGCGTCTCTTCGACTTTGGTCGACGACGACACCATCAGAGTGGCCTTTCTCGGTGATCTCAGTAATGGTGACGAGGGTGATCGCCATTTCCAATGTGTTTATGCTGACGATAGCGGAACGATACTTTATGGGCAAGATAGTGGTAATGTTCTTCGCGGTATTATGATGTCGGAGTCGTCGGAAACCAACGAACAGGATACAGAGGAACGTGGCGATAGTTCGTCAATCTATTCGGTCTTTTATGTTACATATGCGGAGGGGGATTCTGAGGGTACGATGATGGCTTTTGTCGACATTCAATATGCCCAGGCGACAATCTATGAGGGCGCCGACGGGGATGTTGCCGAGGCCGATGATAACGTTCTTTTTAAGAGTCGTTCGCGGATTTCGGGGGTCGTGGTATTTGATGATGATAATAGTGTCTCCCAAGGGGCCGGTGATTTTTCGGTGATCAAATATGACGTGAGTTTTAACGAAGGGGACCCCACTCCATACGAATCAACAACGCAAGTAATCGGTCGCGGTCAATATGCTGATGACTCCTACGTTCTCTTCATGATAGAAACCGATGTTATCGATAGCGATGGCATTTTTTGTATTCAAAGTTCTGAGAGTGGTGAATCGACCTCCGTCGTATCATCAGAGAATTGCAGCGCTTATGAAGATGCATATGCCTGGGAGGATGCGGAATCTCCATTTACACTTTCTCCGGCCATCAGCGAAAGTTTCGAAGATAATGCGTTCTATTCGGCATCTGATTTGATCGCTAGTGACGGCAGCGATTTTACGATTCCGACGTATGAAACATCCTCGTCAGGAAGTTCTGGTGGCGATGCTGGCGAAGAAAACTCTGGCATCACTCCGGCAACATGTGCAACTGATTGCGCCGGATGGGATGAAAACTCTACGCCGTCGGAGGATTGCGGGACCTGTATTTATAATTACTGTACTGATGAAGCCAAAGAAAGTGAGCAGATCTGCGTATTGGCTGAACAGATGAGCTAATATCTCTTATGCCATTCGATATAGGCCGTGCCGACAGTCGTGTCTTCTTGTACATCCTGGCTGACCGATGTGGTGATCATCCAGCCACCGCCGAGTCTTCGGCGAATTCCGAGCGATTTATTCTTGTCGGAGTCTGACCCCAGCATCAAAGATGTATGCGTTCCAAGCTTGATCCGCGCAGTGACGGCCTTTGTCTCTGGGTTGTAGGCAACGCTTTGAATGGGCGTCGAGGCAAAGAGGAAGAAGGTCGTTAGCGCCATCGCCTTGTTGGCCATCGCCGCCTTCATGCTGCCGACCGACTGGGCATTGTCTTCGTCTAAGTCGTCGAGTGTTTCACCGTACAAAAGAAGAGAAACAATTGAATCTTCTGAAAGCGGGGGTTTTGACTCAAACCAGATGTTGGGTCGGTCGATTAGCCCTTTAATAAGGATGTAGACATCGTATTCCGTGACATTGATGGCAATTTTCGCATCAATCACGCTGTTCTTCATCGGATCGGCAAGATGGAAATCCAAATGGTCAATATGTGCCTTTCGGCTAAAGAGATTGGCATCAAATTGGTCGATAGAGATTAGGCCGCTCAAGGACTCGTCGGTACTTTTGATATTGACATGGATAGGGATCGGTTGTTTTGCAAGGTTGGAGACGATTTTGATTGGGCTATCCTTTGGTGTCGTAATTGTGATGTCGTGTTTGATGTGGTCGAGTTCCTTCTTTTTTTCTTTTTTTGCTTCGAGTTGAATACGCCCATCAGGTGTCAGCCTTGGAAGGCTAGCAAGACCGATGCTTGGAAGAACGATGACAACATCCTCTAGTTCAGCCTTCATTTCGAGATCAATGCTGGAGACTTCACCCAGCCGGAGGCCAAAGTCGGCCTTTCCCTTGGCGTTGATAAATAATCGTTCCTTCTCAGCCTTAAGTTCGCTCTTAAACTCTGCCGGAAAGTGACTCATGGCTGAGAGTGACGGAACATCTCCCTTTAGGCTAAAGGAGAGCGGCCCATGGAGTACAGCAAAGGGCGCGGGAACGGGGAACTTTGTGTTGTCGAGAACGGTAACCAGTCTTTGAAAATCGTGGACCTTAAAAGAAATGTCCATGTTGGACGCCAGACTCATGCCATGCGGAAATTGAGAAGGACGCCCCTTAACATTAATATCCATCTTCCCTTGGGTTTCGACTAGATAGCTGCTTGCTGATGCGAGTCGGAGTGAAATCTTCCCCGATGTTGGGTGATCCATATCGAGCATGAAAAAGGTGTTAAGGTTTCCTGAGACGGTTAGGTTGATGACTTCCGGAGTCTTATAGATGTGGTCGATTTCGTCGGGGAGGTGGATTGGGCTTAGTGTTGCCGTGATCGGGCAGTGAAGATCCAATTTTCCGTCGTTTTTCTTAAGGTGTATCCGTTTTAACTTGATGGAACAGGCCTTGGTTCCAACGCGCACACCAAAGCCGACAGATTGGTGCGCATCCATGCCGATGGTCGCATCAATATGATTTGGAGAAATAGAGCCCTTGATCGTTGATGAGAGATTAAGTCCCTGTTGTTTAAGTGATACCGATCCGTCCAAATTGACCTTTTTGGTAGAGTCCTTTTGAAGGTTGAATTTCCCGGTAATTGTCTTTCCGGGACCACTCACTTGAATATCGGTTTTGAGGTTTGCATCATCCTTTCTAAAACCCGATTCACTGCTGACTTTGCCCTTCAGCGTAATCGTCATCTTTGAGCCGCTCATATGGATCTTGAGATTTGTGAGGAGGTCATTTAGACGGTTGTCGTTAATTTCTGTTTTGATATCGACGTTTCCAGAGATGGTTTCAGAAGGCTCCTTATACGAAAAATTCTTGATTGAGATTGCTATTGGATTAAAGTGTGTTTTCTTTAGGAATTTTGGAAGTGATAGGTCTGGGATTTCAATTGGTCCATCGCTCTTTTTTTCTTCTTTGTCAGCACTTTTTGTTGTCTGCAGTGCGATGGTCGAACCATTTATTGTTATTGGACCGATCTCCAGGAGACGTGCCTTCATCCACCCAAGATTATATCGAAAGGAGAGATCGATCAGATCGAAGCAGGCCTTTTTAAGTGGTTCCTTGTCAGACGTTACGCAGATATCGTCGAAGTGAATGGTAATGCGATCGTCTAGAAATCCCATCGCTTTTGCCTTGAGCGTGGCATCTTTGTATTCGATCTTATATCCGAAATCTTCGATATAAGGGAGGGCCTTCTCCAGTGTATATGTATTCAAAATGATTCCCGGCCAATTGAGAATCGAAAAGATGGCCAGTGCCACAATGAGAACGAGCGAGGCAAAAGCAATTAGAATGGAAAAAATGATCTTTTTTATCATCGGTTAAAACTCCTCCCCATAGCTAAAGTAGAATTGCCAGTGGGAGAGCGTATTGTTGGCCGGAATATTGTTTCCAGCCAGGAATCCGTGGGCCATTGTAACACGAAAAACGCCAAATGGCGAAAACCACCGCATGCCAAAACCTGGAGACCAATAGACCGGAAGATCCAAATTTGCTGTGCTGGGGCTTAAGGCTCCGACATCGACAAAGATGAGGGGCTGAAAATCGGCGGGGAGAACATGGCTGAGCCTAAATTCAGCGCCGAGATAGGCCACTGTTAGGCCGGCGTTGTAGGTAAGCGGCAATTCTTCCCGTTTGAATCCACGAATATCGGCCGAGCCGCCGAGATAGTATTGAAACTCGGGAGGTAGATTTCCGAAGCGTGGATTACTGCGGTTAACGACGCTTGTTCCAAGTTTTCCGCGAAAGCCGAGAATGAAGAGTGGCGGGTCATATTTTCCAATATTGAAAAGCCATTCGCCAGAGACCATAAATTGCTGGACCGATATGTCAGAAAGAACGTTTTCGTTGTTGAGGCTGGCAAAGAACTGAAGGTCGACGCCACTTCGCGGATCATAATCGTAAAATTCAAATTGATGTGTTTTGAGTTCGAGATTAATGAGGCCGGACAGAAATTCGTGTACTCCAGGGTTGGCACCTTTCTCTGTTTTGTTGAACATGAGGTTGGGTCCAAAACTGACATCCAGATGAAACTTGTTGTTGTCCCACGAAGTTCGTGGAAAGAGACCAGTGTTAATCGTCATATATTCATATTTGCGTTCATTTCTGCGTTCAAAGAAGAATGTTGGTGTTATGTGCCAGCGTGTTGGGCGATTCCAGAAGTAATATGGCAGCCTCGCAAGAAAAGTTTGTCGCCTGTAAGAGCCTGTTGCCTGTACTCTGAAGGATGAACCCATGGGCCCCAGGCGTGCATGTTTCCACGATATCTTGGCCTTGATGTATTCTTCCGTATCAGCGCCGATTCCAAAGATGAATAGACGTGGCTGGCCGGCCGTTGTCTTTTGTGAGACTTCGATACCATCGGCATTACATTCGGTTACAAAATAGGTATTCTGAGCGATGCCGTCGAGTTCGGTTCGGCGCTCCGTCAAGCTTAACCATTTTTGCGTATATGTTTTACCCAGGTCAAATGCGTCGAAGCGCCTGAGGACTCCGTCATGAAGCTCGGGTATGCTTTGAACGTCGATGTCTGGGAGAAGGTAGAGAGATCCGGAATTGATATGGACGGTGATGATACCTGTTTCGGCATCTGCCACAGATGATACTTTAGAGCAGGGAAAACCGATGTTGCCGAGTTCCGATGATATCCAACCTTCAAGACCGGAGAGCAGTTTGGGTGTCAAGGTCGCGCCCTTTACATGGCGTTTCCGGTGGATCTTGAGTTTTTTGGGGTGATCTCCTGTTACAATGATCTCTTTGACCTTCGTTTGGGTTCCCGGATAAATCTCGATGACGCCGTTAACTTCTTTGAACTCTGGATAGAAATAGCCGCGGTCCTGAAGGAAGTTCTTTATGTTGTATTTTGCCTGAAAAATCGGGATCTTCTTCCATGCATTAACTTTGGGATCGCCGCAGATCAGCTTTTTTTCATTGGTATTGAACGACATCAACGTTTTGCTGACAATTTCATAACCTTTACAAACTTCTTGGTGGATGTTGACTGCTGGAGGCGGACGAAAGCGATCCGCTACTGCGAATGCAGGAGAAGCAAAAAGAATAAACGCCAGAATTATCAAAAATTTCCGGAACATAGCTTAACTTTACTTGATACAGGAAAAGCCTTCGTGACGCAACTATTGAGTCCGGTTGGGGTTTCGAAGCTCGTATCGGTCACGTCGAGGGGTTACGTCTCAACTTATTTTATGGCGTAGATCCCCTGCATACGGAGTGTTAAAGTGCTTTGGGTCCAGGGGGAGGGATGTTTCATTCTTCCATGGCCTCTTCGAGGCGTCTTCGAATTGTATTTCTCTCACGTCTAAAGAAGTCGGCAATTGGTATGTGGCTTTCACCGGCCAGTTTTTTGCAAAGGTCAACGAAATGCATGAAGACTTTGTAATATTTAGTTCCGGGTGTTGGATTTGGAAGGCCCATGGCTGTTACTATTCTTTGTAATTCATCGATCACGATTCGATCAAATTTTAGCCAATCGGAATTTACCTCTTCTCCGGTACGAACGCGAAAGCCGACTTCGATAGTGAGTCATTCAGATCTGC
>CAYWXY010000019.1:0-24107 GCA_964462555.1 uncultured Pseudomonadota bacterium | reverse complement strand
GATTTGTCTGAACATATGCGAAGGAAATGCCAAATTCTCACCCAAGGAAAGGCGA
Source organism: uncultured Pseudomonadota bacterium (assembly GCA_964462555.1). Classification (GTDB taxonomy): domain Bacteria; phylum UBA10199; class UBA10199; family CAYWXY01; genus CAYWXY01. The sequence continues at coordinate 24,052 of CAYWXY010000019.1, read as the reverse complement.
AGATTCTTTGTGATAGCTAGAGCATCTACAGCAGAGGTCTCTGCAATCATGGATGTATCATATGCCTTGAGTCTGATATCGCAAGATCAGTATGGACTCGCACAGGACAGCCTGGTACAGATTTCGAAAATGTTGTATCGATTAATCAACCCTCGATAACCCAAGCCGTAATCCCAGTCCTAATCACAAGATCATAGATCTGAACTGAAATAACAGCACAACTAAGCGACGTCTTGCTGCTCTTTTTTTCGGTAGGCATAAAGTTCGGAAAGGGTCGAAATTACACAGGTCACACCATCGTAATCACATTCAGTCTTGGCATTGGCATCACACTCCCCAGGGACATGATCGCGACAAATGTTGGGCCTTTCATCATAAATCTGACATCCCTTTATCTCATCCAGATACTTACACTTGTTCTTTACGACAATCTGCCAGTCTTCCTCACCCACATGAAGCGAAACATTCTCGTGGATCAGCATCCAGGCCAAATCATCATAGTCGTCGCCATTCTCTGGCGCCCCCATCGGGATGGAGAAGTACGAGCAACAGGTCGCGCAGCGCTTACAACTGATTTTATTATTCTTTTTTGCCATGGACCTACCTATCGACCAACAGCCCAAATAGTTGCTAATTATTTGACTAAATCCAGCAAATCTCATATCTTAGCGCCCATGACACAGATCACACTCAATGACGATTTTTTGAGGGCCATTCCGAAGACCGATCTCCACGTACATCTCGACGGCTCCATGCGGATTTCAACCATTATAGAGCTGGCCAGGGAACAGGGCGTCACGCTCCCATCAGAGACCGAAGAAGGCCTTAAAGACTTGGTTTTTAAGGTGAATTACAAGAGTCTCGAAGATTATCTGAAGGGCTTTGGCCTGACCTGCTCCGTCCTCCAGACCCCCGAGGCCCTTGAACGTGCGGCCTACGAGCTGGCCATCGATTGTTTTGAAGACGGTGTCCGTTATATCGAGCCCCGTTTCGCCCCCCAACTCCATATCAATAAAAAGCTACCGATTGAAGAAATCCTGGCGGCCGTCAATCGCGGTCTGGAACGAGGCAAAAAAGAGGTCAACCAATCTCCAACTATTCAGGATGGAAGCGAACCCGCATTTGCCTATGGCATCATTGGCTGTGCGATGCGCTATTTTGACGAGCGTTTTTCCGACTACTACCGCAATTTCACAAACATCCACCGTTTTAGTACCAATGAAGAATGCTACGCCCTCGCCTCACTCGAACTGGTTAAGTCCCTGGTGAAAATCCGAGACGAACAAAGAATCCCGATTGTCGGCTTTGATCTCGCGGGTGCCGAGGCTGGTTTTCCATCCGAGGTCCATTGGCAGGCTTTCCACTATGCTCACAAAAACTTTTTAAAGAAAACGGTTCACGCTGGCGAGGCCTATGGCGCAGCATCAATCTTTCAGGCCATCACCGATCTCTACGCCGACCGAATTGGACACGGAACATATCTATTCGACGAAGATAAGGTCGACCTCAAAAAGAGCGAGCGCAAAAAATATATTCACGATCTTTCACAATATGTAACCGACCGAAGAGTCACGATTGAGATTTGTCTAACCAGCAACACGCAAACCAATCCGAAACTGAGAAACATTACAAAACATCCCTGCAAAGAGATGCTCGACAATAAACTCTCGGTTACGTTCTGCACAGATAATCGCCTTATCTCCAATACGACTTCTACGAAGGAATTCAAACTAGCCGTAGAAAACTTCAACCTCGACAGCAAAAAGCTGAAAGGGATTATTGCCTATGGTTTCAAACGAAGTTTCTTTCCGGGTGAATACAAGGAAAAGCGCAAGTACGTGAGACAAGTCCTCAACCACTACGAAAAACTCGAAAAAAAGTTTTCATAAAAATTCATATCCCCACTTTTAAGCATCCTTTATTCACCGAATATGCGTGGAACGTCTTGAAATTATTTATCAAATAGTTTTTAATTTATTATTCGGCTTAGATACGGCTCATGACATTTCCCATACCCCGATCGATACCGATCACTGTCTTGTCAAACAATCACAATGTCCAAGGCTATCTCAGATCCAAAGTTGATTCTGGAAAACGGCCCAATGGACGCATCCATCTCTTCGAGGCCTTTCTCTTTTTGAAATCGATACGATTCGGAAAAAGCGCTTCGGGTGAAACAGAACAACGTGTAATCCAGTTGCTAAGGCAATCTTTCTTTTCGAACGCCCCTCTTCATGAAAGTCAGTTCAAGGGAGATCGGATAGAAGTCCGACTTACTTCCTGCGGGGATGGTGACACATGTAAGATCAGTCACTTTAGGGATGGCAGCGATGTCATCCCTTTTTCAATTGCGCTCCGACTTTCAGGAATCGACACTCCGGAATCGAACCCAAGTGGCAAGCTCGACAATATTGTCAAATATACGTCGCTCTACCTCAATCGAACGTATCGAATGAGAGATGATCTCAGACCGATCGTTCGAGAGAGGGTCCAATATACCGGAAAGATCGCAGGCCTTATTGCTGAGGCGTTTCGCCAAAATTCCAAACGAATCAGCATTGCCCCGACATTCGTTCGTTCAACAGAAGATCCCGCCATGTGTGGCAGTCTTGACCTTCTCGGCAAGTATGGCCGGCTTATCGGGCGACTCATGAGCGGAGGCCCGAACCAAAAAGAAGATCTGCTCGTCGGTTTTATCAAAGATGTTCTCCCAGATATTATGGCCAAACAGGGAAAAGAGCTTCATGAAGAATTCAAATCTCGCGGAAAACAATATGAAGGCCGCATCGACAAGTGGAAGCACTCAAAACCGGAACTCTGGAAAACACTCTCGCCCGAGACCCTCCCCGATCCATCTAAAATCTATTCAAAGGAGAACTGCGAGATTCTGGCCAAGAAGTGGGTGATCTTTTGCAAGCTCTATCCTGAGGCAAAAAACGATTTTCAAACAATGATAACGTTTATCGGCGCTGGGTTCCCATACCCTAAATATCGAATGAATCTGACCGATATTGACCTAAAGGCCGAGGCCGTCGCGATGGGGGCCATAAAATTTCCAGGCCAACATCTTCTGATGTCACACGGCATGAATAGCGATATCATCTACCAATATATGCGACCCAATGCCGATCCCAAGGATCCCTTTGCCAGCCCCGTATTCAGGATGTTCCTCCATCAAATGTCGGGCGGCCGAGACCTCAATCCCCCTGATTGTAAGGACAAATAGAGTTGATCCTTTTTGACTGTTTTGTCTTATGGATGAAGTCGGAGTATCAGCATATCAAGGTCTGTTCCATTTGATGACGAACCTGTAACTAAGATCCGCCCTTCGGAATCTAGTGCAATATCATAACCGGCATCCGCCGTCCCACCATCGTATGTGATAGCCCCATCAGTACCAAAGCCACTGTCGAGTTCGCCTCCCGTTGTCACCTTCCAGACATAGAGATCGCTGACACTGTCATAACCGGTCGTTATCGGTTGTCCGGAGCTGTCGATAACCATCGCCTCGGCCTCATTGGTAATTGCCGTTCCAGAATAGAGAGCAACACCTCCATCTCCAAAGGTCGAGTCGAGATCACCCCCGGCTGTATACTTCCAAACGGCCATGCTATACGTGGTAGCTCCTGTCGGCTGTAGATAACCTGCGGTGAAGATTGACTCGGATGAATCGAGACCAATGGCCCGCGACATCTGTGAAGTGCCGGATGTGTAAGAGGTCTTTCCATTAGTGCCAAAGTTGGTCGATGCGGTTCCGGTCGGTCCATAGCGCCAGATCGTCATGCCGGGATTGCTATCAGGGCCAGAAACGTTAATGTTGTCACCGCTATCGAAAACAAAGGAATATTTTTCAAATATGGCACTGGTTGTATCCTGAACCAGGCCTCCGGTTCCAAATGGTGAATCGAGCGAGCCATCTTCCTGGTAACGCCAGATCGTCATGTCGTAGCCAGTATAGCCGTTCGCAACAACCTTATTGTTGTCGTCGATTCGAAGACGTGTACAGACATCTGTGCCGCTTACGGTGTAGGTAACGACACCATTCGTGCCAAATGTAGTATCGGGATCACCATCGCTATTATAACGGAGAATAATCATATTTATCGTGGAGCCACCGGGGTTGATCTGACCACAGGCAGTGACCCAATCGCTGCTGTCGGCAACGATTGAATTACCCCAGTCGTGTCGATATCCCCCATGATACGTAACAACGCCGTTCGTACCGAAAGTTGTGTCGATCGAACCGCTACTATCGTAACGCCACACTGCTATATCCTTGCCCTGTCCGGGGGTAACATCGTCGTCAACGTAACCGGTAACCAAGACACGACCACTACTGTCGGTCGTAACGCCATAGCCAACATCGTCATATCCCCCATCGTATGTGACAACTCCATTTGTACCGAAGGTTGTATCAAGTGACCCGGAATCAAAGCAGGTGACTGTAACATCAGTAACGCTAGCGGTGGCAATCGTTCCACTATTGTTTGAAATATAACAGGTCTGCGACGTCGGTTGCGTATAGATTGTTACACTGTATGCATCTCCGTCATCGAGAGCCGTTGTAAAGGCGAAAGAGCCGCTTGTTGTTACGCCAAGGTCGTCGCCACCATTGTTCTGGAGGACAACCGTTCCGGAAAGATTGCTAACCGTCCCACCAACGGAGTAGGTTGATGAATCGTGACAGGATATAATAATAGTGGTGATATTAGCCCCATTGACGGTTCCGGTTCCATTCGTAATGTTGCAGACCATGTTGGTTGGTGTAGTAATAATAGAAACCATGTAAGCAGCACCATCGGCCAATGCACTACTAAATGTAAACGATCCATCAGCCGTTGCGGTATAGTCATCGCCGCCATTGTTTTGAATAACAAGTGTACCGGTGAGTCCGATTATGGTGCCCCCTACCGTATATCTAGAAAGTCCGCTACCGCTACCACCGCCACCACATCCTGAAATCAAAAGAAAGAATATGGAGATAATCAATACAAATATTCTGTCTTTTGACACTGGGCCTCCGATCGTTAAGATAACCGTATTATATCACATATGGCAGTGTCAACAACAGGCCCTGGAGGATACATTCTGTACATTATGCGCATATTGACGCAGAGCGGCCAAAAATGGATGCGGCGTGCCTAGGAAAGTCTCTCCCTGACCATTAATATCCCCCACATCATTAGCGAGACAAAACGACCGGGGGAAATTTATGGCAATCAACGGAGTCACAGCAGGACCAGACGGAAGCAGTACCGTCAGACATAACCAAACCACATATATCGGCCCAACGAAAAACATAAAACCCGACACACCGAAGGTAACCGAGCAAACACTGAGAGATGCCCATATCACACTGACCGAAATGACACAGCATGGTCTCACCGATAGAGAACGTCAACTCTTCAGAGAGTGCAAAGAAATACTTCTGTTGGTTGCCAACGATCAAATTCCGACTGATCGAGATGTGATGAAACGAAAACTCCAGACACTCAAAAAGGTTCGGGGTCTTCTAAAGAAGGGAAAACCGATTCCGCAAGATATCATCGTTCTCTACCAAAGACGCCATGGCGATATCCAAAGGAACATCAAGACCTATGTTGCCAAAAAGAGCGAAAGCTACGCCCGAAAACTCAGCTTCTCATCCGACCCCAAGAAGGGTCTCAGAGAAATCTGCGATAAAGCAAGTTCAGCCCTCTTCTGGAATGTCTATGCTGTGTAATATTAATCAGGGATTTGTGAAGACATAGACATAACTAGTTCCTATGTTCGTATCAGCACCTACTATGTCGAGCGTTCCGTTATTATCGATGTCTGCAAGTGCTATCGGATATGCCACAGGTCCCCATCCCGGATTCTGATATTGAGCATAGGCAGCAAACACCCCATCCCCATCATTTAAAAATACAAGGATATCTCCATTGTTACTTCCCGTTGCAACAATATCAATGTCTCCATCGCCGTCAACGTCGCCCGAAACCATACCCCAGGGATCTGCAGTTGTCGCGTAAGTTGCGGCCGCACCAAAGGTTCCATCCCCATCATTCACCAATACTGAGATATTATCCGTATCAGTATCAGCAGTGGCCAGATCTATATAGCCATCCCCATCATAATCGGCAAAAGTGACATCCCTCGGCGTCTCACCGGCAACGCTGTACAACTCTTCGGCAGCAAATGTCCCGTCACCATCATTAATGAGAACTCCCACTTGATCACTGCCTGATAAAGTCACAACCAAATCCATAAAGCCGTCCCTATCAAAGTCCGCTGCCGCAATATCATACGACGATATACCGGGATAAACGGCTGGTGCAGCAAATGTGCCGTCACCATCACCAATGAATACATCAACGCCGGTAGAATCTGCTGTCGCAAGATCAACAACACCATCATTATCCAAATCAGCAGCCACAATATTACGAGCACTACCAGAGGCTGGATTCTCTCCGGAGTCTGTAAACGTTCCATCCCCATCATTAATGTGAACGGTCAACGTATCCACGCCCGCACTGTCATGTGAAATGGCCACATCCATGAAGCCATCGCCGTCATAATCCGCAATGGCCACTCCGAGTGGATCACTTCCTGTCGCATAGTCCGCTTTCGCGGCAAAAGTTCCATCACCATCATTGATCAAAACAGATATATTATCTGTCGTCACATTCGCCGCTACAACATCAATGAATCCATCGTTATCAAGATCACCCACCGCCATCCCCCACGGCTGCCCAGCAACATCGTACGTTGGATCTTCAGTGAATGTGCCATGCGTTGCATAGACAAAGGGATTTGTCCCTGCAGCTATTTCCTCGGCATTCGTTCCACCGGTGGGAACACCATCATCTCCATCAAAGTCTGCCGCTTCATCTAGCGCGGAGGTTGGATCTAGACCTACAGTCAAATCGGGAAGTAGGGTCAGCATATTAAATGTTGTCGTTCCAGCACGATAGAGACTAAGATTTGTGGGGTTGAGCCAGGCCCAGCCCTTCTCACCCAATAGGGGCACCTCACCATACTGATACTCAAGTCCATCCACAATACCGCCACCATCCAGGTCGTTGATCGTAAATGTCTGTGAAGCAGTCACTGTCGCATCATCATCAGCTGTGCAGCTATACGTAACAGAAGCCGCTGTATTGGCACCGCCTGGAAACTCAGTCCCACTGGCCAGCGTCACAGCACGTGTCGCCGCACTAAAAGACAACCAACTCGGTGTACCTGACAATGCATACGTAACATCAAAACTTGATTCGGCACCACTCTGCGTGCATTCCGGCAACGTAATACTCCCAAAAGTGAGATCTGGAACCATTCCGGATGCGTTGTTGGCACCCAACGTTGTTCTAATGCTAGCCAAGCTTGGGGCTGTCAGACTCCCAGTAAACGAGCAACTAATTCCCACATTTGTGACATTTGCAGTAGAAATCGAACCGCTTCCATTCGATACTGAACATTCTTTGTTAGTAGGATTTGTGAAAACCGTTACCACGTAGGCCGCACTATCACTGAGAGCCGTCGCAAATGTAAACGCTCCATTAGCTGATACAGTCAAATCATCTGCAGCACTATTTTGAAGGACAACAGAATCACCCGTACCTAGACCACTCACTGTTCCACCAATGGTATATGTCGGATCCACATCTGCCTCTTCAGTCACAAAGCTCGCCTCCAACGTCTCCTCAAGAATGGCTTCACCCGTTTGGTCTTTAATGCCAGTCGTCATACAGACCGTGTATCCTGTATTGAATTCCAAAGGCTGATCCGGAGTCATAAGCAGACCGGTTTGAGAGCAAACAAGTGTTGATCCAATTTGATTCTCTGGATTACAGATGCCTGTCAGATCAATCTCATCATTCTTAAAGGAAATATTAGCCGTACCCTCATCCTCCACAGTGAGCACAATAAAACACGTCTGATCGGTCACTGTTGAACAGTCAACCGGCGTATCAAAGTCATAACTGAATGCACTTTCAGTGCTGACGCCAGTCTCACCACCCAACTGTTCAATCGGTATTGGTTGAGAAGTCGGCACAGTCGGGCCCGCCGCAGTCCCCCCACAGGACGCCAAAAGGACAGAAACAGACAATATGGCCCATATCCCCTTCATAGTCCTCCACTCAGTCCACAACTGGACACATTATATTCGTGCATATCTCATGCCAAATCGACAAAACATAACACATTGATTTTATTAAAATATTTTCTATAAGGGAGCCGATTTGTGGTATTTTTTCACCCAGAAAGAGGTTAAATTTGACTACATTTTGACAAGGCAGTCGAATAAAGGAAGAGCGATAGTTATCTTCTCACCCTATTCAGAACGTTGTGATCTGAAGTCCTTGCCAAGGGATCTTCCCAGTCTGGAAAAGACCCGCTTCAACTCAGGCTCTCTCCAGAAGGCTATCTCTTGATCAACATTTCCAAAGCGCACAGAAAATTGAGACTCGGATATTCGAAGTTGATTGGGTGGAATATCCTCATGAGATACTTTTGTTGAAAGCGGATAGGCAAACTTGAAAACTCCACCCGAACCTAAATATACGGCGATGCCGTTGCTATAGTCTGCCATTTTCTTTTCGATGATACCTAATCGGGGATTGCCACCCTTGATATTCAGACGACCTTCCTTCACCCTAAAAAAATCCACCGGGATATCAGCGAATCTTCTCTCAAACTCCATTTGAATATCATCACGGGTACCTCCCGTATCAGAAGTATCAACCACAATAACATGAGGATTATCAATCTTTCCAATCACGTCGGGGAGGATGACGGTATGCTCGAACTCCTTCCTCTCATCTAAAGCTGCCTTTCGTGTAAAAATATATAATGTGGCCTGCATCCGATATCTCTTCAATGGTTTGTAAACATCTGGGAATGCCGTGACAAAGGCGCTGTGAAAGAGATGGCCCGCGACACGCATCGATGTATCAGGTAATATCAGAATCGGAGTCTTCCCTTCCCGAATCAATTGATCAGCACCAGCCAACAGCTCATTACAGATTTCTGTTGCATACTCTATGTTCTCTTTGGGAAATTCATAGTCATCGACGTGGGATGGCCTTTGAAGCATTTTGGAAGAACCCGGCCGCGATGAAGCCGTGTAAGCGACGGAAGAGAGTGAAGCCATGGTTGCGAATGGAGCCAAGAGAATCGCCAGAGCAGAGAGGTCTGGAACTTCACCACCCGTCATAGCCGTTCCCATAAGGAGTGTAGAGACGGCAGTCACAGCAGGAATAACGGAATTCTTTATGCTGGAAATCCTGTCCAGAACTTTTCCGATTGGAGATAGAAATCTGGAAATTCCACTTGGAGGGCTTAATTGTTCGGGCAAAACAAATACATCGTCGCCCAAACTGTTTCCCATATCAACAATGGGATCCAGAAATCCGCCGACATCAGAATCCAGAAGTAGAGCGTCAGCAACACCAATATTTGGGGAACCAATTTCCAAACCGGTATAATCGATGACGACCCTACTCAGGCCGACCATCAGATCCGGAACCTTAGCCCTATTGGTAAACCGCCCCAGATCTAAATCTAGATCCAGACGCGGACCAACTCTGATGTTGCGTACCCTTCCTCCTCCAGGCACAGTAAACCTCCACTAATAGGCGATTTTTTCACCTACCCAAGTGTCGGATTTTTTATGAAAAAGTTGTGAAAATCGAAATATTCCTGTTTCAAATAGGAAACACGCTATTATCTCACCTTCATGATGAAAAAGGGTGACGTCCCCATAAAGTTAGACGGAGCCAAGTTCGCTCCGTCTAACCCTACAATTATCATTCATAATACGTAACGACTACTCTCCCCAAGTTTCGATCTGTTCATCCTCTGTATTTTGACAAAGGCTGTGATCATCAAAATCGTCCTGCTCCTCGGCATCATCTACTCGATCCTGAGGGTTTTCATGGAATTCTTACGAGGTGACACAAGCCGAGGCATCTATATCTGGGGTCTCCCATCCATCTCTCAAATCATCAGCCTGATCGTACTCATTGCCTTTACCTATCTCTACTTCCGCAACCACCCTACAAAAAAGAAAGGGCGCAATACCACTTGAGTATCGCGCCCAATTTTATCCATAAACAGATTTCACTAACTGCTATTATTGCTGATCCCACTCCTCTCGTTGTGTATCCTCCGTATTCTGGCAAAGGCTATTGTCTTGGAAGTCATCCATATCCTGCTCTTTTCCCATACATACCTGCATAGCGGCCATTGCGGCCGTTCCGCCTGCCATCATGTCTGATTGACCGATTTCAATCGCCCCCGAAGAATCGCAATCCCAATTATCCGCAAAGGCAATCGTCGGTTGTGAGGGAACAGCCGTAAGATCCTGAGCATTGACAGCGGCATAAAAACTGGAGTTTTCTGAAGAAACCTTAAACTCAAGACTATTTTCACTAACCGGCGTTATTGAAAAGGACTCGACGCCACTGTCATCAAACGAACATGACGTGCCCGATGCAACGACAAAACATCCACCCTCTTCCTGACTGCAGTTATCACCGCCAGGCCCTTCACAACAGAGATAATCACTCGAAGAGATCGCCTGATTGTTACAATCCACAACGCCTTGTTCCAAATATGATTCCATCATATCAGAGGCCGATTGTGCTGTATATGTACCGCTGGAGTCATGTTTGGCACTTCCACTCGTTGCGTCAAACTGTGCATAGACCTGGATATTCGAGGAGTCATTTTCAGATTCATTAGCAAAGGCCCCACTGACCACATTTACATCGGAAGAATTATCGGCCGAAAGCGACGTCGATCCATAACTGCCAAACTCAGTATCAACAAATTCCTCAGTAAAGGTTGCCGACGTGTAATTATCGACATTACATGCACCTTCTAAAACGATCTCCAAACTTCCTGATCCCCAATCACCCTCATCAATGACGCTCACAATACATCCACTGCCACTTGCCGATGTTCTCATCTCTGTGCGCAGCTGGCCACCAAAACAGGCATCCATATCATAGATTCCTGCAGCATGCTTCCTAACCCTCATCAGAAAGGAGCCCCCCTCGGCCTCTTCAGGGCCTGAATCCTCCGGCATCGACACATTAAAGACTGTCCAGTCACTATCCAATGTCACACCACCATAATCTTCCATAAACTCCATGTAACACTGGATCATGCTCGAAAACTTTGACCGACGAATGATCTGCTGCTGCAACATATCCGCCTCACAGCCACTCCGCGAAAATCCACCAGCCTCACCTGGAGCCGCCGTATATTCCTTGGGTGAAAGCGACCTACTGGAGAGATTCGCTGAAGCCGAATAGCTGTAAATGTAGTCTTGCGCATCCAGCGATAGGGTCCCCGAGGAGTCACCACCATCGCCGCTACCTCCACCGCCGCCGCTACTGCCTCCGCCACAGGCCATAAGGGCAGCACACGACATAACCATTACGATTACTCCCAAAATCCTTCTCATAACTCCCCCTTTCGTTGTCAGCCTCACTTATTCCTCTACCGCTTCTACCGCAAATCTTTTACCACAGAATAGATTTTTTTTATTCAATTAAATCAGTACCTTAAAGCGGTGGGGGCTAAGGGCGTCACAATATTAAGGTAGAATAACACCCCCCCCCATTCCTTTCCAGGCTAATGACTTGTTTTCATAGACTTATTTACATCCAATGTGGTTCGTAAAAATACTTAGTGGGTGAAAAAATACCTCATCGACAAAACATAAACCTAACGCCTGAATTTTTAAGCACATCTTCAAAACCTAGACACTATTACCCTGTCATTAATTACCTACAGCTCCACGATGAATCTCTACTTTTTCAAGAGTTAAGGTTTATGGATAGTTGTTATCTCACTTTCATGATGAAAAAGGGTGGATCGGTATCTCCAACCCCACCCACAAAGTCAGCACCGCAAACCACAAAGCGTTCCTCAGAATTCATGATGATATTTCCCGGAATAGGCAATACAAAATCACTAAATATAAATTTTCCATCATTCGCCGCTGTTGTAACACGTTCCCCCGTATCACTATCAACGGCCCATATCTCCAAGTCATAAGTAGTCGCTGTTGGACTATCACAGACAAGCGCCGAAATAATAAGGTTACCATCACCGTCCGTGGTCATGCCACCAGCCCACGCATTTCCACCCTCAAAATCAAATATTCCGTTCGTTCCGAATGATGTGTCAATATTTCCGTCGGTATCATATTTAACTATCTGATTCTCTACCGAACAATCGCCGCCACCCTCTACAACAAGGGCATAGACAGCATCATCAAGAACCATAACACCCCCACCATCATGTACGCCCAGATCAATGACCCCGTTAGTTCCAAACGACGTTACAGGATCTCCCGAAACATTGTATTTCCAGATAAGAATATTGGATGTTGTAAAATCATCATCCGTCTCCATCCCACCCAGATAAATATTACCGCTCGAATCTAAGCCAACGGAGGTCGCCACTGAACCACTCCCCCCATCATTATATGTTGCAACGCCACCCGTACCAAAAGTAGCATCAAGGGAAAGAGCTGATGTATATCGCCAAATCGCCATATCAACTGTCGGATCATTATTTCCAGTCGTACCCACAACTAGTATATTTCCGCTGGTATCTGCCGCCACGTTATATGGAGTACTGTTTAAAGTATTGTAAGTTGCCGAAGCAATCTCAGTTCCATCCGCGTTATATCTTGCAACAGAAAGGGCATTTGTGGCTATAACCTGAGCAACCAAGATAATTACATCGTCGTCGATAATCATCCTTTCGCCATCAATTCCGCTCCCAGTTTCATCTAACACGCCAAGTGCACCAAACGTCGCAACAACATCTCCCTCGTTGTCATATTTTCGGATCGAAAACCCCGCCGAAGCGTTGTATCCCTCCTTGTAATAAATGTTGTCGCTTGAATCGAGGGCGATATTGAAACTACCATCGTATACCCCCATCGCGTCGTCTGTCAGATAACCAGTGGGGCTCACAAATGTTGTGTCGAGGACACCGACGAACGCGGGAACCGCATCACTTCCCGTAGTAAAAATCACCATATCATCCGTCCCCATGGCATCCCCAGCAGCCTTCACATCGGCAATATTTGCAGCGCCACTGCTCGTAATCAGCGTCAATCTCACCATCAAGACATAGATCGTATCGGCCTCAAGCGATGCGTCGGGTGTAATAATATATTCGGTTGTACTATCGGCGGAAATCGTTGCGGCAATTTTCGATGCTGTGGTTGCACTGGCCGGATAGATGAAAAATGTATCGCTCGTAACGGTGGACTCAGTCACCGCCTCACTGAATGTGTATTTGAATGCGCTGGTCACAGAGATATCCGATTCACCATCCAACGACTCGATTGCAATCGGAGTTTCGACCGGCGGCGTCGGTGTAGAACTGCTCGTTCCACCACACTGAAAAATAAGGAGTGAACCAAGTGCTATAATAATCATGGATATTACTTTTCTCATCCCCTCTTCCCCGCTTAGCGATCGGCCAAAAAGAGATAGACCCCGCTAATTGATATATGAGCAATTTGTGTGCCATTATGCGCCAAGCAACTTCTTGATATTATTAACTAAATAAGGCCAAAAAACGAGGGAGGGTGAATATCTACCCCCATATCTCCGTCAAAAAGAAAGCAACCCATTGAAATCATTAATTAATTTCGAAAACCACCATTTACCCAGCAGATGTCAAACAATCGACCGATTTTCATGCTGACAATTAAATAAAACGTGGCTTCCACCTCAAAATTTTTATCATAAATTTAACAAACCAAAGTCAAATGATGATAAATAAGGATAACGCCTTTTAGATGGATGCCGGTGCCCAATTTTAGGCTATCCACTGGAAGAAGAGGCTATTAAGTGAAAAGTGCAATCGGAAAGGGAGATCCATGAAGATTCGGTACAAATTGCCGCTGGTTATTCTGTCCGCCGTCATCGTTATCATCGCATGGCTCTCTTATCTGAGTTATTCTGCCAACAAAAAGGTCCTACTAAAGAAGATCGACGCCTTTGCCAATGAAATGCTTGACGCGACGTCATATGAACTTGACCTAAAATTCCAGACAGTTGAAGGTTTGGCAGAGGGCCTGGCGATTACCCTTCAAAGTGTAAAACACGAAACAAAAGAAGATATCGCCAACCTGATCAAAAACTACCTTAAAGTAACGCCAGAGGCCTTTGGTTCGACAGTCGCCTTTGAACCACATTCCTTTATTAGAGATAAAAAACTAGTTGCACCATATTACTACCGGACACCTGACGGGCTCCAATATAAGGATCTTGATAGCGAATCCTATTATTATCTGAAATGGGACTGGTACAAGAATCCCATAAAGAGCGGAAAGCCAATGTGGGGAGATCCATACTATGACGAGGGTGGCGGCGACACCGCAATGGTCACATACTCTTATCCTTTTTTCAAAGATGGCAAACCCTGGGGAATTGCCACAGTCGACATATCGCTCACAGAACTGACAAACATCGTGAATGGTCTTGAAGTAGAAAAAACTGGAGATGCATTTCTTCTCACGGCCGATGGAAGAATATTGTTAATGCCCAACAAAAAGCCAGACCTCGAACACACCATTTTTGATCTGGCCAAGAAACTTCAGAGTGACGATTTTCTCAAACTCAGTGAAAAGATGGTCTCAGGAGAACGCGGGTTTACACGCCTTTTCAGTCCATTGAAAAATGAGATGGTTTGGGTGGCCTATGGGCCCATCAGTTCCACCGGCTGGTTGCTCGGCATTACCTTCCCGGAAAAAGAGCTTTTCGCGGACATCAATACATTGACCAAACAGGTTGTTCTTGTGGCAATCTCTGGTCTTTTCGTGGTCTTCATTATTATACTTGTAATCTCTTCTGCGATAAGTAAACCAATCACCGTCCTTGCCGAAGCTACCAAAAAAATCGGTGTTGGTGAATGTCTCGATCACTCAATGATATCGCATACAGCACAGGACGAGATAGGTGTTCTCACCAAATCGTTCTGCGATATGAGTGACAATCTCATTGTAACATTGAATGAACTCAACAAGGAGAAGGCCCTCTTACAGACCGCATTCTCAAGCATGAAAGATGGCCTCTTAATCATGGATGGAAAATGGGGCCGAGTCATACAGTCCAATGACGCCGCAAACAGACTCTTCATGCTTCCCAGCAGTGCTCCTCTACATGAACATATCCAGGC
Source organism: uncultured Pseudomonadota bacterium (assembly GCA_964462555.1). GTDB lineage: Bacteria > UBA10199 > UBA10199 > CAYWXY01 > CAYWXY01. The sequence goes on along the minus strand of CAYWXY010000019.1, from coordinate 8,857 downwards.
ATACTTTGATAGTGAACCCGCTCTATCACAGCTAATGAAATCTGAAAAAGCGGAATTGAGATTTAAATTGTCGAGAAGAGAAACAGATGACCTAGGGCCCCTCCATCTCAACTGTCTCCTTACCTGTATTATGGAGAACGGGAAAGTTAAGGAGAAAATGCTCTACGTACGCGACATCACGGATCAAGAATCGGAAGAGCGATCAAAGAGAAATTTTCTATCCCTCATATCACACAAACTCTTCACCCCCCTTACGGCCATAGGGGGGAAGCTGATGTTGCTCAAGGACGGCCTACTGGGTGAGCTCGATGAAAAACAGAAAAAGCAGATTGATGATATGGCCATCCAGTCTTCAAAACTACAGGCCTTGGTGCAGAGCTTAGTAAACTTCGTCACATTAGAACATTCTGAATTCGACAAATCAAAAGAAGATATCAATATCAAAGAAATAATAGAAGAAGTGGTTAAGACGTATAGCGAATGGTACGCCGATAAAAAACCGAAATTCAAAGTCGAAATCAGCCCCGATGCCGAAGAACTCTCATTCAATAAAAAATACCTCCTCTCACTACTCGGCCAAATTGTTGACAATGGAATTAAATTCAACATGAGTGAACCCGTAACGATTGATATTGCTGTCATGAAAAGTTCGGGACGTACAGCAATCGCCATTAAGGACAATGGCATTGGGATCCCCCCCGAATATCACGACAAGATATTCACAAAATTCTATCAGATCGACAAATACTTCACGGGTAACGTTGAGGGTGTGGGATTGGGATTAACATATGTACGTGATATCATTGAGTATTTCGATGGAGCCATTAAACTTACGTCGGCACCTGGCAAAGGAACCATCGTAACCGTTGAACTCTAACTCGTTCGTGAGGGAACAATGAAGAACAGTAAAATTATAAAGGCATTATCCATCATTGTTATTATCATCAGCGTTCTCGTTATGATTGGTTGGTTTTTGGATATAGAAATCTTAAAAAGTATCCTACCAACCTGGGTCACAATGAAATTTACGACCGCATTTTCCTTCTTTCTCTGTGGTATAGCCCTCTATCTCTCGTCTATCAAAAGTAGCGGATTCGGTGGTGTAGAATGGGGAATCTCACTAACTGTCCTCTGTATACTCTTGATCATGGGAACCCTTCTTATTTCTAGCCTCATGGGTGTTCAAAGTGGAATCGAAGGCCTCTTTGTAAAGGAACACCTTGGTGCAGCCTACACAACAGTTCCAGGCAGACCCTCATTCGGAACAATGTTGGCCTTTACACTGGTGGCCATTGCCGGCCTCGTCAGAATTATGGATGTCAGGAGAGCAAGTAAATTTCTCATTATCGGATCTATAGTTACCTTTTTAGGAGCAATCGCTCTCGTCGGATATATTATTGGTGTTCCCTTTCTATATTACGCAATAGCTACATTTAGTACCGCGATGGCCATCCACACCGCCATCCTCTTCGTACTCCTTGGATCAGCCCTCATTCTTCTGTCTAAATCTAAATAGTGAAAAATCCTACTTTCGACCTGATACTGAAAGGACATTCTTTCGCAGTCGAATGCTTTTGGGTGTGACCTCGACCTGTTCATCGTCACGAATGAACTCAATCGCCCATTCTAACGTCATTGCGATGATTGGACTTAAAGTGGTATGCTCGTCTGTTCCCGATGCACGCATATTTGAAAGCTTTTTCTCTTTGCACGGATTCACATTGAGATCCTGCCTGCGATTATGCTCGCCGATGATCATTCCCTCGTAAACAGGGGCACCCGCCTCAATAAAAAGAACGCCTCGGGGTTCCAAGTGAAAGAGACCATACGCAACAGAAGTGCCGCTGCGATCGGAAACAAGAGAACCCGCCGTACGACTTTGAATATCTCCGCGATAGGGCTCAAATTCCTGAACATATGAGTTCATAAGTCCTGTTCCCTTGGTATCTGTCAAAAATTCACTCCGATAACCAATCAGCCCTCTTGACGGAATAGAAAATTCGATTCGAACGCGACCGGTACCGTGGTTCACCATATTAACCATTCGACCTAGTCTCTTTGACAGTTTCTCTGTTACGATCCCTGTATAATCCTCGTCAATATCGACAAATAGATGTTCAATCGGCTCAAGCTTAACTCCACCCTCCTCTTTCATGATGACCTTCGGGCGACCCACACTCAACTCAAATCCTTCACGTCGCATCGTCTCAATAAGAATGGCAATCTGAAATTCGCCTCGGCCCTTCACCAAAAAGCTGTCCGCCGTCTCTCCCGGTTCAACATGAAGAGCTACATTATAAAGAGTCTCTTTTTCGAGGCGCTCCAAAATCTTTCGAGACTGAACAAACTTACCCTCTTGGCCGGCAAAGGGAGAAGTGTTAATCATGAACTTCATAGAAACAGTCGGTTCATCGGCAATAAATCTCTTTAAGGCCTTCGGTGTCTCGGCTGTACAGATCGTATCTCCAATCTCAACATTCTCAATTCCTGAAAGCGTGAGAATATCCCCTGGTTCCACCGAATCGACATCCTTAACGTGAATACCGTCATAAACCTGGAGACTCGAGACCTTGAGAGGCCGGGGAACACCATCTTTAGCCAAACAAACAAGGTTGTCATTCTTCTGAACACTACCATTCATGATGCGTCCAATGGCAAGACGACCGACGTAATCCGAGTACGAGAGATTTGTCACCAACATCTGAAACGATTCATTTGGGTCATAGATCGGCGGATGAACCTCATCCACAATCGCCTGGAAAAGCGGTGCTAGGTTTGAACCTTCATCCTTTAGTGATTTTTTGGCCATCCCCTCTTTGGAAATGGCATATAGAACCGGGAATTCGATCTGATCGTCATCGGCATCTAGATCAATAAACAAACTGTAGATCTCGTCCAAGACCTCTTGACAACGAGCATCCTTCCTGTCGATCTTGTTAATGACAACAATGATCTTCAGGTGCGATTCCAGAGCCTTTTCCAAAACGTAACGCGTTTGAGGTAGTGGTCCTTCAGAGGCATCGACCAACAAAATAGCACCGTCAACCATTTTCAGTCCCCGCTCAACCTCGCCGCCAAAATCGGCGTGACCTGGGGTGTCTATGATGTTGATCTTTACACCCTTGTAGTAAACGGCACAATTCTTCGACGCAATGGTGATGCCGCGCTCGCGCTCAAGATCCATACTATCCATTACCCGGTCATCAACATCCTGATTTTCGCGAAAGGTACCACTCTGTTTGAGCATGAAGTCTACCAATGTGGTTTTACCATGGTCGACGTGGGCGATGATCGCCACATTTCTAATATTCGGATTTTGTTTTTTTGTCTTCATAGGGCGCGGGAGACTCGCATAAAACGTGGGAATAAGCAAACTATATTTAGGCGATCGACTCCAAACGCTCAGCATATTCTACTGAGAGTGCTTCATACTCTTTATCTACGACTTCAAGGCGATTGAATGCCTCCTCAACCTCCAAAGCGAGATCCTTGGACCGTTTTGAAAGCTCTACGATTTTCGATCCATCCTGTGACTGGGAGGCATACTCCAATTCGGAATTTGTGGCCGCCTGCAACGTCTCTAAATCAGAAATTCGTTCCTCTAAATCCTTGATCTCTTTTTCCAAAGGCCTCAACCTCGAAGAACGCTCCGCGATGATAGCCCCGCGCTGCTGACGAATAGCCTTCTTGGGGTTCGCGCTTGTCCGCTTGATGACTTCCTCTTTTTCATCACCCCACCCCACCTTCTCAAGAAATTCGTCATACCCTCCATTAAACCAGGTTACCCCTTCATCCTGAAAAACAAGAAGGCGGTTCACAACAGATCGCAAGACCATCTCATTATGTGTCACCAAGACCAGGGCACCATCATAGACAGAAAATGCCTCAACCATGGCATCAATCGACTGCATGTCGAGGTGGTTGGTTGGTTCATCGAGCAACAAGACATTAGAGGGTCGGGCAATAATCTTGCCCAACATGACACGACTTCGCTCGCCACCAGACAGAACCTTGATCTTTTTCAGGGCCAGATCCCCACCAAACATCATACTTCCACAAATCGAACGAACAGATGTGTAACTCAAGGATGGATTGGAAGAGGCCACCTCCTCCTCAACTGAAAGATCGGGGTTCAACTGATCGACGTTCGTCTGTCCAAAATAACCAAGCGACGCACGTGGGTGGAGATTGATTTCGCCAGACTCAGATACAAGATCACCGGCCAAAAGCCTTATCAGTGTTGATTTGCCCCGACCATTCTTTCCAATGACCGCAACACGATCACCGGGACTAATCGTCACATCAATATTATCAATCAATGGCGTATCTGGATCATAACGAAATTGCAGCCCCCCTGCCTCGAGCAACCGCTTTGCGTGAATGCGCTCGTTTTGAAAAGAGAATTTTAAATTAGATATCGTTGATAAAGCTTCTCGCTCAGGCAATTTCTCCAACATCTTTATTCTGGACTGTGCAGCCGATGCCTTCGTCGCCTTGTAACGAAAACGGTCGACGAATCGTTCCATCTGTTTCCGCTGCTTCTCTTCATTCTGACGCGTCTGTTCATAAACAACTTCATCCATTTCAATTTGATCGCTCAATTTCGTTGTTGAACCCGACATCTTACGGATCCGCTCCCGGTGAATCGCCGCCGTGTGTGTCGTCACGCTGTCCATAAATTCACGATCATGAGAAATAACGATCAATTCATGTTTCCAACGACGCAGAAACTTCTCAATCCACCGTATCGACACGATATCCAAATAGTTTGTCGGTTCATCCAGGAGCAACAAATTAGGATTCGAGACCAAGACCTTCGCGAGATTAAGTCGGACCTGAAAACCACCCGAAAAACTCTCTGGGGGGCTCGCAAGATCGGCCTCCTTAAAACCTAATCCAAAGAGCACACGCTCAACCTTGTAACGATCGTGAATCTCGTCAGCCGGGAGACCCAGACAACCTTCGTCTAACAACGTTGGCTCTGTAAAATTAAGATGCTGCTCGACATGGCCAATGCGATATCCGTTGGGAACAATAATACTCCCTGCGTCGGGCTCAACCTCACCCAGAATCATTCGAAAGAGCGTCGACTTCCCAGAGCCATTTCGCCCAACCAAACCAATCCGTTCATGTGCCTGGACTTGCAGGCTCGCTTTATCAAAAAGGATCTGCGCCCCATAGGATTTATCGATGTTGTCTATCCTAAGCATCACGGCCTCATATCATAATTCTAAGAGTGGAGCAAAAGGTAACGATCTGGATCGTGACCACCAATGACATTTGATAATTGTGTACCAATCTACACACCATCCGAACGAAGATTAAAATTATACATATAATTACATGCCGTTATCAATCTATCTGTGTACAGATGAATACGGATTCTAAAAAATGAGCTTAGAGCCCCGCCCAAAATCCGTTATAATTAAGACATGAACAAAACAGAAACCAAGGAGGTCACAATGAAGAACACAATGAAAATAGTAGGAATGCTGATCATGTTTGTTGCATTGGCAGCTTGTGGATCAGCGACAGGCAGCGACGTCGATACAGAAGATAGCGACGTTAACAACGAACAGGCCGTCACAGCTGAAGGCTGCGTAGTAGATGCCGACGGCGCTCCCATCATGGGCTTTCCCATGGAGGACACAGATAGACTCGAAGGCCTTGTCGGACATATGTTGCCATACAGTGGTGAGGACGAACCCCCTCACGGCGGCATTGACCTTATGATTGAACCCGTTGAGGAAGAAGATCCTGACAACATAGAAACCGTCGGAATCGTTGCTCCATTTAACGGCACCATCACTTATGCCGGACCACAGGTTAACTCAAATGCTGCATTCCCCGAACTTGCAAACTCTTATCTTGTCGTTGTCGAATGCAACTCCAAATGGTCAGTCGCCCTCATGTTTGAGATGTTCGCCAATAGCGACGAACTCAACGCCATGCAACCCGACCTGATTGAGGTTGAAGTCGGTCAGACCGTGCAACAGGGTGACAAGGTCGGCGACATGATTGTTGGAAGCTCCAGAAATAACGACGGTGAAATTAGTTACCGCCCACATTTAGATTACAGGGTTATTGTAAAGGCCGAAGAGATGACAATCGAAGATCTCCTGCAAAATGGCGACACCGTCACCATCGGCGAGCCAGAGAGCGAGCCCTCATTTCTTTGTTCATATGAATATTCGGATGATGAAACACAGGATATTTTAGATGAGGTCGGCGACACACCAGGCGTTGAATTAGGCTGTACCTGCCCATGCTACACTGGAGACGCCGACGAGTGTGGCGACACCTGCATACTCTTTGATGAATAAAAATAGACGATACTAAGAATCGAGCCGGGGTACAGTTATTAGAATTGTGCCCCGGCCTCCATATAGAAAGCGTTCCCCTCACCACTCCAAGCAGCATCAAAATTAATCACAGTCGCAAGATTCCATATCAACATCAGACCACCGCCGCCACCCAGCTTCCAACCTCTAAAAGTTGTTTGCCTGACATTGTCAAAAGAACGGCCAGCATCGACAAAGGGTTTTAGACCCAGTTGAATCCTTTGGTTCCAGACCTCAAAATCGTAAAAGGTATATCTGAGTTCCACGTTAGTCAGAGCTGTAACGGGACCAATGAATCGATCCAGGCGAAAACCCCGGATCGAACGAAAACCACCAAGGCCCGTCCAGTCCCGATCGGTAAATGCCATCTTATTCATCGAATAAAAGGGAACCTCGCCAAACTGCCACTGATAAAAGACACGTCCCGCAAGGACCAGACGCTGTTTTTTATAATCAAAAACTCTTCCAAAGGCACGCATGCTTGAATTCAAACGACCATAGTTAAAGGCCGAGCCCAGAAATTTTGGTGAAAGTTCACTCACCACATCCCACATGAATCCCTTGCTCGGATTCGGTTCAAAATTACGTGTATCAAAGGTCATTCCCAGCTTAGCATAGATATCCCAACCACCCTGACACCCCTTCGCGCGACCTGAATTACAATCAACACTTAGGTGCGTGGGATTCTGAACAGCCCCAGCAACCCGCTTACCCGTGTAATCCCCAATCCAAACATGCCCCACCTGAAGACCAGCAAGTGGCCTAAGCCATCCACCCAGAAGATCATATTCTGCAGACCCCTTAAAACTGAGACGTGTGTAGTAATAATTATCGTAACGTTCGTTTGTCTGGCCGGCCGTCTGCTGCTTCAGAGTATTCTTGTAGGCGTCATAACTATTAAAGACCTGACCGGTCCCCGGGAAGGTCAGTTGTTGTCCGTCACTACCGATGCCAAAATAATTATAGAGGGGGTTATTATAGACACTAATATCAAATCTTGTTCGCCAAGGTGACCCTTTTACATAGAGACTGTCATAATAGATACCGGCGTCAAGGGTGTTTTGTGTGGTGTAGACAAAACCCGCCTGAATATTCTGACTGAATGGGGTAATGTCGAAAAAAGGACTATCCTTTTTACCATTATTATAAATCTGCAACATGGCCCCAATATTAAAACCGGTATCAGGATCCCAACCAATCGCAGGAAAACCGGTAAAGACCCACCCCTCTTCCTTATGTTTTAGGAGAAACTCTGGCATGCGCGGCTTATAGCGCGCAAAATGAGGAGGGGGCGTTCCCTGAGATACTGTCTCTTCAGATGAATCAAGCGATGAATCAATAGATTCGGCATCTTCAGCTGCAAAGGATGGCGTGACGCATAAAAAAGAGAAGATAACAACCAGAATGACTAAATAAGTTCCCCTCATCAACATCCTATTTTCTATATCCGATTTCGTTTATAAATCAACCTGATTTCGGCAATTCTCCTATCGATTCCGACCGTCATTACTGTCATGGATATCTATTTTGAAAATTGCCTTCCCAAAGATACGCGTGACGAAATGAAATTTTTTTGCCTCTACGTTCAGGATTCTGTATAGTCCCCATCATGAATATCGTCCCTGCCATCGGCGACCATTTCAATGAGTACCTGATCGGGGGTGCATCGCTCATTACCATGCTAAGTATCTTCGCAAGCAAGGCCTTGGGACGTTTTGCCATCCCTTCATTGATTGCATTTCTCGGTATCGGCATGCTCGCCGGATCAGAGGGACTGGGCGGCATCCATTTCGATAACGCATGGGCGGCCCAATTCGTTGGCCTTGTTGCCCTCGCATTTATCATATTTACCGGAGGATTTCACACCGAGTGGAAACATATCCGCAGACTACTCAAGGAAGGCACTATCCTATCAACGGTTGGCGTCGTGCTGACCGCCGTGATGATCGGGGGATTCAGCTCATATCTGCTCAAGATCCCTCTCCCCATCGGCATGCTGCTCGGCGCAATCGTATCCTCAACCGATGCAGGCGCGGTCTTTTCAGTCTTACGTTCGCGTAGCATTCACTTACGTAGCGACATGCGATCGCTCCTGGAATTCGAGTCCGCCAGCAACGATCCCGTAGCCGTCCTACTTACCATCGGCATCATACATTTTGTCATGAGCAAACAAGCCTCACAGCAAGAACTCGTCTTTATGATAACGCAGCAAATCATGGTTGGCCTTGCGGCAGGATACGCACTCGGTCGCCTTGCCTGCTTGGTCATGGAACGAATGATGCTCGAATACAAGGGCCTCTATCCCGTACTCCTCATGTCTTTCGTCTGTTTGAGTTACGCCATTACCGACGTCCTGGGGGGAAGCGGTTTTCTGGCAGTCTATATCATGGGGCTGTGCATGGGGCGAACGCGATTCATTCACAAGGCATCGTTGCAAGATTTCTTCGATGGATTTTCGTGGCTTTCTCAGATCGCCATGTTCGTTGTATTGGGATTATTGGTATTCCCTTCTCGCC
>CAYWXY010000018.1:0-26215 GCA_964462555.1 uncultured Pseudomonadota bacterium | reverse complement strand
TTGACCAGGATGTGTTGCCGACTTGTCTTGAGGATCCCCAGGAAACACCGGAGACGGAGGCGCTTCGTGCGGCCAAGGATCGTTTAAAAGAAGAGAATCGCGATCGGATTGAGGCAGCCGAAATGGATGAAATCTTGCCAAAAGTCATCCGAAATAATGGAGCAGAAGAGTTGATGGTGACACAGACGGTCTATACCACACGGATCAATCGGGGAACATCCATTGCATCACTAGTTAGTTTTGATCTGGATGATCGGAGTGGTTCGGATTCGATTAGTTCAATTGTCGGTTGGGGGCTCCAGCTTTATGCCTCCAAAAAAGCGATATATCTATCACAGCCGGTCAATTTTTGGGGTGGTATTGTCAGCAGTGATGAGAAGGAAAAGACACTCCTTCATAAATTTGATATCAGTTCGGATGAACCCTTCTATTTTGGTAGTGGTATTGTGGAAGGACACTTGTTGTGGAGTCAGAATGGTCAGTTTTCGATGAGTGAGCATGAAGGCCATCTTCGTGTGGCGACATCGGTTGGTTTTAATGATACCAATCATCTTTATGTATTGGATGCAGAAAGTTCAGCGATGAATGTCGTTGGATCTATTTTGGATTTTAAAAAGGATGAGAGTATCTACTCGGTTCGTTTTATCGGTAATAAGGGATTTATTGTGACCTATCGACAAATTGATCCGCTATTTACGATCGATCTTTCCGATCCGACGCAACCCACAATCCTTGGTGAGCTTAAGGTCCCTGGTTTCTCAACGTATCTCCATCCTTTTGATGATGGTCACTTGATTGGAATTGGAAAAGATACTGAAGAGACAAGTAGTAATTGGGACTGGTTTCGGGGTGTGAAGATGTCACTCTTTGATGTTCGCGACATGACCAAGCCGAGTGAACGTCACAATATCATTATTGGTACGCGTGGAACAGATTCGGAAGCCCTTAGCCAACATCATGCCTTCACGTTTGATAAATCTCGTGGTCTGATTGCCCTGCCCATAACTCTCTATACTGATAAAGGTTTGAACGGTGGAAACTGGGGAGAGTTTCAATATCGCGGACTTCAGATTTATCGCCTCAATGCGACAGATGGTTTTGATCTGGTTGGTGAGATTAAACTGGGTCTCACGGCTGATGGAGAATACTCCAATAGCTATAAACAGGCCGTTCGCCGCAGTATCATTATAGGTGATGGTGACGAAGAGGGAATTATCGTCATCAAGTCGAAGGGCATCGGCTTATACGACATCTCGAATGGCGTTCAGGAAATCGATAGCCTTTCTTGGTAGGTACCACTGATCTTTCAAGGTGACTCGAAGGATTCTCCGGTTAATGATTATAAATCAGTAAGTTAACCCGGAGGATCCTTCTCCTCCTTTTTGACACCTCTGGTTGACACTCAACATGTTGTCAACTACATTGACACCATGCCGACCAATTTGTTGTCAACAGAACTCAGGGAACGTTTCTCAGTGAAGCGTCGACTGGGTCGTGGTGCAGGGGGTCTTTCGTATCTTGTTAGCGACAAACTTCGTCCCGGCCGGCAGTTGGTTCTTAAAATTGGGACGAGTGATCAAAAACCCTCTAAAAGTGAATTTGCACTCCTTTCAAAACTGGCCCATCCTCATCTCTCCAAGGTCTATGATGTGGGCCGTCTCGATGACGGTACATTTTATTTTACTCAAGAATATCTCGAGGGAAAGACGATCGATGACTTTGCGAATACATCGATTGAGACGAAGATGCAACTCGTGGGACAGCTGGTCGACGCTGTCGCCTATCTTCATCGTCAGGGAATATTGCACCGTGATTTAAAGCCTGAACACGTTATCGTCGTTGAAACAGAGGGGAATAACTGGGTCAAGGTAATCGACTTTGGATTGGCATCGAACACTAGTGAAGAAAAAGGTTCTGTCACCGGGACGATTCCATACATTGCACCTGAGTGTTTCCAAGGTGAAGGTCAAAGTGTTCGCACCGATCTATACTCTCTGGGACTTATTCTATTTGAGCTCTTTGCAGGCCGGTTTCCATTTAAGGGACGCGATATTCATCGATTGTTGGAACAGAAAAAACGTCCAATTGTTTTTACATCGGAGGAGAAGAGGCTTCTTCCGAGTGCGGTACGGGATTTGCTGGTACAGCTTCTCTCGTTTGACCCTCGCGAACGCCTGCTCCGTTCAGAGGAGATATTGTCTATCTTAATTAAGAATGGCTGGATGAAAGAGCTCTCGGATAAGAATCCGATTCAGATTTCAGATGGTCTCCTCAAGAATGATCCAATCGTCGTTGATTTGATGGAGTGGTGCAAGAAGGGGGTAGAGGGAGACCGGCTCAAACTGTCTGTCTTAATGGGTGCGTCGTTCGACGAGGCCGATGCTGTCTCAGCCCATCTGCAAAGAGAGTGGCAGTTGCTGGGTGGGCATATTGTTGATTTCCAAACCGACGTTAATCGTAATCTTGCTAAGCAGATCGTTTTGGACCTTTATGCCGTCAGTCACCATCGGAAAAAAATATGGAATGGTTATAATGATCTCATTGATTGGGCTTCCGGGAAGTTCAAAAATCTTCCATCACTACTCTTCGAGAAGGGGGCTGATCTTTCCGAGGCCATTGCTGAGCTGCTCACTACATTTATTGATCAGATGGGACCCCTTTTCCTTTCGATATCAAAATTTAATGGCCTCTCTGAGGATGATCGAGGGTTGGTTGAATATCTTCTCTTGAGAGATATTTCATCGTTTCGGATGATTGTGACAGGAAGTCTGGATGATGCAAAGTGGCTTGATAAATCTTGGCTCTCAAAAAAGGAGATCCAATCTTTTGTTCGAACTCATCAGGTGACGGGTCATCAAGCGGAGGATCAAGAATCACTTCGGAATGCATGGGACAGTTATCTCAAGAAGGCCGATTCATCTGTCCAAAGGATTGTTCAATCGCTTTCACTCTTTGATAGAGCTCTTCTGGATGAGGAGCTTCTTCATTATATCGTGAAGGAATCGGGACTCTCGTTGAACGCCCTTGAAGATCTGTTAAGGCGCGGTTGGGTCCGTTTGTTGGTCTCGTCGAATGTTAATTATTATCGGTTTGCATCCGAAGCTCTCGCCCAATGGACACAGGAGTCACTGCCCCCAGAGGATCGTCTAGAGCTCCACCGGGAGATCGCGAACCTCTTAAAGAAACGCGGTGGAATGAGTGCTTCGTTTCTCCATCATGCCGTTTGCGCGGAGATGGGTGATCTCGCATTGTTGGATCTGAATGCGGGAATGGATGAACTGATTCAGGATGGACGTCTCGAGGAGGCCGAGGAATTGCTTGAAAAGATCCCGCAATTTCTTGATGTCGAAGCATTAGAGAGTTTGGAACTTTGGAAGGCGCGCGTGACTTCGCGACAAGGAGATGTTGGCGCGATTATAACCCTTCTTGAAGGTCATACGTTGGTTGATGATCTGCCCGAGGTTGCCTTGATCCTTGCGAATGCTTATTTGAGGGAAGGTCAATATGAACGGGTGCGCGGGGTTTGTAAAAAAATAATGGGGCGACGGGGGAGTGAGGGTAAGCGTGCTTTTGATCGTTACTTGAGAACGTTTCTCGATGAAGGAAAGTATGACGCCTTGATATCTGCCGCCGAAGAACATGGTTTGAAGGAGAGCGACGACCCGAATCTATCCAACACGATGGGGCTGGCCTACTATTATAAAGGGGAAATTCGGGATGCTGAGACGTACTTCAAATCTTCTTCCAAGAGTCGGGATGACTATATTTCTGGAAGCGCATTTAACTATCTCGGGATGTGTCGATTTAGTTTGGGTGATTATGATGGCGCACTTAAATATTATCAGCGCGCGGCGGGACGTTTTGCCAAACATTGGTATCAGTCGGGTCGTCTTTCGGCCGCTATGAATGAGGGAGTGGTATGGCATGCGATTGCCCGTTATCAGAAGGCATTAGAAAAATATCAGGAGGCGGCAGCGATCGCCAAACAGACACGTCAGGTGAGTTTAGAGGCGACACTTCAGAATAATCTTGCAAATGTCTATCTCTATTTGGGTGATTTCAAGACCTCGCGGAGCTATCTTGACGATTCCACAGCGATTGCTAAGGATCACGGATTGTCGTTAATCGAGGGATACAATTTGTTACTTCAGGGGGATTTGGCCGACAAAGAGGGAGATCCCAAGTCTGCGATTCTTTATGCCAAGCGTGCGATTAAGATATTTAAAAAACTAAAGGCCGTGCGTGAGGCCTCCATCGCGTATCTCAACATTGTTCGTTACGCCATTCACAAAAATGATGTTGCCTTGGCAGAAGAGTATCTGGTTCGGGGAGAGAAAGTGGCTAAAGGGTGTCATTTGAAGGATCAGGAAGAGATGGCCTTGATGCTTCGCGGCCGACTTCTCCTTAAGGTGAAGAAGCGCTTGCCGAACGAACTGCTCGCCGATCTGGAGGAGTTGTTAAAGGCAGCGATGGCGTCGAAGCGGTATGAGTTGACGCTCGAACTCTTGTCTCTTCTGGTTCAATATTACGAACGGCGGGATACGGTTCGTTGTTCTGGACTTCAGTCCGATGCGAAGGAATTGATCCTGGATATTGCAAAGGATCTCTCGTTTGAAATGCGGGACCAATATTTCAAGGTCCCAGAGAATGCAAAAATGCTCGCCATGTTTGGTGGTGAGGAGGAAGATGAAATGAAGATTCATGCGTACACCAAGTTACTTGAGATTAACCGAAGGATTACGGCGGAGCTAGATATTGAAAAGCTTCTGGCGGAAATCATGGATGCGGCTATCGAAATGACGGGTGCCGAACGGGGTTTCATTATTTTGTCAGAGGCGAAAAAGACAAAAGATTGGGATGTAGCTGTGGCCCGTAATCTTGATCGCGAGGATATCCGGAAGGCCGGCTTTAAGGTGAGCCGTTCTATAGCGGAAAAGGTGCAAAAGAGTGGAAGACCACTTCTCACAACCGATGCGCAGGATGACCCGCGTTTTAAGGGGGCGATGAGTGTGCAGGGGATGAAGCTCCGGTCGGTAATGAGTGTGCCACTTTCCCAGTCGGGGAAGACAACGGGTGTTCTCTATCTGGACAATCGCTTTCAGAAAGGGTCGTTCACTGAAGATGATCTGGATATTTTGATGGCCTTTTCGGATCAGGCATCGATTGCCCTGGAGAATGCGCGTCTTTACTCTGACAATGCCGAGAAGCAGGGGATGCTTGCAGAGAAGAATCTGGAGATTCAAGATCTAAATGAGAAGTTACAATCGATTGTTGCCAAGCAGAGTGTGGAGATCGAGTCGATCTCGAAGGCGCTCACACAAAAGCAGCGGGATCTCGAATTTAAATATAGTTATCATAACATCGTTGGAAAGACGCCCAATATGCAGGCGGTTTTTTCGATGCTCGATCGTGTCATTGATTCGGATGCGTCCATTTTGGTTACGGGCGAATCGGGGACCGGAAAAGAATTGGTAGCACATGCGGTTCATTATAATGGTCCGCGAAAGAAGTCTCCTTTTCTTTCGGTTAATTGTGCGGCCATTCCGGAGAATCTCCTTGAGTCGGAACTCTTTGGTCACAGGCGGGGTGCTTTCACGGGAGCCGTTCAGGATCGCATGGGTCTTTTTGAACAGGCGAATGGTGGAACGATTTTATTGGATGAGATTGGTGAGATGCCGCCGAATATGCAGGCGAAACTCTTGCGCGTCTTGCAGGATGGAAAGGTTCGGCGTGTTGGTTCGACGGCCGAGGTTAAAACCGATGTTCGGATTGTTGCTGCGACCAATCGTAATTTGTCGGAGGATGTGAGGAATGGTCGTTTTCGGGAAGATCTTTATTATCGTCTAAATGTTTTACCGATTACGTTGCCGCCGCTTCGCGAGCGCAAGGAGGACATTCCACTCCTGATTGAGACGATGATCAAGAAACATCAGCGTCCGGGAGAGTCAGAGCGACATATGACCCCCCAGACCATGAAACGTCTGATAACATACCATTGGCCGGGAAATGTTCGTGAGCTGAAAAATGTCGTGGAGCGGGCCCTCGTTCTCTCAGATGGCGACATTGAGCCCCAACATCTGCCACCTGAAGTCATCGGTCAAGGGGATGAAGTGTCAACTAAAGTTGACGGAAGTGGCAACTTAAAAGACGTTCGCACGAAATTAGAGAAGCGATTAATTCTAGAAACCCTCCAGGCCGTTGGCGGAAACAAGTCTAAGGCCTCGAAAAAACTAGGTTTATCCAGATATGGCCTCTATAAGAAATTAAAGCGATACAACCTCGAATAGTGGCACGCACTTTGCTATAATATATATGTATGATACGGAGACTTTTCCAATTTGCTCTCTTTGTGGGCCTGATTTTGGGCCTGGCTGCCTGTGGTGGACTAACGCCACCGATGCCGGGACCGAATGAGACACCGGCCTACGAGGCGCCAGAATCGACTCCGTTGCCGCTCGTTGAGGCTCCAGAAGAGACGAGTACCGCACCTGGTGATCCTCAGGATGGTTACCAGACGGGTGACGGGGATCAGGCTGGGGATTCTGATGACACGAAATATGTACCATCCGTTTCTATATCGCCGTCAGTGATCTATACGTCAGACATTGCATCAGGTGCGATGTCAACCGCTACGATTACGATTGCAGAAGGTGTTTTCGAGGCGAATGAAGAGATAGAAATCTGGGCGGAGGTCTCCGACCCGGATAGCATTACTCATCCACCGAATATCGATCTGGATGATGACGATGAGGATGCAGATTATCTCCAGACGACAGTCCTTAGTAATGGTGGCCTCGAATTTCATCTGACTGCCTCACTTTCTGAAGGAAGTTTCAGGATCTATATCTCCAATGGTGCGATTACCTATTCGGTAGCACTCACCATCCAGTAATCTTCACTCGAAAAAGTTGTCTCGGTCGGTACGCCTTGTCACAGGTTTTTCCTCATTCAGTGAGGGCTTGACTTGAGGGTGTAAATTCAATAACGTCGCCAAAATATTAAGGAAACCTGAATGGAGGCAAGTTGATGACGAAACAGTCGGCTGACGTAAATGAGTATATGAAGGTTCGTCGGGATAAGGTTCGCGAACTTCAAAAAGATGGGATCAATTCCTATCCCAACGGAATTACTCCAGAGAATCTGGCGGCGGACCTGCATGAGACATATGGTGCAATGAGCGGAGAGGACCTTGAGAAGAAATCGCCAACATTTTCGATTGCGGGCCGGGTTATGGCTATTCGTTCATTTGGAAAGGCTGGGTTTATCCAGTGTCAGGATTGTTCGGGCCGCATGCAGGTTTTTATCCAGAAAAATGCTATCTCGGAAGATCAGTTTAAGATTTATAAGAGTTTGGATGTTGGTGATTTTGTCTGGTTCGAGGGACCGCTCTTTCGAACAAAGACGGATGAGCTAACGCTCAAGGCGGGATCACTTGCATTGGTAACCAAGTCGATTCGCGGTCTTCCGGAGAAGTGGCATGGTCTGACCGATAAGGAGACGCGTTACCGTCAACGTTATGTTGATCTGATTGTCAATCCTGAGGTTCGGGAGACATTCGTTAAGCGTTCCAAGACGATCGAGGCAATGCGTCGATATATGACGGAGAAAAATTTTCTCGAGGTTGAAACGCCAATGATGCATCCGATTCCTGGTGGTGCTGCAGCCAAGCCCTTCTGCACACATCATAACGCCCTCGACATGGATCTTTATATGCGCGTGGCCCCAGAGCTTTATTTGAAACGCCTGGTGGTCGGCGGACTGGAACGTGTTTTCGAGATCAATCGAAATTTTAGAAATGAGGGGATTTCGATTCAGCACAATCCTGAATTTACGATGCTAGAGTTCTATCGAGCCTACGCGACGTATGAAGATTTAATGGAAATGACCGAAGATCTTTTGGAATATGTTGCGACAGAGGTGACGGGTGGTACGAAGGTGGAGTACCAGGGAAGTGACATCGAATTTGCGCGCCCCTATCCACGCTATACAATGAAAGAGGCCTTGATCGAGATCGGAAATGTTCCAGCCAAAGTCTTGGAAAATGAAAAGGATGCAAAGGCCTATGCCAAAAAACTGGGGATCGAACTTAAAGTTTCGAGTGAGCACATCGGTGCGATTATGGCCGAGATTTTTGAAGAGGTTGTTGAGGCCAAGCTGATGCAGCCCACATTTATTACAGAATTTCCGACAGAGGTGTCACCGCTGAGTCGCAAGAACGATGAGAACCCGGCAGTCGTCGACCGTTTTGAACTTTATATCTTTGGTCGTGAGATTGCCAATGCCTTCTCCGAGTTGAATGATCCAGAGGATCAGGAAGGACGCTTTAAGAAGCAATCGGAGGCCAAGGCAAGGGGTGATGATGAAGCCATGTATTTTGATGACGATTATATCCGTGCCTTGGAGTATGGAATGCCGCCGACCGCGGGCGAGGGGATCGGGATTGATCGTTTGGTGATGCTTTTGACGAATTCTGCATCCATTCGGGATGTGATCCTATTTCCACATCTGAGGAAAGAGGAGGGGCAATCAAAGGTTCATGAAAAGGATTAATGCCCTCATTCAGTTTCCTGCCTACCTTGCGCGAAAGTATCTTACGTCTCGCGGGGAGCCCCGTTTTGCTTCGCTCTTGACGATCGTTGCGATTTTGGGTGTGGCCGTTGGTATTGCGGCGCTTATTGTTGTCATTTCTGTGATGTCTGGTTTCGGGGAGGACCTGGAACGGAAGTTGATGGGTTTTAATCCCCATATCACCGTTGCCTATCCCGGTTATGGTTCAAGGGATGTTCAGAAACAAATTGTTCAGAATTTTAGTGGTATTGAGGAGATGCATCCCTTTGTTCGGGGTGAGGTCGTGATTCAGACGGGTCGGGACGAAACTCTTGGAGCCATGGGGGCTAAGATTCTCGGTCTTAAGGAGATTCCCTCTAGAATGAGTGCGAACGCTGATTTTTTCTGGCCGGGGGGTGTGAAGAATGAAACGTGGTGGCAACCTTATTTTAATCCACTTGAACGAGGCGTCATTTTAGGAAATGAGATGATTTATCAAATTGGGGCCCATCCCGATTTAGGGGACACGGTCATGCTGATTGCGCCATTTGGTGGTGTGGATCCCTTTGGAAATCCGTCGCCGATGCGTCGCGAATATCAGGTGGTGGGCGGTTTTCGTTCGGGTTTTTTTGAGTATGACCTGAAATATGTTTTGATGTCGCTTGATGAGGCGCGACGACTTCTTCGAGGGCAGGGAAGGTATGGACTTCAGATTGTTCTTGAGGATCCGAGGCAGACGGAATTCGTTGTTCGAGACCTTCAGAAATTTCTCGGTTCTGATTATGACATCTCCGGATGGACAGAGAAGAATCAACGTTTAGTGGCGGCATTGAAGCTTGAAAAAATGGCAATGATCTTTCTCCTTTTTCTGATTATTGTGATTTCCTCTTTCAGTGTTGTCGGTGTAACGCTGATGAACTTTTTTTCTAAACGACGAGATTTGGCGGTTCTGATGGCGATGGGAGCGTCGCCACGAATGATATCGCGGATTTTTCTCTTTAACGGAGGATGGATCGGTTTTGCCGGTGCTGGCCTGGGGGCCTTGATTGGCTTAGGTCTCTGCTGGATCATCGCTCGAAGTAATTTTATGTTACCGCCGTCATATTATCTGGATTATTTGCCGGTCTCCGTGAATCCTTTAATGGTTTTTGGAGTTGCTCTGGGGGGCGTTTTGATTTCAATGATGGCGGCGTTCTATCCCGCACATCGTGCATCCCGAATGAAACCCGTGGAGCTGTTGAGGTATGAATAAGATAAAACAATTTATTGTTCAGTTATTTGGATCTTTTGGTTTCGGTTACGATGCTCGTTTCGTCTAACGTTTGTCGGTCACGTTAACATGGACGCATGACGTAACCGATCAACGATACGAGCTTCGCTACCCAAACCGGTGTAGCTTTAAAAGGCTTATAGATGTCAGCTGTTAAAGAAATTACATTCAAGTACTTCAGGTCGTTCAAGGCCAGTCGTTCAGTTGCGGTCATGTCGGTCATTTCATTTGTTGGCATTGCCATAGGCGTGGCGACATTGATGGTCACCCTTTCAGTGGCGAACGGTTTCGGCAAAGCCTATCGTGAAGCCATCTTGAATTTCAACGCTCATGTTGTTTTGTTGTCGATCGACGAGATAAAAGATGCAGGGAATGTTCGGGAGCATTTAAAAGTGTTTGATGCAAACGATCAGTCGAAGAAAGAGTGGGACGAATCGCGGTTTGTGAGATCAATGCTTCGGCCGATTCAGTCTCTTTGGGTGAGTCTCTATCGTTCCTACGTGACATCTCAATTCAAAGAGGATGGGTGGATGAGGCGCTTAATGACCCGCGGTCACCCCATTTTTATTTCAGAATATCTTTACTCACGGGGATGGTATCCAAAGTCGTGGGTGGATGCGATTATCAATATTCTCCGTCAGTCGGAAATTGGCATTATAGCTGTTAATCCCTTCGTCTATCGAGAGGGGCTCTTGATCCACAAGGGGGATATACGTGGTATTGCGATCAAGGGTGTGGATCTTAATCATATGAGTGATTTTAGTGGCACTTCAATTGCATTGTTTGATGCGGTTCCAGAGTCGGATGGAGAGGAATCCCCCCCAGTGATAGTTTTGGGGGAACAGTTGATCGATGAAATCTCGGCCAAGCCTGGCGATTCTATTCGGTTGATGTTGCCCGAACATTGGAAAGAGGGAAGCAGGGAATCTTTTAAGGAATTTCGTTTGGGAGGATCTTTTGAGTCGGGGATGTATGATTTTGATTCACAATTTGTCTTATTAAACATTGATGATGCACGGAGTCTCTTTGGTTTGAATGATGTGGTGAGTGGTTTTGAGATAAAGCTCGATGATTGGGAAAAGTCACCAATCTTTGCTGGTCGACTGGAGAAGGAGTTTCCATATCCAATCTATGCGAGTCATTGGCAGGAAATGAATCAGAGTCTCTTTGAGGCGGTCAAACTTGAGAAAATAATGTTCGCGATTATCATGGGTGCTTTGGTGATTGTTGCAGCCTTTAACATCATTGGAACAATCATGCTCAAGGTACTTTATAAGACATCCGACATTGCGATTATGCGAGCACTTGGGATGGAGGTAGATCAGGTCAAGAGGATCTATGTCTATCAGGGATTTATCGTGGGTCTCTTGGGGACCGCGGCGGGCCTCGCTTTGGCGATTTTTATTATATGGACGATTCAGGAATATGAGTGGATTCGCATACCGGCCGACATCTATCTGCTGAAAACACTTCCTGTTTGCATTTCTTGGTGGGCTGGTGTAATGATTGCTGCCTTCAGTTTGCTGGTCTGTTGGGTTACATCAGAGGCCGCATCGAAAAAGGTTTTGGATTTGTCTATTGTAAAGGGATTACATCGACCGTAGTTACGGGCTCCGATGTTGGGGGATAAATGTTAAAGGCGGTAGGACTTAATAAGACATATGGATCGGGGCATACCTCTTTAACGGTTATTGATAATCTTAATTTCGAATATCAAAAGGGTGAGGTTGTCGGTGTTTATGGTTCGTCAGGCAGCGGTAAATCAACTTTTCTTCATATGATTGGTGGTTTAGATTTTCCGACGTCAGGCGATGTTTTTTTTGGCGAACGAAATCTTTATCAATTGTCGGAGCGTGAACTGGCTGCTTATCGAAATCGAACCATCGGTTTTGTTTTTCAGTTCTATCATCTCCTTCCGGAATTTTCCGCGGAAGAAAATGTTATGATCCCCTGTCTAATCGGGGGGGAGGGGCGAGCCAAGGCCAAAGAGTTGGCGGCTCATGCTCTTGAAAGGGTTTCGTTGGCAGATCGTCGCAGTCATCGTCCCTCTGAGTTGTCCGGAGGGGAGCAACAGCGCGTGGCTATTGCACGAGCGATCGTTATGAATCCTCAACTTTTGTTGGCTGATGAACCGACAGGAAACCTTGACAAAAAAACCGGTTCTGAAATTATGGACGTCTTAATGGACTTAAATCAGAATGGTGATATGGGTATTATTATGGTGACCCATGATCCTTCGTTAGTGACACAGATGGATCGGGAATTGGAGCTTAAGGATGGATCTTTTTCAGCGTAGCACAAGTCGTGCTCGTGTTCATATTGTTTGGTTGTGTCTGTTAGCTTTTTTGGTCAGTCTTGTTTCCCCTTTTACTCCGGTGGCTCATGCGGCAGGTGTGATTCGGGTTGTTGAAGTGCAAGGCAATACCGTTACGTCGTCCGGTGGTATCAAGGGGATGATTCGGAGCAAGGTAGGACGGGTGTACAGCACGGAAATGGTGAACGATGATGTCAAGACGCTTTTCGAGAGCGGACGTTTTTCCGATGTTTGGGTTGACAAGGTCTCGACGGGAATAGGTGTTAAACTCGTTTTTCATGTTGTCGAGAAGCCGATCATTGGCAAGATCTCCTTTGAGGGGAACAAAAAAATCAAGGATAAGAAGCTCGAGAAGGAAATACTTGTTGAGCCGTATGAACAGTTGAGCCAGACACTCCTTTTGGAGTCCGTGGATAAGATTCGAGAACTCTATGAAAAGAAGGATTATAACCTTGTTGAGATTAGTTACGAGGTTCGTCCAATGGAAGACGGTGAATCGGAACTTGTCTTCAAAATCAGAGAAAATGAGAAGACCTTTATCAATCATGTCGGCTTTATCGGCAACCGGGTTTTTAAGGATAAGGAACTTCGCAAGATTGTGAAGAGTAAGAAGAAGGGCATCTTCTCGTTTTTCTCGAAGTCGGGAAAGATGAGAGAAGAGATTCTTGAAATTGATATGGCTCTCTTGAATCTTCACTATCGCCGTCATGGTTATCTTCGTGCCAATATTTCGGCACCGCAGGTCGAGGTGACCAAGGACAAGAAGTATATTTACATTACGTACCGGATTGATGAGGGGAAGCAATATCGCATCCGTAACATTAGTGTGGTGGGCGATATTTTGACAACGTCCGAGGAAATTATTTCCAAATTCAAGACAAAGCCCGACACGATCTTCAATCAGGATACTGTTCAGGAAGATGTCGAGATGTTGACGTTGATGTACGGAAACGAGGGATATGCATTTGCCAACATTCAGCCAATTCCTGAAATCAATGACGCTGAGGAGACGGCCGATCTAGTATTCTATATCGATAAGGGAAAACGGATTCGGATTGAACAGATCAACATTACTGGCAACACTATTACGAGAGATAAGGTGATTCGGCGTGAGCTTAAGGTTGAAGAAAATGATATATACAATGAAGAGAAGGTACGTCTGAGTCGTGTGAAATTAATGCAGTTGGGCTACTTTGAGAATGTCGAATTTTCAACGCCGCGAGGAAGTACAGACGATAGTCTTGTTTTGAATGTCAACGTCGAGGAGAAGCCGACTGGCACATTCAATCTGGGAGCTGGTTTCTCAACCTATGATAAGTTTATTTTTAGTGCGTCGGTCGCAAAGCAAAATTTCTTTGGTTATG
Source organism: uncultured Pseudomonadota bacterium (assembly GCA_964462555.1). Lineage (GTDB taxonomy): Bacteria > UBA10199 > UBA10199 > CAYWXY01 > CAYWXY01. Next base: position 12,720 of record CAYWXY010000018.1, on the reverse strand, counting down.
GTTGGGGTGGCCAGATTTCTGCGGAATTATCTAGTCGTCGACAACTCTTTTATCTAAACATGAACGACCCCTATTTTCTTGATTCAGACTGGATGCTCGGGTTGTCGGCCTTTCGGATGGTTAACCGCTATCAGGACTTTGATCGTGAGTCTGTCGGTGGTGGCGTCAATATTGGAAGGCGTCTCTTTGACTATTCTCAATTGGCACTGGGTTATACATACGAAGATGTTGAGATAACCGACTTTAGCGCTATTGTTCCGCAACTTTTTAGAAACAATGCGAGTGGACGAACATCTCAGTTGAGCTTAACTGTTGCGCGCGACACGCGTGACAATCGTATGTTTGCCACTCAAGGTAACTTTAATACGGTGACGACGGAAATTTCGGGAACAAAACTGGGTGGTAACAATGACTACTTTCGGGTGGCCGGAAATAGTCGGTGGTATGTTCCGGTCCTATGGGGAATTATCGGTAAGGTCAATGCACGCATTGGTTACATCAAGAGTTTGAATAATCGATCGGTACCACTTTATGAACGTTACTTTACCGGTGGTGTGAATTCGCTCCGCGGTTACTATCCGCTTTCGGTGGGTCCCTCGATACGTATTCCAGGAGGGCCGGCTGCTCCCGATAGAGATTTCAGATATGGTGGTAATAAAGAACTGATCTTTAACGTCGAAATGGAATTTCCGATTTATAAGGCTGGTGGGTTCAAGGGTGTCATCTTCTTTGATGCCGGTAACGCTTTTGCCGAGGATCAAAACTATTCCATCACTGACTTGCTTACCGATTATGGTTTTGGTCTCAGGTGGCAATCACCAATGGGGCCGCTTCGTTTTGAATGGGGTTTTCCAATCAATAAACGACCCGGGGATGATACGGTCGTCTTCAACTTTACGATTGGCTCCTTCTTTTAGCCAAGTAAATCAATGAGTTGGCTTTAGGTTAAGGGTGTGGGGCGCATCTTCAATGATGACGCGGTCATTTTCCTTGATCGGCCTAAAGTATTGATATTATTTCCTTGCAAGCCACAATCCTTTACATTATAGTCCGAGCCTCGAAAAAAGGCTTACTTAACAAGAACTTATTTGAAGGAGGAGAGAGTTATGAAGAGTCGTATTATCGCCCTTGCAGTCATGATTGCTGTCATTGGAATGGCCAATACAGCCATTTCGGGTAATGATCCCGCAACAGCGGCAACTCCAGGTTTAAAGATCGGTGTTGTTGATATGGCGCGTGCCTTGAATGAAGTTAATGAGGGAAAGAAGGCAAAAGCTTCGCTTGAACGTGAGTTCAAGAACAAAAAGACGGAACTTGATCGGATGAAAAATGAAATGGAAGCTACGAAGAATAAATTAGAGACAAAAGGTTCCCTCCTTTCTCAAGAAGCTCTCAAGACCGAGCGTGACAATTTTCAGCGTTCGTTCATGGAGTATCAGCAGAAGGCAAAGGACTACACGGAACAGTTGGCTCGCAAAGAGAGCGAGATGACGAGTAAGATTATCGGAAAGCTTAGAGATGTTGTTGGTAAGGTTGCGCAAAAAGATGGATATACTTTTGTTTTAGAGAAATCTCAGGGGGGCGTCCTCTACGGACCCAATAATTCTGATATTACAACACAGGTAATTAAGTTGTATAATAAATAGTTTTATTTTTCAAATTGGACAGGGTCACAGATGTTTCTGTGGCCTTGTCTGTATCTAGCTGGCACTTTATGGTTATTAGTCAACAGCTACTTGATATTTTGGTTTGTCCCCAGTGCAAAGGTCCGATTTCTATGGTCGAGGGGGGACGGACACTCCTATGTGAGAAATGCCAGCTCAAATATCCTGTTCGAAATGATATTCCAGTCATGTTAGTGGAAGAGGCGATTGATCTCCGAAAGGAGAGTCTGAAGGCCGACGAGCATCGTGCGGATATTAATCTTCCATCAACGGCCTTTAAAATTGTTGAGGGCCCTAACTGTGACATGATCGTTCAATTGGAAAGAGGGACTTGCAAGGCGATTGGAAGGGCCCTTTCGGATCCCAATCAGACGGCCATGTTTAGCGTCGATTTGGCTTTGACGCTCGATGAGTCAACGAAAGGCTTGATTCTCCAGTACATTACCCGTCAATTCAAAAAGTCGGCAAAAAAGGGTGATAGTGGTGATGTCGGTTCTGACATCGGGACATTTCGTAGGACAACGGACATTGTTTTGGATGACACCTCGATTTCCAGGCTTCACGCCATGATTTTCTATGATGAGGTTGGTGTGGGCATTTTGGATCTTGTCAGCAAGAATGGCACGTATGTTAATGGTGAAGAGGTTGAATCGCGTCTCCTTCAGAAAGGGGACGTGATCGAAGTCGGAGAAACAAAGATGGTCTTTGAAGGCTAGTGCTAGATCCATTCTGAATATTTGACAAGAAGGGGGAACTTCATGAAATCGATGACCGGCTACGGGTCTGCTGAGGGAAAAGTTGGTAAGGGACGTGTTTTTATTGAACTGAAGTCGGTCAATCATCGTTATTGTGACATTCTTCTTAAAATTCCACCCAAAATGAATTCGCTTTATCCGTCCTTCAACAGCTTGGTCAAGGAACAGATAGCACGCGGGAAGGTAGAACTTTTTCTCAAGGAGAGAAAGGGTGTCCTGGAGACTCGTGATTTGTCGTTGGACATGTCGCTTGCCAAAAAATATCACGAGTGTCTTGAAAAACTTCAGAAGTCGCTTGGACCCCGGGGGAAGGAAGTTCATATTCTTGAGGTGATTGATGCGCGTGAGTTGATCAAGGTTGTTGAGCTGGATATTGACTACACGAAATACTGGGGCTCCATCAAGAGGATCGTTCTGGAGGCTCTCAAGAAGTTGGACAGAATGAAGGCGCGTGAGGGAGCCTATCTCCTCAAGGATCAGAGGGTTCGCCTGAAAAAGGTGGGAGGCCTGGTCGAAAAGATTTCCAAACAGACGAAGGTGGGACTGAGGGGTTACGAGAGGCGTCTTAAAACACGCGTTATGAATAGTGTCGGCAGAAATGCGGTTCCCAAGGATCGGATTGATGCCGAAATAGCGATGTTGGCAGAGAAGATGGATATTGCGGAGGAGCTGACACGCCTGCGTTCTCACATCAAGCAGTTTGGTCATATTATCGGCCAAAAGGGTGCGGTCGGTCGTCAGCTCGATTTTCTCTTGCAGGAAATGAATCGCGAAGTCAATACGCTGGGTGCAAAATCGGGGGATGCCCAGATATCGAAATATGTTGTAAACGTGAAGAGTGAGCTTGAAAAATTACGCGAACAGGTTCAAAATATCGAGTAGTTCATATGGCAGGAAACATCTTTGTTATTTCAGCACCATCGGGGACGGGTAAGACGACAGTCGTCAAGAGGCTTCTTGAAGAAATGGATGGCCTGACATTGGCGGTGTCGTGCACGACGCGGAGGCCGAGGCCGAATGAGGTCGATGGTGTTGACTACAATTTTGTTGGAAAAGACGAATTTAAAAAGAAGTCAAAGGCAGGGGGGTATCTGGAGTGGGCGGAGGTTCATGGAGCATATTACGGAACACCCAAGGATGAAGTGGATCGGATATTGAACGATGATTCTGATGTGCTTTTGGATATTGATATTCAGGGGGGCATGAAGGTTAAACGGAAATGTCCGGATGCCATATCGATCTTCTTGTTGCCGCCGTCATTTGAAGAGTTGGAGACTCGTCTTAAGACACGTGGAGTGAATTCTCCCAAGGATATGAAGACGCGCATTGAGAATGCCAGGGGAGAGATGGAGCGGCGTCATGAATATGACTATCAGGTTTTTAACGAAGATTTGAGTGATGCCCTGGATGAAATAAAGGACATCATCCACTATTATAGAAGTGAGTCGTAGGGGAAATGCAGAGATTACATGACATTCTCGACAAGGTGGCTGCGTATGATCCAGATGCTGATTTGGATTTGATACGCCGGGCCTATGTTTTCTCAGCCCGTGCACATCAAGGGCAGACACGACGTTCGGGTGAGCCCTATTTGACGCATCCGGTGGGCGTGGCGTCGATTCTTGCTGAGATGAAGCTGGATGTTCCAAGTATTGTCGCCGGTATTCTTCATGACACCGTTGAAGATACGCTAACATCCCTAGAGGAGATAGAGAAATACTTCGGTCAGGAGATTCGTGTCTTGGTCGATGGTGTGACCAAGTTGGGAAAAATCCAGTTCACAACATCTGAAGAGCGTCAGGCTGAAAACTTCCGAAAGATGATCATGGCGATGGCTCAGGATATTCGAGTGATTCTGGTGAAGCTTGCAGATCGTGTCCATAATATGCGGACGCTTGAGTTTATGCCGGAAGGAAAACAGGATCGGATTGCCAAAGAGACACTTGATATCTATGCCCCTATCGCCAATCGTCTTGGTATTCAACGAATCAAAGTGGAGCTCGAGGATCTTTCTCTTAAGTATCTAAAGCCCGAGACCCATCGGCTCATTGATAAACAGGTTCGGGGGAAGAAGGAGGAATGGACACGCTACATTGAGGAGCTGAAACAGTTTGTTGAAGAGAAGATGAGAGAGCAGGGAATTCCGAGCAAGATTAAGGGTCGGATGAAGCACTATTACAGTATTCATCGCAAAATGGAGGCGCAAAATATTCCTTTCGATGAGGTTCACGATATTGTGGCCTTTCGTATTGTTACTGATACAATTTCTCAATGTTACGAAGCTTTGGGCGTTCTTCATTCGATGTGGAAGCCTATTCCGGGGCGATTCAAGGACTATATTGCAATGCCAAAGGGAAATAATTACCGTTCGCTTCATACGACGGTAATTGGACCTCATGGCGAGCGCGTGGAGTTTCAGATTCGCACTAAGGATATGAATGATATTGCCGAGAACGGAATTGCGGCCCATTGGAAGTACAAAGAGAGTGATCGTCTCAAAGATTCCGACGAGAGAAAATTTAAGTGGATTCGTCAGCTCTTGGAGTGGCAATCAGAGCTTTCCGATCCTGCTGAATTTTTGGATACGGTGAAACTGGATCTTTTTGCTGATGATGTTTACGTTTTTACACCGAAGGGCGAACTCCGAGAGTTGCCCCGTGGATCAACTCCGATCGATTTTGCCTATGAGATTCATACTGAGGTGGGTCATAACTGTGTGGGTGCCAAGGTGAATGGTAAGATTGTTCCTCTTCGATATGAACTTCGGAGTGGCGACACCGTTGAGGTGATTCGGCAGAAAAATAGACGCCCCAATAAGGACTGGCTTCAATTTGTAAAGACAAGTCGTGCCAAGGCGAAAATCCGACAATATATTCGTTTACAGGAGAGGGATCGGGGTCTGGCAATTGGTGAGGAGCTTTTCGAGAAAGAATGCCGCCATTATGGAGAGAATGCGTCGACGGTTATGAAGGATCCGAAGCTTCTGGAGTTCGCTAACCGAAAGGGTTACAAGGATGTCGATGGTTTGATGGTTGCGGTGGGGTATGGAAAATTCTCACCTCAGCATATTCTGGAGTTCGTCTATCCGACTGAGAAACGAACGAAGATCAAACCTTCACGTTTGTCGCGTGTGGCAGCTGCTGTCAAGAAACTGACAGGCAAGCGGCGGAGTATGGTTAAGGTGGATGGCTTTGACGACTTCCTGATCAGCTTTGGCAAGTGTTGTAATCCGATTCCGGGTGATTCGATTGTTGGGTATGTGACACGGGGAAAGGGCGTCAGCGTTCATGTGACCAATTGTTCGAGAATTTTGAATCGAGATCCTGATCGCAAGGTCGCTGTTCAGTGGGATACAGAGGGGAGCGGGCATCGCGTTGTTCAGATTCGGGTAGTTTGTGTTGATAAACCGGGACTTCTTGTCGCGATGACGGAGGCGATTACGCAGCATGGCGTCAATATCTCTAAGGCCTCTGTCGGTAATAAAGAAGGACAGCTGGCAATTAACTTCTTTGATATCGAGATTGGAGATGTGTCGCAACTCCGAAAAGTTATAAAAACACTGGAAGCAGTGAAAGGGGTTGTTACTGTGGCGAGAACCAGAAACCGCTGATTAGATGTTCTTGCGCAACACGTTGAATTTTGTAACAAGAGGCCAGATTCATAGATTAGAGATGAAGATCGAGAATCGAGTATTTAGATTTCTGACTGGTATTTTCTAAGATTAATAATCATTGCATATGAGGCATTTAGGTCCGATTGAATGTCAGATTCATCTGTTTCAGAGATATAGCCAAATGCTTTGAATCTTATATCGGAGAAAACTTATTGTGGCATGCAGGATAAATTGGTGCAAATCTCAAAGATGTTATATCGACTGATTAATCCTCATTAATCTTAGTCCTAATCTCAGTCCCAGTCATAGTCGTGATCGAATGGTATGAATTGAAGGGTTTTTGACTCAACTGCTAATCTGACTAGGCAACCTTTTCGATCTTATTCGATCGGATACAACGCGTACAAGCCTTTACCTTCTTAACACTCCGGCCGTCTTTCACCCTGACCGATTGAAGGTTCGGGAGCGATCTCTTTTTGGTCCTATTATTGGCGTGCGAGACATTATTCCCTACGAGAGGGCCTTTTCCACAAAGTTCACATTTACGAGCCATTTCTTCCTCCTACTTACTTATTCAAGAGTTGCGGTCTCTAGCACATAATCTCTTAATAAATCAAGGCTTTTTTATGGACCGGTACTTCAGTGCCTCGGTTCCTCTGTACTTCGGGGCTTCTATTGTTCGAGGAATTGAACGGTGGAAGAGGGGATTCTGGGAGATTTCTTGCTCGTTAGCTTGGGAGAGGGTACTACAATGATATGAATCGGAGTCAATTGGGGAAATTTGGTGAGGATATTGCGGTCCAGTTTCTGAGGAAAAGGAGATATCGAATAGTCAAACGGAACTATCGTTGTCGAATGGGGGAGATTGACATTATAGTGATGAAGCGAGGGATCCTCTATTTCGTCGAGGTCAAGACGCGTCGGAGTGATCAGCACGGCCAACCACTTGAATCAATAACTTTAAGAAAGCAACGCCAAATCATTAAAATATCGAGACTATTTCTAATGAAGTACAAGAGGGATGTCTCCTGCCGATATGCCGTCATTGGTGTTCTTCTCGATCCAAATGGCGATCACCAGATCGATTTTCTTCCGGATGCCTTTACCACGTAGGATGTGCCCGTTAACCCATTGAATTTACTATTATTACTAGACATTGCCGATCAAAATCCATATACTGGCCGGGCTCTATGTCGACGCCACTTCATCAATTCTATGACAGTGCCCAAAAGTGGGCTGATCAGGTTTCGTTCCTTACCAAAAAGGAGGGGTCGGAATCTTTTTCTCCAATAACGTGGGGGGAGCTCCTAGATCAGGTCATTGTCTTGTCAGATCGACTTCAGAAGATGGGGGGGGTGCGCGGGGACTCGGTCGCTATCTTGTCCAATACCCGATATGAATGGACAGTCATTGATTTGGCCGTTATGGCGGTCGGCGCTGTGACGATTCCAATATATCATACACTCAGTGATGATCAGATTCTCTACATCCTCAATCATTCAAAGACCAAGGTTCTCTTTATCGAAAATCATTCTTTGCTGGAAAAAATTTCAGGGATTGAGGGGGATCTTGAGGCTCTTGACCAGCTAGTTATGATTGAGGATGAGAAGAGAGATGCAGCGATTCTTTCATTTTCGGACATTCTCTCTGAGAAGGTGGAGATTGATCGTTCTGCGTTTGCCAAATTGATTCAGTCCGTTAACCCAGGTGATGTGGCAACGTGCGTCTATACATCCGGGACGACTGGTGAGCCGAAGGGTGTTGAATTGACGCATTCAAATATCTCAGCTGAGGTTGAGGGCCTTTCCCAGATATTTTCCTTTGATCATTCTTACATCGGTCTTCTCTTTCTCCCCTTGGCCCACGTCATTGCTCGGGCAATGCAGTTTTATCAGCTGTCAAAAGGATTTATTACGGCCTATGCGGAATCGATTGATAAACTCTCAGAAAATCTGATTGAGGTTCGACCCCACTTTATTGTTGTGGTGCCGCGAATCTTGGAGAAGATCTATGAAAAGGTTTTGGAGGAGGTCGACAATGGTCCCCGTTTTCGCCGGTTTGTTTTCCACCGGGTCTTGAATCGGGGTCGGTATCTGAGTAAACAGGTTCGCAAACATCAGAAAATATCGTTCCTGAAACGTTTCCAATTCTTTCTCATTCGGAAGTTGATCTTTTCAAAGCTTGTTCGAAAGCTAGGGGGCCGACTCGAATACATCATTTCTGGTGGTGCGCCGCTTGATAAGGGGGTTGCGGAGTTTTTTCATGTGGCCGGTCTTCTGACGCTGGAAGGATATGGACTGACTGAAACAATTGCGGCAATTACGATTAATCGCCCCAATGACTTCAAGTTTGGAACGGTGGGGAAGCCCCTAGATGGGGTCTTAATCAAAATTGCGGATGATGGCGAGGTGGTCGTCAAGGGGCCGCAGGTCTTTCGTCGCTATCGTGAGCCGGTTCAGGTGGATGATTGTTCATTGACGGAGGATGGATGGTTTTCCACAGGGGATATCGGTGAATTTTCACGTGATGGTTTTCTGCGTTTGACCGGTCGAAAGAAAGAGTTGATTGTGACAGCCGGTGGAAAAAACGTGGCCCCTCAGCGTGTTGAGAATATTATGAGAACGAGTCCTTATATTTCAGATATCGTTGTTTATGGGGATCGAATGAAATACCTGATTGCCCTTGTGACACTGAATTTTGAGAATCTTGAGCGTTATGCAAGGGAACATGGGATTGCCTTTGAGGCGTCGTCAGAACTTGCTCGAAAAGATGAGACCTATCAGTTGATAAAATCGGAGATTGAGTGTAAAAATAGACATCTGGCTCGGCACGAAACGATCAAGAAATTTGCGGTCATTGAGCATGATTTTAGTCAAGAGCGAGGGGAGTTGACGCCGACACTGAAGCTCCGACGGGGCAAGATCTATCAGATCTATAAAAGTCGCATCGATGCGATGTATTCATAGGAGAGAGGATGATGTTTCCCCAACCAAACCCCTCCGAGCCCTTTTTATCCCTTTCGAACCCAGTTCAGTGGGTTGAAAGGGATTGGAAGGTTTTGGGAGGTTTAGGATGGGAAGGATTTGACTTTCACTAAAAATAAGGGGGAAATATGGAACAAAACCAGGGACCAGCTACCACAGAAAAGCCGAAAGAGACTCCGCCGGCATCAACACCACCATCGGGTGGATCAAAGGGCACAGGTTTGGCACCCAATATTGCCAGCTTACTTTGTTATATTTGCATGCCGATTACGGCCATCATCTTTCTTGTGATCGAGAATGACGACAAGGATGTCCGTTTTCATGCCTGGCAGGGGACGATCTTTGGAGTGGCCTACATTGTTGTCTTGATCGCCCTTCAGGTGGTCGCGGCAATCTTAGGCTGGATTTTGGGCGTCTTGGGCGCCATCATTGGGATCTTGATCCCAGTGGTAGCGATTGCAGCCTTTATCTTGTGGGTCATCTGTCTCATCAAGGCCTATCAGGGTGAGCGTTGGAAGATTCCTTATATCGGAGAATATGCTGCTCGCAAGGCCGGAATCTAGAAGAAGCATATGAATCAAAGATTAACCCCCGTATCATGGGTCATTCTTATCTCGGTGCCCCTTGTGGTTCTGGGTGCCATTGTCTATCCTTATATTCTGGGCCAGGGTAGGGACCTTTGTGCTGTTCACTATATGCTGGGTCTTTCATGTCCAGGTTGTGGTTTCACGCGATCGATTGTTGCCTTGATCCATTGTGGCGATGCTCATCTTGTCTATTGTATGGCTGAGGTCGTTAGTCGGTTTGGTTTTTCCATCGATTGGGGAGAGATTTCGGTTTCGGAGTCAGAGCGTGAGGCTCTTGAGCCATGCATTTGTTGCTGGACTTTTTGTCCAATGGTTGTTCTATTTGGGCATTCGTTTTTTGTATTCATAGCTGATTTAGAAGGAGGAATATCTATGGCATCGGTGAAAGAAGTAATTGAAGATAAACTCAATAGAAAAGTTCAGGAGAAAAAGGATGAGCTTTCTGGGACCGTCGTTCTTGAAATAGCGGGCGATGGGGGTGGTACCTGGACGATTAATTGTGACGAAGCGATCATCACGAATACGGATACAGAAAATCCGACCGTTCGGATCAAGATGGGTGACGAAGATTTTTTGGCGATGATTGCCGGTGACCTTAACCCTGCCTCTGCCATGTTTACTGGGAAACTTAAGATCGAGGGAGATATGGCAATGGCTACAAAGCTCGCGACGGTTATTGTGTAACGGATGAAGGTAGCTATAGCACAAATTAATACGACCGTCGGAGATTTCGACGGGAATTTGGCCAAGATTTTGGATCGGATCCATTGGGCCAAAAAGGGTGGAGCGGATATCGTTGTCTTTCCGGAGATGGCGATTACCGGTTATCCGCCGAATGATCTTCTGGAACGGCCCTCCTTTATTCTGAATAACGTGGAAACACTCGAGAAGGTGGCCCGAAAGGTCGACAAAGATATTGCTGTCATTGTCGGTCATGTCTCAGTCAACGAGTCGACGACTGGGAAGGGTCTCTTCAACTCTGCGGCTGTCATTATCGATGGCCAGGTTAAGTACGTTCAGAACAAGACGCTCCTCCCAACATACGACGTTTTTGATGAGGCTCGTTATTTCGAGCCAGGAAACGAACATGATGTCATAACATTTAAGGGGCGAACCTTTGGAGTCACGGTTTGTGAGGATATTTGGTACAACGCCGAGCTGAGTGGTCGTCGTCTTTATAATGTTGACCCGATTGCCCGTTTGGTTGAGAAGGGGGCGGAGTTTATTGTTAATATTTCCTCTTCGCCATTTGTTGTGGAGAAGGTGAGGCTTCGGGAGACCCTCCTCGCCAATGTGGCGCGTCAGTACAAGATTCCGATTGTCTATGTCAACTTGGTGGGTGGAAACGACGAGCTTATCTTCGATGGTCGTTCAATGTTGATAAATGGTGAGGGGAGAGTCGTGCGAGAGGGGGGCGCCTTTGTGGAGGATGCCTTCATTGTTGATCTGGATCATATTGCGCAGATCCCCAAACGTCAGGACCTTGAGATGATGGAAGAGGTCTATGAGGCATTGGTGCTGGGCGTTCGTGATTATGTGAAAAAGTGTGGTTTTTCTAAGGTGGTGATTGGTCTTTCGGGTGGAATCGATTCGGCATTGGTCGCGGCGATTGCGGTCGATGCGCTGGGCGCCGATAACGTTATGGGAATTGCTATGCCGACCCGTTTTTCGAGTGAGATGAGTTTAAAGCTCGCTCGGTCGTTGGCCAAGAATCTAAGCATTCCCCTGAAGACAATATCGATTGACGAACTTTATCAAAACTATCTCGATCTTTTGGCACCGGAATTTGATAAAAAAGAGAGCGACACAACGGAAGAGAATTTACAGGCTCGTCTCCGTGGAAATATCTTGATGGCCTTTTCAAATAAATTCCATGCCCTTGTGCTGTCGACCGGAAACAAGTCGGAGTTGGCCGTTGGGTATTGCACGCTTTATGGGGATATGGCGGGGGGATTAGCCGTGATCTCCGATATTCCAAAGACGATGGTCTATGAGTTGGCCCGTTATATAAATCGTGATAGTGAGGTCATTCCAACGGGGATTATTGACCGTCCTCCCTCAGCCGAACTAAAACCTGACCAAACGGATCAGGATTCTCTGCCGCCTTATGATATCTTGGACCAAATACTTAAGGCTTATATAGAGGATCGGCGATCGATATCGGTGATCAAGGAGATGGGTTTTGAGAAGGCGGTGGTTGAAGATGTTGTTCGTCGGATCGATCGAAGTGAATATAAACGCCGTCAGGCACCTCCGGGACTCAAGGTAACGACGAAGGCCTTTGGTCGCGGGCGCCGTTGTCCTATTGCCTGCAAGTAGGATGGGTTGGGAGGGGATCGGAAGGGATAGGATGGATTGGGATGGGGAGTTGTGGAACACTTTACATTGTCAGTACGCCGATTGGGAATCTCTCCGATATGACGTTTCGGGCGATTGAGATTTTAAAATCGGTCTCGGTCATTGCGTCTGAGGATACACGCAAGACGCGTAAACTTCTATCCCACTACGACATCCATACCAAGATGATTGCCTATCATGAGCACAATGAACAAAACCAGTCGGATCACATTATTGATCTCTTGTCGCGAGGGGAAGATGTGGCGTTGGTGAGTGAGGCGGGAACGCCGACGATTTCAGACCCGGGGTACCGTCTCGTGTCGAAGGTTCGCGAGACTGACCATGTGATGGTCCCGATTCCTGGTGCCTCGGCAGTTGTTTCAGCCCTTTCGGTTTCTGGTCTTCCAACCGACTGTTTCTATTTTGTCGGTTTTTTGCCCGATAAGCCGGGAAAGCGCAAAAAGCGTATTGAGGCCATTGCAGATCTGCCCGCAACGCTCGTTTTTTACGTCTCAAAATGGAAAGTAAAGAAAGTCCTCACTGATTTGCTCGATGTCCTTGGCGATCGTCCGGCTTCATTCTCGCGCGAGCTAACCAAGATGCACGAAGAGACCGTTCGCGCCGATCTTTCGGAACTCTTAGAGCGGTTTGGTGCAAAAGAGGTCAAAGGCGAAATCACCCTCGTTGTTTCCGGAAATGTGCACTCGTAAGTGACGTTCCGATATTCAGGGTTCCAAGACGGTCGCTCCAGCCTCCACGATTTCGTATCCACGGTGCCGA
>CAYWXY010000017.1:8725-27552 GCA_964462555.1 uncultured Pseudomonadota bacterium | reverse complement strand
GGGTTCGGGCTCAGGTTCCGGTTCATGTTCGGGATCTGGGTCTGGTGGCACAACACCACCCAAGGCCTGATCAAGTGCATAGAGCAATGAATTCTCAGGTGCCGGATTCCCACGCACATCACTCATCAGGTTCCAAAACATCGCACCACCCAAATCATTTTCCACAATATAGGCACCCTTCCGCATGATAGTCTCAGGATCATCGAAGGTGATAAAATCGTTACCGGTGTAGAGATAGTTCGTTAACGACTCTGGATGGAGGTGAACCTCATAATTCGGCGCATAGCCCTCCACAATCTGATAGTAATTGATCATACCCGGCTCCCCCTGCTGTCCTGGACCTGCACCCGATGCAGGCTGAAAGAGACCATCGCCATTCGGTCCGGCAGAAACGCCGGTCCAACTGCGACCATAGAATGGCAGACCAACGACCATTTTGTCCTTCGGCACACCAAGACTTAGGTATGTATTGACTGTTTCATCCATTGAGAAACCGTCATAGCCAAAGGGGTCATCGCTCGCTGGATACATCGGCGCTAAGAGGCCTGTCATCGAATCCCAACTACCGTGATAGTCGTACGTCATCAGGCTGATGTAATCGAGATAGTCGATCAATATATCAACTTCGTGATCATCGATATGGCTCGGGCCAGCCGGTGCAGCAATACTCAGCAAGAGGTCAGGATCGACCGCGTCGAGTTGTTCACGAAACTCGGCAAGCAATGCCGTAAAATTTTCCTTATCTTCCGGACGATGGATATTTCCGCCAAGACCACCATGGACAGGATATTCCCAGTCAATTTCAACACCGTCAAAGATGCCGGCAGCAACTCCCGGACCACCCGTTCCCTGTGATGCATCATAGGGGAGGTTTCCATGAATGAATGCGTCAATAACCGCCGCCACAAAAGACTCCCGATTCTCTGGCGTTGCCGCATCAGAAAAGCCACCTGACCAGGTCCACCCACCCAGTGTCAATATTACCTTGATGTGTGGGTATTTCTCTTTCAGCTTCTTTAACTGATTAAAATTACCTCGAAGTTTTTGATCCCAGGTGTCAGCCACACCATCAATACTTTTATCGGCTGAAAATGCCTTTTGGTAATCTGCCCAAGCATCCGCAACACCGGTCTGCGTCACACCGACGACCGGCTTGCTGTCCACCACATTGATGAACGCATAGTTAATGTGCGTCACCTTCGACCCGTCGATATCCTTGACGTTGTAGTCGGCGCCGTAGATTCCCCATGAAGGAAAATAGGAGACAACGATTTTGTCATTACTCGGTGACTCGTTCGGATCTGGTTCTATCACCGGATCAGGATCTGGTTCCGGATCAGGATCTGGCAAGACGCTCTCTGTGGCACCTGCATAGTATCGATCGAGAAGCGCTAGTTTATCGGCGTGCACGCTGATCCAGTCATCCTGTAAAATACCGCCCGTATCACTACTGTTCGGATTGAACGACCAATAGAAGGAGTGGTCGATATCCTTTTCGATCAGATAATCAACTAGTGCATCCTGCAGAATCTTGTCGTTCGGATCCGCAGCCCCATACTTTCCACCAAACTCACCAATCGCAAGCACATAGCCCTTCTCACGGAACTGCCCAAAGTGGGCATCCCAGATCGCCGGCATATTGTCTGGAAAATCAGCCGCACTGAAGTAGGGCTGATTGTGAACGTCGGGCCCATAGACGTGCGGACTCAAGACCAGGTTACTGGCCGGAATATCGAGCGGCGCGCAGTTGAGTGGTTCGAGATTCCCTCCCCAAAAATGTTGCACGTAACCATTGCAGGTCGGGTTGATCTCGATTCCCTCAACGAAGATCAAGATGTTTGAGTTTGTCGCCAGAATGGCGGCCGCTGCACGTTCTGCTGCTGCATCAAAGTCGGTCGCTGCATTTCCGGTTCCCCATGTTGCCTGACCATGCGGTTCGTTCTTGATATCAATTCCCATGAAATGATCGAACGACTCGTACCGTTCGGAAATAAAAACCAGATCGTTGATCCAATCCTCTTCGGAATAACTTTCGGTGTACCACAGTTCCGATATCGCCTTGCAGTCTGGCCGATGGTGATCGAAAAGCATGTGAATACCGTGCAACTCAAATTCCTCAACCACCTTGTCTAGGATCTCGAGGGAATTGAGTCCCGCGAGTTCCGGATTGATGTAAAAATTGGTACCCGACGATACTGGAACATCCTCTAATGTCGTCGGACAAAATGGAATTCGTACCGCATTGAATCCAAGCTGGTCGATCTGCTCGACCATGTCTTTGTAGTTTCGGCTCCAAAGACCATGAGCAATGTAGTCCTCGGTTTCGAAACCGAACCAGCTCACCCCCTTTAGAATGATCTTCTCGTCATCGTTGTCCAAGATCTCACCATCTTCAATCCTGTAGGCCCGTACATTTGTACTAAGTGTCAGGAGCGTTATTGTGACGCATAAAGCACACCAAAGACGCCCCCACCAATTATCCCACCATGATAATACCTTTCGCATGACCCCTCCTCTCATCAGCCCCCTCCCACTATGGGAGAAGTGTGATTTCCTGACGATTAATAGAGCAATCGGCGTGCCAAGAGACGGCAAAATAGATTGTTCATAAATTTCAATAAGTTATTGGTTTTTCGGGAAGAGGTGCTAAGGCGAAATGGTGCTCAAGTGCTAAGCACCCTTAGCACCTCTATGGGATTTTTTGGCGGTGATCTTAGCGAAAAAGGTCGCGTAACTGATATTTTTTCATCTTCTTTTGGAGAGTGACGCGTGAAACCCCAAGCAATTTAGCGGCATGTGTGACATTGCCGTTCGTCTTCTTGAGGGCTGCAACCAGGGCATCTCGCTCGGCCCCATCTTCGACATCCTTGAGAGAGAGAACCTGGTGCGTTACCCCCATCTCAAAGCCAAGATCGTCGGATGTAATCATTGTCGACTCGGCCACCAGGACGGCACGCTCAATCGTGTTAGCCAGCTCTCTCACATTTCCCGGCCAAGAATGGTTGGCGAGTTGCGTAAGCGCCTTTTGATTGATCCCAGTTATTGTTTTTGAAAAACGTCTGGAGACCTCTTCAATATAATAGTCGACCAATAACGGAATGTCATCGGTCCGTTCACGCAGCGGAGGCATTTGGATTGGAATGACATTAAGGCGGTAAAAAAGATCCTCGCGAAAATGTCCATCTTTAACCTCTTTAGCCAAATCGCTATTCGTTGCCGCAATGATCCGAACATCGACCTTGATTGATTGGGTGCCACCCAGACGCACAATCCGTTTGTCTTCCAACACACGGAGTAACATCGATTGAGTTGCCGGTGGTATCTCACCAATCTCATCAAGAAAAAGGGTCCCGCCACTGGCCTGCTCAAATTTGCCGACCCGCCTGGCAACGGCACCGGTAAATGCACCCCGCTCATGACCAAATAGTTCACTTCCAAGCAAATCACCGGTCAATGTCGAACAGTTGACTGCCACGAGTGGCCCATTTCGTCGACTGCTAAGTTGGTGAATCGTTGAGGCCACCAGCTCTTTGCCTGTGCCACTCTCGCCCGTAATCAAAACTGTTGCATCAGACGAAGAGACCTTTCGGATCGAGTCGTAGAGATCCCGCATTGGTTGGCTCCCCCCAACAAAGGGACCAAAGCGTGTTGTTTCCGAAGATTTCGCGGGCTTATTCTGATCTTCCTCCCGAAGCCTTAGGAGGGTTGTCGTAAATTCTGCTGTTAATATTTCCAGAAACCGCTGTTCCAATGTCGTTAGATGTCCTCTAGACTGACTCTCTTTAAACAACAGAACAGTCCTCACTTCACCCCGATGGAGACTTAGGGCGTAGACCTTCTCTTCTTTGTTACCATGACCGATATCAATATATAATTTATGAAATCCGTGAAAGCGGTCGAGCTTCTTCTTGATTCCATTCATTATTCCTTTTGAAACAGAAAGTGGTGGCCCATCTCCAGAATAACCCGCAAGGGCCGGCACACCATCCTTATTATAAAAATAGAGTGCTCCCGAGTGAGACGAAAGCCCCTCTGTCACACTGCTGAGATAACGGGAGGTCAAGTTGTTTACATCGGAAATTCCTGCCACGTCCGTAACAAATAAGTTGATGATATCAACAAGTGTAATCTTGTCGGGGAAAAAGATGGAATGAAAACCCTCGCGAATTCGGCGTGGACCAAGGGGACTTAATACATATGCAACAACTAAGACGCTGATCACAAGGGCCAATGGTCCCATCCCCTTTACACTAATAACGAGACGATGCACGCCCAGATACAAAAAGTACAATATTGCAAAAACGATGAGCGACCAGATGGCCTGGCGCACTGATTCCTTAAGGTCTAGCAGCTGGTACGTAAAGACCGCCCAAGCAATACAAATGGAAAAGATCAAGCTGCCAATAACACCGATGAAGAGATAAAAGTCATAGAGGTAGCAAAGGAGATAGTCGCCGGCACCCAGGATCAGATAAATCAAAAAACCGATGGCAATAACGACAAGACAGCGCCGCTCGACGCCATGCTGAACTCGCATGATTGCACGAATCAACAGCGTCATACTGATGATCCCCAGAAAGAGGACAGTAAGACCGGTGAGAGCCGCCACTGTTCGCCATATCGTGATCGATGAAACAATAAAAACAACACACCAGGCAAAGGCAAGACCATACCCTAAGACCAGGAATTTTACCGGATGTTCGTTCTTTGTGATGCGAAGAACAAAGTGAAGTAAAATGGCAGGGATCAAGACCGAGGAACACTCCAGAATAATGATGTCGGCCATTTCAATGTAGTGGGTTCGAATTGTAATGTAGTAGCTGACGTGCCAAACAACCTGAATGGCGTTCATCAGAAAAAAGGAACGATAGATGCTGTTTTTGCGACTTTGTGTCAGCGCCAAGAGGCCCAAGAAGAGGTTTAGGAAGAGCGTAATGAACGCCAAAACCATCATGACTTGATTGAACATAATTCCCCCTGCTTACAATTCAACCTCCGGGGTTTGCCCGGAGTCAAATATTTCTAACATAATGGAGGTTGTTATGCCACTGCAATTAGGCGGGACTTGGATGGATCAATGATATCCGTACGATCGCCGAACAGCTTTTTAATCTGGTCGACGGCGTTTTTCTGTGCCTTGAAGGCCTGGCGGAGAATTTCGGCACGAACCTTGGCTGAGTGGTATTTTTGCGTCTTTGTCTTACGATCGACTTTGTCAATTTTATCCAGGAACGCGATCATCTTATTGATCTCATATCCCATCTGAAAAAGAGCACGTCCGGCGAATGCATCGGCGGCCGACTCTTCGTCTCGCCGTAGCGCATGGACCTGATCCCAATTGAGATGTGACAGATCGGTTCCCGGCGGCAACTCACTCAGCATATGTCCCCACTCGTGGGCCATGATGCCGGCGATCAGATCTTCGTCTTCGTGATATTTTTCTAAGAAACCGACACCCATATAGATGTTGTCATCTTCATCAACACAGGCAACCGTATTTTTGGCCGGAATAATCTTGCCGCCTTTTCGACGGGTAATCCATTCGAGCTTGTTCTTGATTTTTTCGAGCATGCCATAGGCGGCAAAAAGCGCCCGCATTTCAGGAGAGAGATCGTTCGGATTGACCGGCTTGGGAAGGGGCTCACCGAAGAGCTTGCGCATCTCGGACTCGGGCGAACCGGTCTGTCCAGCCCGGGCGGTCACCCGGCTCATCCAGTTCGGTGGCAGTTGCGCCAGCAATGTTGATATCTTATCAATCATGCAAACCTACACGTGTCCCTTCTATTAGTATTATCGGATAGTTAGACCTCCCAAGTTGCTAAATCAACCAATAAAGATCGAGCGAAAATATCCAATAATATCAATAGATAAGGTGTGCTAGCGGTTTGTCAAGCTTAAGGGCAGGCCTTCTTCGTGCTGTTCATCTTTTTTATCTCGGCAGGATTCATCCAACCGTCGTTATTCTTATCCCAGCATTTTTCGCGAACACTCTTGGCCCGCCGACCATCAACGGTCTTGTTTTGATAATGTCCCCCCGGAGTTTTGTTCTGATAGCGCCTTTCCCGGCACCGATTGGGGAATTTATCACAATAGTCACCTGCATTAGCCAACGGTATGATGATAAGTGACGTCAAGAATGTTACAGCCAACGTTAATACCATTTTTTTCATGGAGCCTCCTATCCCCTCCCAATCCATCCTAAACCTTCCCAACCCATTGGACTGGGTTCGGAGAGGATAGGAAGGGATCGGATGGGTTTGGATGGAAAAATCATCATTCCTGAATATATAGAGGACTCCAAAAAAATCAACCTCTTCCGTGTTTCTTAGTAGAAACAGATATTTCTAAAAGTCCGCAATTATTTTCGGAAATTAACGATAATAGAGACACGAAGGGTAAAATAACTGGAGGAATAGAAATGGGTGTTCCTAGAATAGCTAAAAACACTATCGATCTATCAAAGTCCTTAAGTGGAGATAGTAAACCCGCTGGCACCGTTTCGAAAAACCAAGAGAGGGTGCATCCAGATCAATACGTGGGAGATAATACGTCTTCTCAGACACCAGCTGCTAAACTACTTCAGCGAGGAACTCAATTACTTGCCAAAAAGATTTCTCAGGCCTCTAAAAAAATAGATCAGGCTTTTTTATATTTTCATCCAGAAGTGCGCGAACCCTACAAAGAGTTCAAGGATCCGAAAAGTAGGGCGGAATTAACAAAAATGGCTATCCGCGCAGGCGAAAATTCGAAAACACTTTTCAAACACCTATTTCCAGAGATTGCTGAATTATCCAGAAGAAGATGGGATAGGCATTCCACAAATTTCGATATGGGCCTTTGGAATTTCTGGTGCAAAATTTTTTCTGGACTTGAAAATTATGCAATAGGTACCGGTGTAACATATATGGTGCTTGATGATGAAGCGTTCTGTCGTAGCAAGGCTCTTCCTGACGAATGCAGTGATCCTGAGATGAGATTGGCGCTATATCTCATGTCTTCTCAATATAAAGTAAAGCGCTTAAAGGACGGAGCTACAGAGATTATTAAAGAGGCAATTAACGATCCAGAGATGAGATGGGATTTGGTAAAATTGTTCAAGAACCTTGGTCGCAAATCACGTTATTTCTTACCGGAGGGGTTTGCAAATATTCAAGGAGAGTTTAGAGACCCCAAGATGAGGGCTGAATTGATCAAGATGGCCCAAGACGTGGGAGAATTATCTTATTTTATCTTTAGATATGCGTTTTCAGACATTAGGGAGGAGTTTAGGACAGGGGGATATGAGGGCGTTAGGGACTATTGTCGTGACTTTGCGGAAATACTATCCAAGACATCTTACAAAGGAGATTTTTGTAAATCGATTTTCCATCAAATGCGTGAAGAGCTTAAGAATCCTGAAATAAGAAAAGATATGGTGCAACTAGTTAAGACAAGAGGATATAGAGTTGAAGATTTATTCACTAATGTAATTCTACATCTAAAAGAGGAATTAAAAGATCCCGCAATGAGGGCAGGTTTAGTTGATATGGTTGATGCTGCGGGAGATTCTTCTGTTTTGTATGCTGTGGTTTCACACACTTCGGAGGAGTTTAAAGATTCGAAGATGAGAGACGACCTTGTTAAAATGGCAAAGGTTGCAGGTGGATGGTCTAAAGTCTTGTTCAAACATGCTTTTCCTCTAATCCGTGGTGAGTTCAGAGAGAATGGATATGAGGGGATAAAGGAATATTGGCTTACCTTGAGAGAATTAATGAAATATCTGAGGACCGAGTGGGAATTACAACGAGTCCTTCCTGTCATCCACGAAGACATGAAGGAGCCGGGCATGAGAAAAAAGCTCATCCAGCTAGCACAAATTAGCAAATATGAACGCACGATGAGTCATAATCGTCGAAGGTTTTATTATTATTCAGGTGAATTTTTTGTTACAGTCTATCCTCAAATCCGTGATGACATTAGGGCACATGAGTATAATCAAGAAGTAGATTCGATTATAAAATCAATATTCACCGGTCCCTATGAATATGATAAAGTGAAAAAGAGAGCCCCTGGAATATTACCGAAATTAAAACAGGCTTTTGAAAAACAGGACAGCTTAGCCCATCCAAATAATCAACCTGTTATCTAAATGTGTCGCGGTATACAGGGTTATTGTCGGGGAGATGCCTTGGAGGATTTCCTTTTTTGCCAAAGACAACATGAACATCTTTATCAGGATCTATCTTCAGCTCGCCATCGGCGAATTTTCTGAGTTCCGTCTCTAGCAATTGTCTGTAAACGAATCCGCCGGCAGCATACAATCGTTCAACCAAAAGATGAGGGCGATCGGTGGTATTTGCCAAACCGTCATCTGTTGTCACTTCGAGAAATGTTCTCGCAACCGTTCTTGCATCATCACTGTATCGAATGACGCCATTACTTACCTGAAGGTGATCGTCGATAACCACCTTTGCCACACGGAAGCGTCCATCCCTGGCCCGGTAAATCGGTTGTCCCTGATCGTTTAAACCCGTACGCCTTCGAGGATCTTGACATGTCACGATCGGCGAATGCCCGGCCTCTAGAAATGCTGCCGGATCCGATGTGATAACCAACCACGCCGTTCCTTCGATCGCACTGGCATCCAGATTTCTGGAGAGCTCAACCAGGTCATTCACGACCTCATGAGAAAATGAACCATTCAGACTGTCAGCATGTGTCCGCGCAAATTCGATAACCGGCTCAACATCCTTTGGTGCAATTCTCTCTAACCTTCCCATATTATCGATCAATCCATCAAATTGCTCCTTCCAGGAAACAACACCCTCCTCCCCAGATTGGAAACGATGAATATGCATCTTTATCGCCCGGACCAATTCTGCGTAACTCAAATGTGAAACACCTGGGATACTCATATGGTTTCCCATCTGCTGAAGCGTAAAGGAGTAATGGCTTCGAATGAGTGCCTTTGGGTCCTCAGCAACCGCCCTTTGTGGATCCAATATGCCGAGTGGGATGGCATAATCTTTATCTCCATTTCCCCATCTATCGAGGAAATCGCCAGAAAAGATTCCCGAAAGCCCTTCATATCGTCTCGGATTGAAAATCCTGACCCAGCCACCACTTTTGGAAGACTCCTCTGCTGATGCAGACGTTGCGCTCACAACAAATTCAGCTATGGCTGCCCGGCCTCTTTCCGCAGAAAATGATTGCATTGTTGTTAGATTTTGCAAAAGCCTGCCCGCTTCCCATGTCGCCGCATGACTCTCTAGATGATCCCTCACAAATAAAAGCTTTAACCCTGAAACCCCAAGACCATCAATAAATCTTTTTACCAAAAATTTTCGAAGATGTTTAACCGCCTTCCGTGGATTGAGAAGGAGGTGTCCTTTTGGATATTTGGCACGCTTATGATCGGGGAGTCCTACCAACGTTTTCCTCGTCATTCGTTTGACATATCTTTCAAATGCATTTCTCACCTCTTCTGGAAGGTCGTTGAAGAGCCTATAGAAATTGACAACCTGTTCCAGTGCTCCTCGCGACCCGGCCTTGGCAATGAGATGTCTGGAGAGTTCTTTCTGCCCACCTTTGGCCAAGAACTGCTGGAAGATTGTTTTCATCAATATTCTGTAGTGAGTCCTGGGTAAATCTGAAGTATCGATAACCTTTTGAAGTGCCTGCTTCACAAAGGGGGACGCTCGTAAAAAGAGTTGGAGCGTCTTTTTCGTCTGCCAGCTGGGAAAGACATTTGATAATCGGAGCAATGCTCGACGAAGGTAAAAACGTTCATCTATTAGAGCCTCTCTCGTTTCGGACCTTAGAGCACCGAGGTAATCATAAATAGCAGCGACAAGAGGATTGTCGTATGAAGACGCCTCTGCCAGTGTCTGCGTAATTTCATCCATCCTTTCTTCTATTTGTTCGCGTACTGCGCCCCTTTCTTGATGCGTTGCCCCGCCCATGAAAGTCTCTAGAGACGTCAAAAAACTTTTCCACTCAACGTTCCTTGGCCGAGTCATCATTGCTATGACATCCATCATCACCTGAACCCTCTCACCCTTAGGCCAGATACCGAGACCGATTCGTGAGAGAAAGCCAACATTCCCTGAATTTATATCTGGATATACCAAGCCCCGATCATTCCTGACCTTATCTGATGGCCACAGCCTCAACCTTAAGGCCTCAAGGCTTCTCTCCGTGGCAACAGCGGAAAAGAGCTTTAGAAACGTTGGAAGATTGGCAAGCCTTCTGTTCCTGGGATTCGCGATAGCCTCGATAACCGAGGGAGCCTCTGCAATCATCCTTTTAGTCGCGTGACCAAGGTTGTCCCACTGCTTGATCAGATGCTGGAGATGCCGCTCCATGATTCCCGTGTCATATTTAACACGATATGGAGCCATAGCACCGCGAGCATCATGATCCTGCGATCCCATTTTTGGAGTTGCCGTCGCCTCGAAGGCATCTCTTTCTTGCAAGCTCATTTCGGACCAAACGGCATCCGCAAACTCGAATGCCGCCTTGCGTGCCTCTCTAGAGGTTGAACGAGCAAGTCTAACCGCATGATCACCAAGACCAAGCCTATCGATTAGTTGTCTATTTGTGATACGTGGTGCAATAGTCGCAAGCGTTGTCTTTGCCTCAACTTGAACCCTCCACGATCTATCCTTAGCCGACTGAGCAAGACCCACTTTTACCCAATCTTTCATATCCCTTGGCAGGTTTTGTGCCGTCACCCTTAATGCGCGGACGGCCGCATATCGAACTTGCCAATGGGGATGTGAGAGCGCATGCGATAAGATCGGTGACAATACGGCTTGCAGAAAGGGGGATTCATACGAAAGATATCTCGCAAATGAAATGGCAACAACCTTCCCCATTTCATGCCATCGACCTTCCTTGAGGTCTGATGTACTCAATGTGCGACCAAATGCGGCCAAGGTCCCTTCAAGTTGCCAAGAAAGTGTATCTCCCTTTTTTGTCGGGGAACTCAGCTTTTCCTGTGTCGATACCCACTCGATGGCCGTGATAGCCATCCCAATCTCGAGAAGCTCTCGAGGGGTTGTGTCACGTGACTCCATATCGTCCAATTCGGCCTCGATGACCGCAAGAGACACCGGCTTCCAAAAGGGGATGGGAGGATCTTGACGGAGGGTTTCGAGTCTCTGTCTCAACTCCTCCGGTCTCATCCGAGACTCGAACGCATCAAGCGCCATTGACAATTTTTCTACTGTTGCATTGCTGGGAAAATTGAATACGTGATATCCCTGATATTGACCAGCACCAACGGCGCCACGCGTATGACGATAGAAATGGAAAAAGAAACTTTTTGATTCGTCGCTCATTGGTTCGAATCGTTTGGCTAATGCCATAAGGCCCAGGAAATCTTCACCTGAAACTATTCGACCAGAACTTAACATCGGTTGCAGCAAGGGAATAACGACGTCTGAACCACTTAGCAGAAATGAGTTAAATTGCCTGATCTGTTCAGTTGAGAGCCCCACCCAACGGTTATCCTCCGATATTATTCCGGATCTTTTGAGTGCCTTCGTTAAATTATATTCTATACCATCTCTAAACCTTGTCGCTGGTTCTCCTCTAGCGACACACATCATGAGATGGAGAATTTCGGCACTTCTTTCGATTCCGGTAATTTCGTAGGCCGCAAGCAAACGTCGAACGATTGTTTCTGCTTTATTAATATATGGCTCAATGGCTGCGAGGCGTTCCTGAGGGGGAATTCTACTTCTGGCAAAGTTTCTCCACGCTCTCATATGTCCATCAAGCACCTGAAACTGACTTTTTAGTTCTCGCTCTGCTGCTGCCGTTCGATCGGAACCGTCAGAGTTTCCCCCACCCGAATCGGAGGCAGCAAATAGACGCGGATGTCTATTATCCCTTGGAGCCTCGACCGTAAATGTACCGGCGGTGGTGACAAAGACATTTGCTTCTTTGGCAAATGGCGTTGCAGTCACACCTACAGTTACGGGAACACCGCCTGTCAGACGAGCTGTGGGAAGCTTAATTCCAGTTGTTTGGAGTGTTTGAATCAGAGGAGTTTTAATCTGAATCGGACTTTGATCCAGAATCGTTCGGAATGAGGGAAGTAATCGCCCTATTTTTGTGCCCGTTTTTGTCATTGGCCAGTTCCTTATAAGAGACTAGCCCGCTGCATTGGTAATATCGGCTATATCCCTCAAAAGTTGCGTCCTTTTCGGGCGTTTCCTTTAGGGAACAGAAATGTATGAAATCACGGAACTTTTCTGGAATGAAGCCGATAGTTCGAGTGAATTGAAAACTAGTTTATAAGGAGGTTTTATGTCGGGACCAAGGACAATTATTCCAAGAGGGAAAACAATTTTACCCGATGTTGTTACTCGAAGTGTGACCAGGGTAGTGGATCGAATTATTGGAAATAGAGCCCCAGTTTTACCAACTCTCGTTGGTGATGTTGTGCTCGAACTGCCAACAGTAGATGCCGGCCTCAATGATGTTATCGCGACCGATGCCAGCGCTGGTTTTTTGAGTCCGCTCAAACGATTCGCGGCAGATTTTTCGCTCAACACGCTGCCACCTCTCCATTTTCATGGCGGAGGTCCGATTGCCACTTCGTCAACATCTCTTACGGACGCCATGGACAACGTCCCAAAACCGAACCGAGCAACGGTTGATTGGAGCAATGTGTCGACTCGATCAATTGACCATCGCCTAACCGCCGCCGTCGAACGCCTCCTTTCCAGCATTGCCCGCAATGTGTCTCTACGTCTCGATGAAATTACCGTCTTTCTCCACAGCGGCCGAATGAAACCCCCTGGAGAATCGTCCGTATTTGAACGGTTTCATGAGCAGAGAGGCGATGGCCGGCACGGCAACCGACTCTACAGTCTCATACCAGCTCGCAGGTCTCTTGTTATTCATCTATTTAGAGTAAGTGAAAGACTTCTGACTCAATACGCTGATGGGTTTATTCAACAGGAGATCGATAATCTTTACCCATCACTCCTTGCTCAATCTCTTACCGTAACCCCTGCCAAATATTTTCTCACTGCTCCTAAAAACGCCGACACAGAAATTTATTGGCAACACGGCGGCTCCTCGATCCCTCTTTACAAAGATGGTCAGTGGAGAACACCTCCTAATATTGAACCACAATCATTTACACTACCCAGCATTCCTGGCTCCAGACTTGTCGTTCGACTTGATAATATCACCTTGGATCGGGGACATAGGACCCGCTATAGCGCCTCAATATCCATCCCCGCCGATGATCGGGAACTCTTAGAAAATGAAGTTGAGTCTTTCGGCCATGGCCGCGGCCACCGCTTTTTTGCGACATTCGCTGAGCTCCTTACTGGCTACATCGATTCAAACGGAACACCCCTTGGTGCCATAGCACGTGAGCGTGCCGGGGCCGTTGACATCTCAATCGCACTAACACGATCTGAAGCCGACTTCGTCATCAACGACGCGGATAGATCAACAATCAAAGTCGACGTAAAAGTCCCCCTTTCAGAAATTCCTAGAGGAGAATCTCACATCTCCCGCGTTGGAAAACTTTTACGTATCGCCATTAGAAAAAGAGGGGAATTACTCTGATAATATAAGGAGACTTTCATGGCAGGACCACGAACAATTGTACCAAGGGGGAAAATGATTATACCCGAGGTTGTGACTCGAGGTGTAACTAGGGTTGTAGATCGAATTATTGGAAAAAGTGCCCTAGTTTTACCAATTCTCGCGGGCGATGTCATACCCGAACTGCCAACAGTAGATACCGACCTCAATGATGTTACCGCAACCGATGACAGCGCCGGCTTCTTAGCTCCACTCAAACGATTCAGAGATGGGTTTATGCTAACGGACCTGCCCTCGCTTGAGTTTCATGGGGGAAAAGAAATCGCACCTCCAGCAACATCACTAACAGATACGATTGATTACCGGCCCAGTTCAAGCAGTGTAACAATCGATTGGAGTGATTTTTATGGAGCACCCGGCGACGTATTGGGTAGAGCCTTAATCGCCTCGCTCACACCATTTGGTCCACCGGTTATTGACAGTGAGAATCTCAGCGAAGGTATCGCCCTCCTCTTATCGTCAGTTGCCCGCAATACAACACTGGACCTCAATGAAGTAAAAATATTTCTCCACAGCGGAAGGGCCAAAACATTCAAGACTCCCCCTCGAGATGGAGAAATTTCGATTCAAACAGGTGAGGGGCATAAGAGTGAACGATTATATGTCTTTGATCCTGACTTCAGGACGCTTGCTGTTCATCTGTTTAAAATAACAGAGAGACTCCTTGAACGATATGCAAATGGATTCATTGGACAAGAGATGGATCGCCTCTACCCATCGCTCATTGCACAATCGCTCGCTGTACCCATTATTAGATTTTTCGGAAATCTACTTACTTGGTCTACAGAACTTTATTGGAGGCACCAAGGATCCTCTATACTGTTATATAGAGATGGTATTTGGAGCAACATAGCTGGACCAACATTGCCACATATCGCTGGGGCTTCATTTCTCGTCAAGTTTGATAATTTTACCGGGGCCCCTAGTGTAAATGATAGAAGTATCGATCACACGAGGTGGGATGTTTCGATATCGATCCCAGCCGACAACCGTGCATTACTGGCGGCCGAACTCGGACCCAATATGGGCGCAAAGGATTATTTTGAAAATTTTGCACGACAGATTATTGCGCAATTTCAAAACGGTCTTCCACCCATCGATGCAAACATTATTAGAACTACTCACAAGGTTGGCCTCTCTATTTTCCTGACACCTTCTGATGCAAACTTTAGCGTTGCCCCCATTTCCGACAGAGAACTCTCGATAGCCGCACACCTTCCGCTTGGAGAGGTGGCATTTTTGTCGGACCCCAACCCCTCTAGCGATCAGAGGATAAGGGTCTTGCTCAATCTGGCCATTGAGGCCTCGAAGCCTCGGATTGAGACTGAAGTAGAATAGGAGAATTTTTGTGACAAGGTGCCGTAACATTATATTGCGTGGAAAAACAATTTTACCCGATGCGGTTTCGTCGAGGGTTGGCAGGGCCTTGGATCGGGTTACGGGCCGAGTGGGGATTTCTCTACCATCAATCATTGGTGAACCGATGCTCGCACCTCCAATGACAGATACCGTTGTTATTGATAACGTTGAATCCGGTGTTGTGACCGATGGCTCTTTGGATCTGGTTGAAGGTCTCGCACCTATGAATGTGGCCCGTTTTGCTGATTACGCCACACGAGTCGCAAAAGACCCGAATGCACCGATTGAGAAAAGCCCATCACTTCTTGTCAAAGGTCTTCGTCTCTTCGCAAGACCATTCGATCGACTAATCAGTGGTTTGGCGATTAGCGCCATGCCACGCCTCCACTTTCATGGAGGAACGGGGCCCTATTCAACGTCTCGCCTGTCGCTCCCTCTTGCCGGGCAGCATACCCCGGGCGTTGTATCGATCGATTGGCATGATTTGAAGGGAACGGCCTCCTCCATGGCAGAAACATTGGCCAACCGCTTAGCAACGAGCCTTGCCGAGCATTCGACGCCCAACTTGTCGGAAGTCCGCATCTATATCCATAGCGACGGACCGAGGAAGGTTCCAAAACTTTCGAAACAATGGACGATGGTTCGGGGTGACATTGAAACGCCGAACGAACGATGGTATGCCTTGAATACGGAGCGCGGCATCATGGTAATCGACCTCTTTGGAATGACAAGCAGCCTCCTTTCAAGCTACGCTGAGGGATTCCTCACGAGCGAAATCAACTCGGCCTACTTTGACATTTTGGGGAAATCGATGGGAATTTCTCAGACCATCCCACTTAGAGATTTTTTTAAAAATATTGGCCTCCGGACTCGACTTCTATGGGAACATAAAGGTACATCTCTTCTCTTAAACGAGGGGGTAACCTCACAAACAATCCGATTATCACCATCCTCACCCATTCGCATACTCCCACTGGAAATGCCTGCCATCCCCAAGGCCCGATTCAGAATGGAAATCCTTTCACCAGAAGACCTCCCCGGCCTGGCACCCTTTTTCAAAACATTGCCTGACCTTGAACTTCGCCTTTCTGTATCGATTCCGGCGGATGACCTCGAACTTCTTAACAGAGAATTGGCAGATACCTTGAACTCGTATGACTATTTTGCCGACTTTGGTTACCATATTGCTAGAACTCTTCTTGATGCTCATCTGAAGACGCTTCGCCAGATCGCAGAGGGATTCAAAGTCCTCAATCTTGAAGTTTACTTAACGCGTGATAGTGCAGGTCTCAGGATTCTTGAAGGGCAACATGATCGATCTCGGGTCCAGATTCATCTTCCACTTGACCGCGTAAAAATAGAGTCAGGTGCTTTTGGCTCTCACAGTGAATCCCGAGTCCATTATCTGTTACATCAAGCCATCCACCATCCCGATTTCTAGAACCTGATTTCGCTTGATTCTCCCTCTAAAATCGACTTGCTATCTATTTGATTTTATTGAAAATAATAGAATCCAAGCAACAAATGACGAAAATTGCCGATAAATAAATAGGGTCGGAGTGGCAGAGGAGTATTTTTATGACGCCACCCACAGGAAAACCTGCGATTCGAGCCGGAAAATTTTTTCTAGGTCCTAAACCTACATTACAAGAAGTGAAGTTGGTTGCCGCGATTAAGACCACTGGGCAATTCCAACCTGTTAAGATCGGTTCTCATCTTCAGAAAATGGCAGGAAAGGACGTCGCTAAGATTAGAGTTGGAGTTGGAGTCGGAACACCTTCTGCATTCATGGAACAGGCGAAACGCCGTTTTGGAAAGGTTCCAGGAATATCACTCGGTACGGGAAACACATCTCGTTCTGTTGTTCTTGAAAATCAAAAGAGACCGGGCGTCCTTACCGTCGACTGGAATAATCTCCCGACTATTATGGGAGTCAACCCAGCCATTCACCGCATGATCGGTTCGATTGCAGAAGGCATCAATCTCAACTTTTCTGAGATTCGAATATACCTGCATCAAGGGCCTGCGGCTGGACAACCCAAAAATCTTCCCCCGTACTGCGTCCGCGTACGAATGGACAAGGGGAAAAAACACGAACGATCATATCAACTCGATACAGGGACAAATATTTTAGTCGTCGACCTCTATGGAGTGACAGCAGAAATGCTTGACCTTTACGCCGATGGCTTTATTGGAAGTGAGCTCTTAGAGGTACACATGGAACTGTGGGCCCAAACAGTTGGCCCCAGACAAAGAATACCCTTGAGCCCTATCTTAAACCATCTTCATCTGTGGCACGATCTCAACTGGGTCGACGGAAACACTGCTATTCCCTTAAAACAAGGAATACGAGAACAGACTCTCCGGCAACATCCAACACCTAAAATCAATTTTCAGCCGCAGAGCACAGTACCTGCCATTCCTGGAGCTCGATTTGAAGTTGTGGCCTATAGAGATTTCTCAAACGACTTTTCCGATCTTGATCATCGATTAAAAAGGGTCTCTGTCACCATGCCGGCTGATGATCCAGCGCTGATTAGAAATGAATTAGCTCCGGGAGAACGGTCCTTTTTTAACAGCTTTGCCTTCTATTCTGTAACAACCCTGATAGAAAATTATTCTCATCGACTTGATGAATTGGTCGGAACCTATGATAGTTACGACCTAGAGGTTCGCCTATCACCTGATGAACCGAGCATGTTCATCGTCGAATCATCTGATGGTGGTCATGCGAAGGTAGTGCTTCAGTTAGCCCTCAGAAATGAAAAACTCAGTCGTGTATTAACAATGAATCATCGAGTCTATTCACTGATCGATAGGCTATTTATAGACATGTCCCATAGATAATCCCTCCCGAGGTAAGATCGTCCGTCCCCTGATTTCGCTTGCTCCTCCCCTCATATTCTGATTAGTAGGGAACCTGAAGGGAGTACGCCATGTCTGAATTAGAGCTCGTAAATGCCAAGGAAGATTCCGTAATGAATGAGGAAAATACGATCAAGTGCCTTGATCAGGGTTTTGTCCGTCTGGTCGATGTTATGGGGGACGACGGTGCTGTGGTCCAGGCCGCTCGGGTTTCTTACGGCAAGGGAACCAAGAGTCAGCGTCGGGACCGCGGTCTCATCCATTATCTCTTAAAACACCAACACAACAGCCCATTTGAGATGGTCGAATTCAAGTTCCATTGCAAGATGCCGATCTTTGTCGCACGGCAGTGGATCCGTCACCGGACGGCGAACGTTAATGAAATCAGTGGCCGCTATTCGATCATGGAAGATACGGTCTGGCAGCCAACGAAAGACGATCTCCGTCAGCAATCGAAGATCAATCGTCAGGGTTCAACAGATGAGGCGATCCCGGAACCGACAAATTCAGAATTATTGCAAATGTTCAAGACCGATCAAGAGACGATCTTCGCCCATTACCACGATTATATCGATAAGGGTGTTGCGCGCGAGGTTGCGCGGGCGAACTTGCCGCTCTCAACATATACGGAGTGGTATTGGAAGATTGATTTGCACAATCTCCTCCACTTTCTGCAGCTTCGGATGGATACACATGCACAAAAGGAGATTCGTGTTTACGCTGATGCGATGGCCGAGTTTGTGAAAAAGAAATGCCCTCTCTCGTGGGAGGCCTTTCAGGAACATCGTGTCGGGGCCTCAACTTACTCTGCATCCGAGGTTGCGATTTTAAGAAATGTCATTAAGGAAAATTGGCTGGTCGATAAGATCCTCGATCTTCGTCACAACCAACTTAAGGAAGATGATGCATCCGATGCCCTCATCAAGGTCGAGATGGCCGAACTCCGGTCCAAATTGACGGGCGAGGAGTTGGAGAGTTAATTTACACCCTTA